>NZ_JAIQXS010000029.1:0-60401 GCF_020166565.1 Rhizobium sp. 3T7
GATCATCATCTCCGGTGGCCGGGCGCTCGGCTCGGCGGAGAAGTTCAGGCAGGTCATCCTGCCGGTTGCCGACAAGCTCGGAGCCGCCGTCGGCGCCTCGCGCGCTGCCGTCGATGCCGGTTACGCCCCGAACGACTGGCAGGTCGGCCAGACCGGCAAGGTCGTGGCGCCCGATCTCTACATCGCCTGCGGCATCTCCGGCGCCATCCAGCATCTCGCCGGCATGAAGGATTCGAAGGTCATCGTCGCCATCAACAAGGACGAGGAGGCCCCGATCTTCCAGGTCGCCGACTACGGTCTCGTCGCCGACCTGTTCGATGTCCTGCCGGAACTAGAGCGGTCTGTCTAGCCACCCATGGAACCAGCGAAAAACCGAGGCTGCGCAGCGCCTCGGCGTTGCGACCGGACGCGGCACCGGCGATAGCGAGTTCACCATTGGAATGGCCTCGGCTCGACTGTGCCTGAAATATAGAGCGGGTGGCAGGGGTGCCCATCCGACGTGAATTTGAGTGCATAGAGCTTTGACGTCGCGAGCATTCGACAAACCTCAAAAGCTCGATCACGATAGGCACCATGCCTTCCCCAGCCACACACGATCCTGTCGCAGCTTTCGGACATCTTGCGTAAGTATCGATCGTTTTCAGGCCCAACCGGGTCCGCTTGCTCATAGAGCTGTCCTGGATTGGACGATCGAAGGGCGAAGAGATTTCCAACGACGAGACCGCCGAACCCCCACGACCTCGCAAAGGCGATGCATCGACGCAGCGTTGGATCAGAGCTGAAGGCGTCCGCAGTGGATGGATTGAGCATCAGGAACGCGACAGTCTCCCTTGAGGGATCCCACTGTCGCTCCAGCAGGTATCGATAGCTGTTACATCTTGAAAATAGTGCAGAAGAGATGGTGAAGTCGCTCATCCGCCTTCTCCATTCACCGGCCAATCCTAACGCGTTGCGGGCTTTTGCGCGTCCGAAGCCTTTTCAGATCTCCTCCCAGGGGAAAGAGTCCAGGCGCTCCGCTCCTCGAGACGTAACAAGAACTTGCGTTTCCAGCTTGATGCTCTCCGACCCTGCCTCCGCAATCAAACTTTCAACATTTAGAACCATGTTCTCTTCAATGACGCCCGTGAAGTTCTGGTCGAAATCGGGGTGGAGCAAAATGCCGGGCCATTCGTCGGCCATTCCCGTCCCATGCACTGCCAGAGTATAGCGATAAGGCAGGTACTTTTCAGGGATGCGCCAACTCTTTTCGTTGAAGTCAACGAATGTCATGCCAGGACGAATGATCGACAGGTTGTGCTCGATCTGATCCAACGCCGCCGAATAGAGCTCGCTTTGCTTGTCGCTCATTGCCACGTGACCGCAGGTCCATGAGCGCGACAGGTCGGCGCAATATCCATAGGGCCCGATCATGTCCGTATCGAAGGAGATCATCTCGCCGTGCTTTATGACGTAGTCAGAGCACTCCTGATACCAGGGATTGGTTCGTGGGCCGGCCGTCAAAAGCTTCGTCTCAAGCCATTCGCCGCCACTGCGGGCGTTCTCAAAATGCAGCTCAGTCCAAATTTCGCGCTCCGTTCGTCCGGGCTCGGAAACCTCGTACATGCGGGCCATACCGGCTTCGCACACCCGGATCGTCCACCGCATGAGTTCGATTTCTTGAAGACTTTTGATCGAGCGTGCTCGTTCGGCCAGCTCCTGGCCGTCCAGCAGTTCCAGGCCGCGCTTTAAAAGCTCCGATGCCGGCGCCGGCTCGAGCCTGTCGACGGCAAGTCTCGTGTTGCGCCCGTGGGACTTCATGACGTCTGCGATCTCATCGGCCCAGTCCGTCATTCGGTGTTCGACAAGGTTACCGGAGGTGAAGAACAGGAATTTTGACGTGCGGATTTCATCGATATCGGGAAGCCCGTCATTGATGTGCTCCGATCCCTCGAATTCAAACATGATGGCGGGACCGTCAGCGACAACGAGCGCATATCGCGAGGGATTATGCATCGTCCAGATGGCCATGTTCGACGAGTCGAACGCGTAGCGTATGTTGACCGGATCGTACAACAGCAACGCCGAACAGTCCCATTCCTTCATTTGCAAGCGAAGGCGGTCCAGCCGGTACCGCCGCACGGAATCGAGGGTTTGCAAGGGAACAGGACTTATGAGCGGCCGATCGGCTCCTGCCGGATTGAGATAGGCCTGCTTGCGCTCGTCCTTGAACAGCGTGGAGCCTTGGTCGGAGATCCTGTCTCTAAGCAGCATGGTCGATCCCTATTGTCGCCAAAGGATAGGTCGTGCGGGCGCGTGCCCAGCCGTTAGCGATCAATCACCAGGTCGGTGAGAGGCTTGGAGCAGCAAGGCAGGAACAATCCAGCGTCGATCTCTCGTTGCCGTATCCCGCCATTGTGGTTCATGTCGACCGCACCAGAAACCAGCTTCGACTTGCATGTGCCGCATACGCCATTGGAGCAGGAGGACGGGATGCGCACGCCCGACTTCTTCGCGCAGGCAAGCACCGTCTGGTCGTCGGCGACCTCTATCTTTCTGGATTGCTTGGCGAATTCGACCTGAAAAACCTTGTTTGCTGTCGAGGTCTCGCCGGTGACGGCTCGTTCCTCGATAATCGCTGCATCGAAGCTTTCCTCGATGTAGCTGTTCACGGGCACTCCGAGCTGCGCGGTGATCGAGCGCGCCGCGGCCATGAATGGCGCCGGGCCGCAGCACATTACGGTTCTCTCCGCAATGTCGGGCACGGCGAGCTTCAGGAACTCGGGCGAAATCCGGCCTGTCAGCCCGGGCCAGGATGGCTCCCCATCGACGCTCTCAGGCAGAAACTGCAGGCGAAGGCCTTTCATTCGTGCGGCAAGACAGCTCAGCTCGTTGCGAAAAATCAGGTCGACTGGCGAGCGAGCCGCATGAAGAAATACGACATCTGCGGGCTCGCAGCGATCCGCCAGGCCACGCAGAATAGACATCACCGGCGTAATGCCGGAGCCGCCGGAAAGAAGCAGAAGCTTCGGGGCGGTGATGCGCGGACAGACAAAACGACCGAGCGGCCCCTGAGCCTTCACGGTCATACCGCGTTGCATGTTGTCATGAAGCCAGTTCGATATTCTTCCGTTCGCGACCCGCTTGACCGTCACGGTAAAAGCGTTTGCACGGTGCGGCGACGAGGAGATGCTGTAGCAGCGTGCCTCGGCATCATCGCCAATCGGGAAGTCGAAGAGGAAGTATTGTCCGCCGTCGAAGCTGAAGCGCTTGCCTTGCGGTGACGCAAAGGTGAAGCTCTTGACGTCTTGGGTTTCCTGATGAACGTCCAAGCACACCAAGGTGTCGTCTTGCTCGGGATCCCATGTGTCGCGCAGCGCTGAGCCGCCCTGCTTCTGTGCGAAATCAATATCCATTTGCGCGCATCCGATCGATGTACCACGTTGCAAACTTGTCGAGGTTGGTCTCCGAGAATTGCGAGTAGGGGCCGGGCCGGTAGGCAGGATCGAGCGCACCTGCATGGGAGCGTGCCACCAGGTCAGCGTCCTGGTCGGTCGTCGCAATCCAGACGTCCGTCAGCTTGTCGTGGTCGTAGTCGACACCCTTAACCGCATCCTTGTGCACCAGCCACTTCGTCCGGACCAGGGTCTTGCCGGCCGACAGGGGGATGACGATGGCGACCACAGCATGGTCGCCCATGAAGTGGTTCCAGGAGTTGTGGCCCCAAAGATGGGTATCGCCTAAGTCCTTCCGCGTCATGTGGCCGAGCAGCTTAGATGATGCGGCCGTGGCGTCATGCGTCTGGGATTCGCCGGCGCCAGCGATGATCAGTCTTTGCGTGCGGAAGTTCGTGGCGCAGCCGGAGAGTTGCTCGACGGCGGCGGATGGGAAGCCGTCGGCCTCCCACGCCTTGGTCTTTTCTTCATAGAGCCGAAAATGTTCTTGCGCCTGCGCGCGGTCCTCCGGGCTCAAGGTTTCCGGATCGAAGCCGAAGTCGAGATCGACGAAGGATACACAGAGCTCGGGATGGTTCGCGGAACAGTGGTAGCACTCACGATTGTTCTCCATCGTCAGCTTCCAGTTGCCATCCTCGATCACATCCGTCTGATGGGCGACCTTCGCATTACGGATGTCGTAGGGAGCGAGGCGTTCAACCATTGTATGTTCGAGGACGTCGATGTCGTGGGGAGGGTTGTCACAGAGACAGGCATAGATCAGCCCACCAATCGACTTGAAGGTCACCGGTTTCAGTCCGTGACAGTCCTTGTCGAAGTCCTTGCCCATATGAGGAGCGTAACTGAGTTCTCCGGTAAGCTCATAGGTCCAGGTGTGATAGGGACAGACAAGCTTCGAAACGATCGTTTTTCCTTCGTCCAGCAGGCGAGCGCCGCGGTGGCGACAGACGTTGTGCAGCACACGAATTTCGCCCTCGTCATCTCGCAGCAGGATGAGGCTCGTCTTGCCAATGTCGATGACAGTGGCATCGCCAGCTTCCGGAACATCGCAGTCGAGACCGATACAAATCCAGTGTTTGTGGAAGAAAACATCGATGTCCGCGTCGAAGACGTCTTCACGCGTGTAGAGGCCGGCGGGCAGCGAGTGGCCGTTCGTGCGAGCGTCGAGAAGGGCGGAGATGGAGGAGGGAAGTTTGTTTAGCATGAGAGCCCCTTATGCCTGTATTCGCATAGACTGCCCTTGCTACGGTGCCTCTTCAACGGCATTAATTATCACATTCGCATAACGACGAGTAATGTGACGAGGCATGGAATGCAGTTTCGCAGGCGCTTGCCGTCGATGACGGCCCTGATCATGCTGGAGGCGGTCCTTCGCCGTAAGAGCTTCACCATCGCTGCGGGCGAGCTCGGCGTTACCCAGGCGGCCGTAAGCCGGCAAATTGCGTTGCTGGAGGAAGAGCTCGGTCAGCCGATGTTCGTGCGCAAGCACCGCGCAATCGAGCCGACTGCCGCATGTCTGGGGCTGGGCGCCTCCCTAGCGCAGAGCTTCTCCAACATTTCCGACGCAATCGATGCCATCAAGGGGGCCGCCCAGGATGTGGTTACCATCGGCGCGACCGTAGCTTTTTCATCTTTCTGGCTGCTTCCCCGCCTCGCCGATTTTCGCGCCCAGAATCCCGGCATTCAGATTCGCGTCGTGTCCCAGGATCAGAAGATCGATTTGGACAGCGGGGCGGTCGATCTTGCCATCCGGTTCGGGCTGCCTCCCTTCAGCGACGGAACGGTTATTGCCTCCCGCGGGGACGAAATAATGCTCGTCTGCTCGCCAGAATACTTCAACCGGCGCGACAAGGGCCCATTGTCCACGGCCGACGAGTTTATCGAGACTGACGCCGAGGACCGATCGTGGCTTTCCTGGGGGCAATGGCTCGCAGAACTTGGCGTTCACTTCGAGGTTACGCCCTCTCTTCGATTCAGCCATTACACTGAGACCATATTCGCCGCACGCGCGGGTCAGGGAATTGCCCTGGGCTGGGGCACCCTTGTTCAGACGTTCCTCGATGACGGCACGCTGGTTGCTCTCGATGAGACCAGACTGTCGCCGGAGGGCCGATACAACGTTTTGCTGCCGTTGAAATCCAGAAGGACGGTGGCTATCGACCGGGCTTCGTCATGGCTCACTGCCGCGCTTCACAAATGATCGTCTTCCCTTCGGGAAACGGCGGGGAACAGGATAACGGCCTTTTGCTTTGAGCTGGGCAATTCAATCCAGGTGAAGGCGGCCGGTCTCGGACCATTCGTCGGTCTGCTTGCCGCAGCGACCCACTACTCGCTTGCGTTCATTCGTGGTGGCGCGAGGCCGACCGTGAAGACGACAATATCCAGCAAATGAGGCTACAGCGCTGTCTATCGTAACCGGTGTGCCGCCCCACACTTTGGCGGATAATTCCGGGCACTCGATATCAAATGCCACTAAACGTGGAGCACTATGGCAACTATGCGCCATCAACAGCGGTCATTGACAGGATGTCATGCCCCCTTATCCTCACCACCAATTTTACTCGGTGACGGCAATGTCGGCGATTACGCAACATATGATTGGTGGCAGCGATGGCCTGGCTCGACCCTCAGCTGCAAGACCTGCAGGAGCGATATTGTTCGTGCATGGCAATCAGGGCGGGCTCCTTTTGGGGGGCAAAGAGGCTGTTGATGACGGATCGTTGCTTCGGTTCTCCTCTCGTCTCAACGTAACGGCGGCTGCCGTTTCACAGCCCGGTTTTGGTGCATCCGATGGTCCTGCCGATTTCTGCGGACCAGCTACCCAGCGAGCGATTGTGGCTGCCTTGGACTTTCTCAGGGAGCAGCCATCAGTCGATCCCGGACGCATTGTTCTCTATGGAAACAGTCGGGGGGCAGTCGCTTCGGCCATGGTTGCCGCTCAGGTGCGTGATCTCCGAGCAATCATCCTCACGGGAGGCGTCTACGATCTCAGGGGAGCGTACCAAAGCAGTTCGCGGGGTTTGCAACAGGCCATCCAAAAAGAGGCAGGCCTTTCAAGCGAAGCTTTCTTGGATCGCTCTGCTCTGTATCATTCACACAAAATCCACGCAGAAACACTGCTGTTGCATGGCAAGTACGATGACCGTGCGCCTATTGATCACGCCGAGAGATTTCTAGGAGCCCTTTTACAAGCCGGCGTATCAGCAACTCTTCATACCTTTGAGTGTGGGCATCGTCTCCCACGAGAGCAGATCACACCAGTCCTTCGAGATTTCCTTACGCGAATACTCGCTCCTGCTGCCATTTATCACTGAGCCGATGACCATTTGGGGCCAAAAGCTGTGCCCCCTCGGCAGCTTCGCGCCTGGACTGGAGGAAAACCAGGATAATGACCATTGAAAGCACACCCGCGATGCAAAAGGCGACGGTCGCGTCCTGCCAACTCTCCCTTCGTCGTTCGTACGAAATGCGCGGTATAGTCTTCATCCCGCACCTCCGTGGCTGTCATGGGGGACGTCAAAGTATTCGATACATGACCAACGCGTCGACATAACCCGTCATGGGATGCAGGAATGCGCCCGGTAGGCGTCCTACTTCCTCAAATCCGAGGGATTTCCATAATCTCACGGCACGCTCGTTCGTACTGACCACGAAATTAAATTGCATGGCACGGAAGCCCCGTTCTCTCGCGATCTCAAGGGAGTGCTGGTGCATTTCTCTTGCGACGCCTCGCCCAACGGCAGAATGATCGGTCATGTACCCACAATTGCAAACGTGGCCTCCGCCCCCACCCTGGTTCTGCTTGATATAATAAGTGCCGACGATGCTCCCATTCTCTTCGGCCACAAATGTTTCTCGATCGATACCAAGCCAATAGCTGAGTGCATCGGCCTTGCTCAAATTGCGATCAAGCGCGTAGGTTTCGCCCGCCCGTATGACGGGTTCAATGATACGCCAGATGGCATCTTGGTCCGATTCAGACGCTCGTCGAATTTTCATGCTGTTTTTATAGGGGTGAATGAATAAGCCGACAACGGGCTGGTCGTGGAACGCGCGACCACTTTGGGCCGACTGCAGACGATGGCCGAAAGCTGAAATGCGTCAACTTGAGACCTGACTGAGATCTCCTGTGCGTGATGGACTCTCTTACGCGAACCGGATCGCCGTTCTCGCGCCTTTGCCGCTACTTCCTCGCGATCGCGAGGAGGTTGAGAGGTCTCCAGCGGATCGAGCAGCCCGCGGGGAATGCCGCGATCGAGTTGACCCCGCTCGAACGCGGCCTCATTGCGCGCTAACACATCGTTTCTGGCAGCGGAAGTTCGATCCGCTGCCAGAGATGTTTCAACCAGTGGCCTGCCTATTTTGCCGGGGGCTTGTAGGTAGATGCGATTGTGCCCGCCTTCTCTTGCGCAGCCTTGAATTCCGCGCCCGTGTAGGCTCGCACGGTTTTGACATTCGATACGGCTCCCGATGCGCCGATGACGAGAAGTGCGGGCATCAGGTCGGCACCATCGTTGAATTCCGTGATTGCCATCCAGTCGGTTTCGCCGGTCGTGACGTAGAAAGAATGCAGTTTCCCGCCCGCTGCTTCCATGATGCCACGGGCCGCCTGTTCTCGGTTCGATGGATTGTCAATCATTCCCTTCGCTGACGTGGCTGTATAGCACCCTGTCGTTACGAAAAGTGGCATAGGACATCCTCCCTCGATAATTGGCCAGATCGGGTGATCTGCCGAATACTCATTATCTCAAAAAACTTGGCGTTAGACGAGCGTCGGACCGCAGAGCGCTAGATTGGTCGCCGCCTATCTCGGCGCTGTCATGCGGGCCTGCCCCCGATGACCTGCTTGGCGCAGTGATCTGCTTAGTCGCGATCTTTCTGCCTGGATTCTTGCTGCTCTTGGGCGCGTGGGACAGCCTACGGAAGCGCCCGATGGCTCAGGCAGCCATGCGTGGCGCGAACGCTGCCGTAGTCGGCATTCTCGGCGCGGCTCTTTATAGCCCCGTGTGGACCAGCGCGGTGCTCAATTCAGACGATTTTGCGCTCGCGTTGGCACTTGAACGGTGACGTCCTCTCCCTTTGTGGCAGGGGCGCTGTGGTGGATATCATAGGCAAGGCGCTCTAGGCTGCGCCAATGCCCTATCTCGTCCCTGTTTGTGGCGTGGCCGATTGAGTTGAAGCTGTCACACGCTCACGCCCCAGATGATGAGAAGTTCATCCAACTGCTCGAACTGCTCGGGCATCGCGTCTTCCATGCCGACGAAAGCCTCGTCGAGCGCTTCCTTCGAGGGATAGAGTTCTTGCAGGACCAGCAGCGTCCTGCCGTCCTCTTCCTCGAAGGTCACCGTGGTGACGGCGGCGTCATCGCTTTCGTCATTGGTCCACACGAGGCGCGAAGGCGACGACACTTCGAGGTACTTGCCGAAGAAGGCCATGGAGTCCGAGGCGTCGTGTCCGAACACGATGCGATAGCTGCCCCCGGTGCGAACATCCATCTCGCAGGAAAGCAGGGGGACGCCGCACGACTTCGGCGCCCACCACAGCTTAAACAACTCAGGCTTGGTCCACGCGTCGAACACGAGGCGAACCGGGCCGTTGAAGGTGCGCGTCACGACGAGTTCGCGCTCGGACCTCCGTTCGACCGCCGTGCGGCCGTTACTCGCTCTGCCTCCCATCGACTTTCTCCTTCCGTTTTAGGGCCTCGACGACTTCGTCGAGCGCGTCGAAGCGTGCGTTCCAGATCTGGCGGCGCGCTTCGATCCAGGCCGCCTCTTCCTCGAGCCCGCGCAGGCCGAGCCTGCAGGTCCGCACACGCCCGACCTTCTCCGTCGTAACCAGCCCCGCCTGCTCCAAGACCCCGACGTGCTTCTTCATGCCCGTGAGGGTCATGTGGAACTTCTCTGCAAGCTCCGTGATCGAAGCATCCGCACTCCCGAGCTGCTCCAGAACGCCGCGTCGAGTGGCGTCCGAGAGCGCGGCAAAGGAGGCATCAAGGCGAGCTGTCGAAAACTGAACCATCTAGTTCAGTGTCTAGCACACGGATCGGCGTCATGCAAGGGGGGCGAGATCGGCCGCCAGGTGATCGGCAAGCAGCAGACCTTCCAAACGGCCGCCGTGGGCCGCGAGGCGACGATTGTGATATCGTTTACCCGTCGATTAGGGACGTTGCGGCGGGAGGTGTGGCGGAGACTTCGTCGTGGAAACCGTCGTAATGCGTACCCGGCATCCGTGGAACGAGGGCGTCCTTGTCGGTCAAAAGCGGCCACTTCAACCGAAAAATGTCTGGTCGATCCGCGTTCGCCTTGAAATCAGCGGGGCGCTCCGTGAGCAAGCCCGCTTCAATCTCGCCATCGACAGCAAGCTTCGTGCGTGCGATCTCGTAGGCTGCTGGTCGAAGACCTGTGGTCGGGCACACTGGCTCGATCGGGCCAGCTTTTTAGCGTCGACCAGCGACGCCGGTGCTTCGGCCTTCAAAGCCCTTCTATCTTCAGATTGTGACTGCTCATATGGGCACATTACTTCGCTCAGTCCCTTCGACAAGCACCGGTTGGTATCTAGCAGACGATACACCCACGCTGTGCTATAGTCGCCGCGCTCGATGCGGGAGGGCTGGGAATGGATGCGCAAGTTTCAATTACCGCTAGGCCTGAGCCGATAAGCTTCGACCCCCACCGGACGGCCGTCGTGGTCATCGATATGCAGAATGACTTCGGTAGCCATGGAGGAATGTTCGAACGTGCTGGGCTTGATGTCGCACCAATTGCGGCCCTCGTTCAGCCGATTTCCCGGGTGCTCGAGGCGGCACGGCGTGCGGGACTGTTTATCGTCTACACCCGGCAGGAACACAATTCCGACCTCTCCGATGCGGGGAACGAGGATTCCCCGCATCGGATCAAGCACAGGCGCATGAACATCGGCGCGACAGTGGAGGCACCGGGCGGCACCCGAAGTCAAATCCTCGTTCGCGACACTTGGAATACGGCAATCGTCGCGGAACTTGAGCCCCGACAAGGCGATGTCGTGGTCTCCAAGCATCGATACAGCGCTTTCTTCGAAACGTCGTTTGACACCATTCTTCGTGCCAAACGAATCGACACGCTCATATTCACGGGTGCGACGACCAGCATATGCGTTGAGTCGACGGTCAGGGACGCGATGTTCCGCGACTACCGTTGCATTGTACTTAGGGACTGCACGGCCGAGTTGATCGCGGCTGATGCGCCCCGCAGCAACCATGAAGCGTCACTTCTCGCAATCGAGATTTTGTTCGGCTGGACGGCCGAATCTGGTGCGGTAATAGCTGCCTTGTCGGCGGTAGGTGGTCGATGAAGTTCATAACCGGCTGGCTGAGCTGCAGGCAGGGGATGCGAGACGAGTTCCTCGCCGCCATGGAGCCCCATGTCGCGTTAACACGCGCTGAGCCGGGCTGCGTATTTTTCGAGTATCATCGGCATAAGGACGACGAAGACGTCGTGGTTCTGATCGAAGGCTTCCGCGATGCCGAGGCACACGAGTTCCATCGGCGTACGCCGCACATGATCGCTATGCAGGCCGACGTCCGGCGGCTCCTGGCAAAATTGAGTGTAATCGAGACTGTCTCCGATGAGGTCATACGTTATGATCTCGATTTCATCGCAAATCCGCCGAGCCCAGAATGGATCGAGCCCGACGATGGAGACGGCAACGGGCCATATCGAAACTATCGCGGTTACACATCGCTATTCGGAACCGTCGATGACGCAGTGAGAGAGGCAAGTACCCATATTACGTGGATGAAGCAAAACCCGTGACTGGGAAGACAGCGACCTTCACCTCCGCTTCAAATTGGAACGATATATTCCATCGGGTCCAACTCTGATCTTTTCCACGCGAGACCAAGTTCGCCAGCGTAGCTGTGCGAGACGTATTTTCGCTTGCGAAGGACAAGCGTCGGCTACATGGTGGGGCCGTCTCGCAGTTGATGAGGTAAGCAATGCCAACGGGTACAGTCAAATTCTTCAATGCCGACAAGGGGTTTGGCTTTATAAGCCCCGACGGCGGTGGCAATGATGTGTTCGTACACATCTCGGCCCTTCAAGATTCTGGCATCCAATCTCTTCATGAAGGACAGAAGGTGTCTTTCGATACGGAGCCAGATAAAAGGGGCAAAGGCCCCAAAGCGATCAACATCGAAGTGCGATAATCCTTGAACGCATTGGAAGCTCCCGCGGACTGAAGCGTTCAGTTACTAATTGCGGGCTGCGGTCAAGCTCCTTCTCTGCGCGAGCGTGTTGACATCACCGGTTCACACAGCACAGGCAGCATGGGCCGACTGCCTATGCGACTTCACCGCGTGTATGCGGTGTTCGCCCTTGATGACAACCATTATCCGAAGGAGAATGCCAATGAACCGCGCTTTCATGGTTGCGGCGGTCGCTGCACTCTTTAACCTTGCGACCCTTGCGCCATCTTCCGCGGCTCCTGTTTCATCGAAGGCACAGCAATCCAACCCAAAGGCAGTGAGTAAGCAGAATACCACACCGACGACCAATCGATTTCTCACTCCTCGAATGATGGATCGCAAGCGCCCGATGAATCCAGTCTGTGACCAAGGCTTTAAACCCGGCGCTCCTTCCAGCTGTCACTACTGACGCTCCAGCGGACATACGACTGGTCTACCGCGTGCCCGGACGGGCTCGACACTTTTCGAAAAAGTATAATGATTGCGTAGCAAATTTCGGTGTCCAGCCGTCCACTAACCATATTGTTTTTGTTTATTTTCCGCGCCCGGCACAAGGTACTACCAGACCTCGGAATCGTTGGGCAAATACGCCGCTTTTCTGGCGAAACCTCGTATTGATTTTACTCAAGGTTCGCGAAGCTTCCCAAGCTGAATCTCCATGCGCTCGCGGCCCCTCCGACGCCCGAAGTTAACGATCCATCACCATTTGACGCGGATGCCGGCAGTGCCACTCACGGCATAGCTGTCGCCGAAGTTTTCCAGGGAAGACTTGGCCGCGACCTCGCCGTAGAACGAGAAGCGCTCGTTGCTCCAATTGTAGGAGCCGCCGAAGGTGAGCCCCGCCCAGAGGCGGTCGTTCTTGCTTGCGAAACCGGTGTCGGCGACATCGACGGCCGTACCGTCTAGAAATTCGGTGTAGAGATTGGCAGTGCCATAGAGTTTCGCGCGGGCCGTCTGGCCGTCGGCCTTCTGCCAGCTCTCCTCGCGGTCGAGCGCCACACCCAGGCGGCCGATCAGGCTATCGCCCTCGTCGAGGGAGACCCGCGCTCCGAACCTGTCGTCGAAGCTGTCAAAGTTTACGGAGGAATAGACAAGCTGGGCCTGCGGCGTGATCGACCATGGCCCGGAGGCAGCCAAGCGCTTGCCCGTCTCGACGCTCACAGCATAGCCGGAGCCATTGTTGCCATTCTTCAGATCGCCGTCGACGCCGGATTTCAGGTCGCTGTCGTACCAGGTCGCCTGGCTCTGCGCGTCAACGTAGAAACCGGTTTCACCATACCAGGTGAGTGTCGCGCCGACGCCGTAGCCGGTCGTGTCGATCTTGCCGTCGCCGTAGACCGAGGCGATGTCGCCGGAAACGGTGCCGTAGTGAACGGTCAGGCCGCCGATCAGTCGGCCGCTCCGGTCCTGGTAGAACTCACCGTCGAGCCCGCCTTCCAGTTTGAACAGATCGTAGTCGTAGCTCGTGCCGCTCGTGCTGGTGTCCGGTTCGATGCTGGCGTGCATGCCTTCGGTGCGCAGCCAGACGCCCTCCGGCTCTAAGGCGGACGCCGTCTTGCCGCCAGGCTGCCAGTAGCGGTCACCGACGCGTTGTTGCAGCGTGGGCAGCCCGTTCAGGCTGAGCAGCAGTTGCGGATAGGCCTCGTAAATAGGAACGCCGGGTTGGTAGAGCGGCGAGGCCGGCTCGCCCGGCGTGGCGGGATCGATCAAGGTCGACCGCAGATACCAGTCGCCATCAGTCGGCGTGGAGACACCGTTCTGGTAGAGCCGGTAGGCATAGGCTCCTCCGACCACGGCCTGATCGCCCTGGAACACATAGTCGCCCTGCAGCGTGAAGGTTCCCGCTGACGTGCCGCCGACATCGACGATCTTGATGCCTTCGACCGTTTGCGCGCCGCTCCCGCCGAGATTGATCACCTGGACGTTGGTGGTGCCTGAGGTGTTGCCGGTGACGACGAGGCGATCGGTCGGTGACGTATCGCCGCCGAGCACGCTCTCGATCTCCAGGGCGCCGCCGCTGCCGACGTAGTCGCCCGAGATCGTCAGCGTTCCGATCGAGTTGCCGGGGGCGATCGTGCCCGAGTTCGTCACGTCACCGAAGATGGTGCCGCTGCCGCCGAGTGTGCTGAAGTTGGTGATGTCGCCGATGACGCTGGCGGCGGCGCTATGGTCGCCAACTAGCAGCGTGCCGTCATAGATCGTCCAGTTCGTGGTCGTGGTGCCGACGCCCGTCAGCAGCCAGGTACTGGTGCCGGTCTTCTCGAAGATGTCAAAGTTCTGGTATTGCGCGGCCGCGCCGATCGCCGAGACGTCGAAGCTATCGCTGGCAGAGCCGCCGAGGCGCAGCGTGTCAGTGGTGGGCGTGACACCGGCAACGACGTTACCTTCGATCACCGACCCGGCCTGGAGCTCAAGCGTGAGTGTGCCCGTCGTCGCCGCAACTGAGCGCATGATAGCATTTGTCTGGCCCGCGCCGGCCCGGATTGTGCCACTATTGATGATGGAGAGATTTGCGCTGGCTGAGTTGCCAACGATGGCGGCCGCGCCCGTTCCGCCCTCGATTGTACCTGCGTTGGTAAGGGTGCCCGAGCGGTAGAGAATTCCTGAACCACTGACAGATCCGCTTCCGCCGCGGATCGTTCCGTTGTTGACCAATGTAGGCGCGGCGCCGGGTCCTCCGAGCTCGAGACCAGCCCCCCCGGCGTTACTCAGGCTGTTTCCTCCCTGGATCACGCCGTTGTTGGTTGCCGCTGCCCCAAACGTTAGTCGCAAGCCCTGGCCGGCGGCGCCCGCGTTAGCGTTGCCGCCCCTGAAAGCCCCCATCAATGTGTAGGTTCCACCGCCGTTCCCTTGCAGGGTCACCGAGGTGCCAGCCGTCGCGCCGGTACCATCCGCGCCCGAGAGAACAAAGCCCTGAGTATCGATCGTGATCGACTTGGTTGCTAAAGCGAGGCTTGGCGGGGCTCCGACGCCTACATTGCCGGTCAGTCTGATGATGGAACTTGCATCGCCATCGGCATTCGCGGCTCTGATCTGATCGTCCAACTGCCCTCTGGTGGCGGCCGTATATTCTCCCGCCGACGCCAGAGTCGGCAGGCAGAAGGCAATGCTCAATGCCACGACGCTGACCCCCGCCAGTAGGCTTCGTATTCCGATATTTCCTATGCCAACAGCGCCGCCGCTCACACGCGTCTCCATAAAGTTGTTACTGAAATAAATATCAGCTCATAGATGATATATCAGCGCCACGTCGGTCAAAACAATGGGGAGGGATCGAAAGCCCCAGCCCGTGGCGGTGCTGCAACAGCAGCGCTCACGGATTGGTTTGCAGTAGCGACGCTGCGTAACGGGCTTATGACTGCAATTAAGCGCAAAGCCGCCATGTGCGGACGTATATGGACCCCGCCCGATTGCAACGGTTGACCAAGATCAGGATCGACGGTCACAACTGCTGACGTATATCCGGCTCTAATGCGGCTTGATAAATCGTCGCCGCGAGCCCCGATGGATTTTCGCGCGCTTCCACCTCATCGGCCCCTAGACATTGGCCGAAGCCAAGCCGGTCCACAGGTTTGGGAAGCGACGGAATGACCGTTTCGCCATCTCCTGCCATTTGTTGCAATTGCTGGGGTGAGACCTCCTTGGCCACTTCAACCGAAAAACGTCTGGTCGATCCGCGTTCGCCTTGAAATGAGCGGGGTGTTCAGCGAGCTGGCCCTCTTCAATCTCGCCATCGACAGCAAGCTTCGTGCGTGCGATCTCGTTAGGCTGCGGGTCGAAGACCTATGTCGGAAAGCTCCATTCGAGATCGCGCGACCACCATCCAGAAGAAAACAAAGCGGTCAGTGCAATTCGAGGTCACAGAGCAGACAGAGATCGCATTGGCGACATGACACCCGTTTGTCCGTAGGAGCGGAGGTAGCTACCTGTAGCGCGCTCGATCGGTTGGGCACCTCACGGCACGTTCAAAAGGTAAGAGCCCATGAGCGATTACGGTAGCTAATGGAAGTTCCTGCTCTTCAAGTGCAGCGTATCGATAGGCAAATCTGGAACTTATCCCGAGCGCGAGACTATGCCGAGCCAGTTCCCTAAAGCCCGCGATTTCCGATAGTTCCAGATCGCAAGCTCGGCATATTTCCGCTGTGCGCACGGCAGGAATGCGCCAGAAGCTCAAGTTGCTGCAGTCGCAAGCCGCCGCGGTCTTGGAGGCTGTAGCTTCAACTGAGCATTCCGCGACGCCAAAGGCTCAGTCTGGAAGCTCGACTTTGGCCTTTAGCAGATCACAAACGCTCCAAAAGCAGACCCGCCGCCAAGGCATGAAAAGCCTCGACCGCCTTCGGCAGCACGCTCTGCGGGTTTTCGCTCGCGGCGATCCAGAGTGCAGCATTGAGAGCCGCGCCGCTAAGCAATCGAGCCGCCGCCTCTGCGTCAAGTGGCTTGAGGATGTCTTGTGCGATTAGGCGCTCCACCGTGCCCTTGGTCACCTGCAGACAACTGTTCTGGCTAGGCCACTGCGAGGGATCACCTAACACCGCAGGTCCGTCGAGCAGAACGATGCGTTGGACTTCTGGATTTAGCGCCATCTCGATATAGGCCGCACCCTCAGCGAGCAGGCCCTGCCAATCATTGCCCGCCCGAGCCCCAATCTCGTTAGCGCGCGCCGCCATTTCCGTGTCAATCTGATCGACAACCGCGGCCAGGAGCCCGCGCTTGTCTCCGAAGTTGTGGTAAAGCGCGCCCCGGGTCAGACCGACGTCAGCCGTCAACTCGTCCATTGACGCTGCGGAGTACCCCTTTTCCGCAAAAGCCTTTCGCGCAGCCGCTATCAACTTGACGCGGTTTTCCTGCATCGTTTCGCTACGTGTTTTCGCCATTCAATCCCTCAAAATTCGCATACGAAGCGTATATGAACTTGACATACGATGCGTATGTCGGATATTCCACATACGTACCGTATATCAAATGGAGCGCGAGTTTGTGAAGCGTTCCTGCCCGCGCATCAGTAGTTACCAACAATAAAGAGAGATCAGAATGACCCAACGCGAAGCAATCTTTCCTGCTAATAGGCACACTCTTTACGAGCAGCACGGCTATTCCGCCGCTATCCGATCCGGCGATCTGCTGTTTGTGTCCGGACAGGTTGGCAGCCGTTCCGATGGAACACCAGAACCCGATTTCGAACGTCAAGTACGGCTGGCCTTTGAAAACCTGAAGGCCACGCTGAGCGCAGCGGGCTGCACGATGGATGACATCGTGGACGTAACCACCTTCCACACTGACCCTGAAAACCAGTTCGGAACGATCATGGCTATCAAGCAAGAGATCTTCAGCAAGCCACCCTATCCGAATTGGACTGCGCTCGGCGTAAACTGGCTCGCCGGCTTCGACTTTGAGATAAAGGTCGTCGCCCGCATTCCGGCAAGTACTTGACATCGCCACACCCGCTGGGCGCGAAATCGCCATGTTCTGTCGCACGCGCTCCAGAAGAAGGCTCTTGCGATGGAGTTTGCGAAAGCTCGATGACCGCTGTGGGCCGAAGGCAGACGAGCCGCCTCGGCGGCTTCGCGCCACTTCCAGACCTTACCTCGGAAGCTGCGATCGACGCGTCTCGACCCAAAGCGGCCAATCCTGCACGCGATGCGGAAAGGCTGCAATGCGTTGTGGATCGTCCGCCTATCCGTTTCGGGCGCCGTTCCCTGCAAGCGCCGTCTAGCCTTTGAACTTATCCTTGTCGTGCATGGAAAAGCCTACGCTGACGCCCAAGCTCGGCCAGACGCCTGCCGCAACTCTCTGCCAAAGCCCCTATGCGATACAGAACAATCTGCTTCCGGTCGCGGCGAATGCGGCCACCAGTCTCGCCGCTCACCCACTATGGTGATTGCGGTACCGGGCGCACTGTGCCGATGCATCCCATGAACCCAAAATAGAGAGGTCATGCATGAAAACGCTGCTGCTTAAGAAGGATGAAGTAAGGCGGCTAATCGGTATGACAGAAGTCATCGGCGCGGTGGAAGAGGCATACAAAGCCTTTAACAGCGATCAGGTGGAACAACCTGATTATATAGGGATGCATCTCCCATCGCCTCGTGGGGAAATTGACGTCAAGCTTGGTTACTACAAAGCCAATGAAGTGATCTCCATGAAGGCGTCTTCTGGTGGGTTCATTGATAACCCGACAGCACACGGGGTACCTAATGGCATGGGGACCATTCTCCTGTTTGATGCCAGGAGCGGTGCGTTGATTTGCGTTATGGACGGAAGCTTGATCACTGGCCTCAGAACCGGAGCGGCTGGAGCCGTTTCCGTAAAAGCCCTGGCGAGGAAGAACGCCAGGACGATCGCATCGGTCGGGACAGGAAATCAGGCAAGAATGCAAATTCGGGCGATCAACGAGATCATGAAAATTGAAGAGATCCGCGCATGGGACAGTAACCCGGATACGCTTTCCAAATACAAGACGGATATCGAAAGCGAATTTGGCATTCCTGTAATCATGGCAAACTCCAAAAAAGAAGCCGTTGAGCAGGCCGATATCTTGATTACGACGACCCGCGGGAAAGGGTCGCTTGTGGAAGCGGATTGGGTGAAGCCCGGTACACACATCGTTGCAATCGGCACAGATCAACACGGCAAGCAGGAGCTGGATCCGGAACTCTTCAGGAACGCGAAAATCATCCTCGACTCGATCTCGCAATGCACAGAAAAGGGCGAGACTTGGCACCCGCTGAATAAAAACATCATCACCAAAGACGACATCCATGGCGAAATCGGCGAGGTATTGTTGGGAAGAAAGCCGGGACGAGAAAGTGATGACGAAATCACGATTTTCGATTCCACGGGGATGGCCATACAAGACAATACGACAGCGGGCAAAATCTATCAGAACGCAATAGCCAATAACGTCGGCACTTTCTTTCAGTTTTTTGAGTAATGACTATGCGCAACCACCCCACCATTCAGGACATCCGTGAAGCTCAGGAACGGCTGAAACCGCACGTCAGGCACACGCCGCTATTGCGTGCAGACAAAATAGAGAAAGCCGCTGGTTGTCAGCTATATCTCAAACCGGAAACCCTGCAGATTACTGGCGCATTCAAAATCCGCGGCGCCCTAAACAAGGCTCTCTCGCTCTCGAGAGAAGAGATCGCAAACGGCATAATTGCGACGTCGTCGGGCAATCATGCCCAAGGGCTTGCTTATGCCGCCAGGATGCTTGGCGTAAAAGCGATACTGATCCTTCCGGTCACAACGCCCAAGATCAAGATCGAAAACACGAAAGCCCTCGGGGCAGAAGTCATTCTTTTCGATGGCGACACCGCCGCCAGATGGAAAAGGGTGTATGAAATCGCTAAAGAAAACAAATACGCGGCTGTTCACGCTTTTGAGGACCCCATCGTGATGGCCGGTCAGGGCACGATCGGGTGTGAAATACTGCAGGACCTGGACGATGTAGATACCGTCATCGTTCCCGTAGGCGGCGGGGGCCTAATCTCGGGAATCGCTACCGCCATCAAAGAAACGAAACCATCGGTGCGCGTTATCGGGGCAGAGCCCGCCTTGACACCGAAGTATTTTCACAGCCGGATAAACAAGGAGCGCACAACGCTTCCCTTAAAGAACACTATTGCGGATGGCTTGAGGATAAGCGTTCCGGGTCAAAACCCGTATCCGATTATCGAAAAGTATGTGGACGAGATTGTTCTTGTTGAAGACGAGCACATCATCGCCGGGATGCGCGCTCTTGCCAAGGATGCGAAATTGATCGCTGAACCAGCCGCCTCGATTGGCGTCGGAGCACTGTTGGCGGGCAGCATAGACGTCAAGCCCGATGAAAAAGTCTGTGCGGTGTTGTCTGGCGGGAACTGGGATCTACGCGACCTTGCCAAGATATACAATGTAGCGGGGTAATCAGTTCCAGCTTCGGTCCGTTCACCAGCCGGCCGCAGTTGAACTTCTGCGATCCTCATCGCCAGGAATCTGCCCGTCCGGAATGCGGCCCGAAACACGTCATTCGGGGATCAGCTTGGCGACGACCGCTCTCCACCGGTTGGAGACATTGGCTGGTTTGGCACGAGCGGCCGCTTCGGGCCAAATCCCAGACCTTGGCGCGGAGTGCCCAAATGTCCGCTTTCTCGTCGGGTATGCTAGCAGCGGACGGTCTGCAGTCGGCCCTTTCCGGACATAAACTCACGCATTCTTCGGGAACAAAATGGACCCCAAAGCGGACATCGAAGCGCAACGCTTGGCAAATTCGTATTCCCTAAGGGGCAACGTCGCTGGTCTCTTCGGTATGCTAATCTATGGCTGTATGATTTGGAGACCATCTGGCCAGTCTGTATGCCGAACATCACAACGAGCCTCCGTTGCCAGAAGGTTCAAGCCAGGGGATCGCCGTTAGGAAGCATGCTCGGTGTTTCGCGATCCGACACGCTCGATGCTTAGATCACTCCGTGACAGTCCCTGGCTGATGGCGCGGGGAAGTCCTCGCAAGCAAGGTGGCTCGGGCCGCTCGGCCCGATTTCACCTTAACTAGAAGCCGCATTGACGACACATCATGGGTCAGCGTGTTTCTCACGCCACGCCTGATCGAGGCGGGCGCACAACCCAGCAAAGGGGATAGCAGTCATGACTACGAGAAGCGTGAAATGCTTCGCTCTGGCCGCTGCACTAGCATGCAGTGTCTTCGCTCCAGCGCAAGCACAGGACAAGAAGCCCAACATTGCGATGCTCATGACCGACGATGACTCAAATGACCGCTTTGGGGTCGAGACGCGACCCTTCTGCCATCATTGGCAAGGGTCCGGAGTTGGCGCTTCGTGGACCTTGTAACTATTGCTGGCCTGTCGTGTTCGTCCCCCATGGGCGGAACCGCTTTCATAGTTGGGCGTTTTTATCAGTTAGATCGGGTACTGCTGGCATTCCGCCGGCACTGCCGAATGGGAGAAAAATCATGAGAACGATATTAATCGCGATAGGTGCGTTAACTGCTTTAACCGGGTCTGCTTTTGCGGCCGAGCCGGCCAAGATGGTCGAGACGAAAATGGGCAAGGTCCTGGCCACTGAAAAAGGCATGGTGCTTTACACCTTCGACAAAGATACAAAAGGCAAATCCAACTGCGATAGCGATTGCCTGAAGAAGTGGCCGGCGTTCCACGCTGGAGCCAAGGCCAAGGCGGAAGACGAATGGTCTCTAGTCAAAGCTGCGGATGGCAAAGAGATGTGGGCCTATGAGGGTAAGCCACTTTACACCTATGTCGAGGATAAGAAAGCCGGTGAAGCCAACGGCGATGGCGTTGGAGGAGTGTGGCACGTGGCCAAATAGCTCACCGGCGACGGTTCGAATGGGCGGTCGTCGGATCGCCCTGAACCCCAAGAACAACGTCTGGAACGACCTATCTCTCTCTGTGGTTCGCCGACAAACCCGGCCCGCCCGGCCCGTCCGATGGAACCGACCGCTCAAGCCTGACTTTCCCAGCCTCGTCGATAATACAGATCGCCACTGACCGCAGTGACACGTCCAAGGCAGCATAAAACATCGTCGTCTCCCGTCATCTCGGTTGCATCGAGATTGTAATGGGAGCCTGCCCCTTGTGGGACCGCCCGATTACACATGCTAAGGGCCGGAAGCCGTCAAACCAATGGACCTTACATACGCCGCACAGCTTCCATTCCAAGAAGCTCAAGACACTTTCCGATAACCCTTGCGACCAGCTTGCACGTGGCGAGCCGTCCCGACGGATCGTCCGCCTTCAGCACCGGGCAATCCGTGTAGAACCGGCTGAACGCATCCGCCACCTGATAGGCCCGATCAGCGATTTCGAAAGACTCGAACTGTCGCGCTGCCTCCGAAAGGGCGTGCGGATACCAGAGGCATTCCATCAGGACGGCACGTTCCGATGGATGGCTGATCGAGACTGTCTCGCTTGGAACGATGCTGACCTCCGCAGCTTTGTCGAGGATCGAGCAGATCCGGGCGTAGGCGTATTGAAGGTACGGTCCGGTCCGTCCCTCGAAGGAGGTCATCCTGTCGATATCGAAGATGTAGCCTGTCTTTCTTGGTGTGGAGAGGTCGGCGAACTTCAACGCGCCGAGGCCCACAACCGTCGCTGCTTGGCTGTCGGCGACCATTTCAGACGACTTGGCGAGCGCAAGATCGATCATGTCACCGAGCGAGGCTGCCGACCCGTCACGGGTCTTGAAGGGCTTGCCGTCATTGCCGCGGACTGTACCGAAGGTCACGTGCCGCAATTCGACGCCATCGGCATAACCTGCCGTACGCGCCGCCGAAAACACGCTGGCGATATGGAGTGCCTGCCGATCGTCGGTGCAGTAAACGATCTGCTGCGCGCCGATGTCACGTACCCGCTGCCGGAGTGTTGCGAGATCGGTGGTACCGTAAAGGGCCGCTCCGTCTCTCTTCTGGAGAAGCAGAGGTGGCACATTGTCCGGAAGCCCGTCGCCGTAGACGTCGATGACAAGAGCCCCATCGCTCTCCCGCGCCAGCCCGCGGGTGGTGAGATCGTGGAGCATGGGCGCGACTTCCGCATGAGCATCGCTTTCGCCTTTGAATAGATCGAAATGCGCGCCGAGCATCTTCGCCGTGGCGGAGATCGATGCAAGGGAAATGGCCCGCATGCGCGCCCAGGCCTCCGCCAGAAGCGGATCTCCGTCCTGCAGCTTCGTGGTCAGCATCCGCGCGAACGCAAGCGAAGCCTCGTCCTCGCAGGCAGCATTGCCCGACTTGTAAAGGGCGCCAAGCTCCTCGACGGTCATGGCATCAAATGCCGATGGATCGATGAAGTATGTCGGGTCACCTGCCTTCCATCCCGCGGCCTGAGCTGCACCCAGAAGAAGCTTGCCCATTTGCAGGCCCCAGTCACCAAGGTGAATGTCGGACAGTACGTCGTGACCGATCTCCACGAGGATGCGCCGCAGGCTCTCCCCGATGACGAAGGAACGCAGATGGCCGACATGCAGTGCCTTGGCGACGTTGGGTCCGCCAAAGTCAATGACCGTTCGCATCGGCTCCACCTTCTCTGCGGCGAGCGATGGATCGGCAAGCATGGCGCTTGCTTCCGCGGCAACGGCTGAATCGGCCAGCCGGAAGTTGACGAAACCTGGGCCGGCGACAGACACGTCCTCGAAAAGAGCACTCCGGGCTGCCTCTGCGACTTGCGCCGCAAGCACGCGCGGGTTCTTGCCCGCGGATTTCGCCAGCCGCATCATGTCGTTGCATTGGAGATCGCCGAACTCGGGTCTGGTCGACCGGACGATGGAGGGGGCGGCTTCAAGGCCCTTCAGTTCATATGCGGAAGCAAGCGCGGCGAGCGCGGCAGCACGGAAGCGTTAAGAGCTTCAGCGTCGCCGTTCTGCAATCTTCGGAGCCATGTTCATGTCGGGCCTCTAAGTTCGATTTTTCAATAGACCGTCCGATGACCGCTGGCAATCATGTGATCGACTGAATTTTGCAACCGCAACGATCGGAAGCGTCTCACTGAAATCTGCTGGCGATTGGTGGCTGACTGTGCGATCCGTGTTTTAACGACCGCAATGGGCCCGATAGCGGAAGACCAGTCCGTGGCTGGAAAGCGCCAACACCGGACATTGCACAGGGAAGCAGACCTGCTTTCAAGGCTGGCTCACGGTACCGACGCGATTTCGCTTGGCCGCAGCCTTCCCGTTAACCTTCATCCGGCAAGATGTTCCGTCCGCGCGGCACAAATCGAGATGGTGGGGTATGGGGGCTCGAGATTTTATGACTGCCATGGGAGCAGTAAGCGGGGCAGGCTTCGGTTTCTTGTTGGCCGAACTGGACTATCCCGTGTGGACCGTAGCCGTTGCATTCCTGTTCTCGGTGGCGTGCACATGGCTGATTGCGCGAGGAACATTCCGGTGAAGCTAGTCAGACAAAGGCTAGAGCCGGCGTCGGCGACATCCTATTTCGGAAACAAGAATGTGACCACCGCCCGGACTCCCCAGCCGTCCGGCCCGTTCTCCGGTGAGTCGGCCCAGTAACGTGCGCCGATGCCAAAGCTCACAGGCTGGTCGCCAAACTTTACTACTTTTGAGACCTGAAAGTTAATTGGGACAGACCACTCATCATTTTCCCAGTCGTATGTACTCTCGGTGTTCAACGAGAACGTCCAGGCCTCGTGCGTTGTATACGAGATGAAGGGTTGCAGGAATGTCGAACTGACGTCAGCCCGGTCGCTCTGCCCCGCGAATGACCATACGTGGTTGGCCAGTATCCCGAAGGTCCATGGCCCGTCTTGCTTCAGGGCAACGCCGGTTGGACCAGCGCCCCACTTTCCGCTTCCGAGGAACTCGTCGGTTGCTGTGGGGATAAGGAACGCCGGGCCAACGCCCCAGATGATTCCATCGGTTGGCTTTGCTGGTGAAAGAAAGAAACTCTGTAATGTATCACCCAAACCGAACTGCTCTCCTGACGGTCCAGCGATATCGTCTTGCCATGTCACGGGCAGGATTGTTCGGGAAATGAGGTTCCAGTCTTCATTCAGCGAGAACGGAATTACTGGTTGGATATTCAAAGTAGTATGGTCGCCATCCTGCGGTCCGTAGCCTTGGTCGTAGTTGAATTGGAATGGAACACTGATCAGCGAGGCAATTGGGTTTGAGAGCTTCTTCGCCAATTCTTCGCTGGATTGGGCATGGGCCGAAGCGGCTGCGGAGGTCAGAAGGACGGCGTAACCCAAGGATTTGAGCGAACCTGATGCCACAGTCATGCTCCTACCTGCACGTTGTTCTATAAACCGGCGGAGCCATGCAGGAACCCCCCCAGGTCGCATGCTGCAAACACGATGAAAGAGTCCCTAGGTCGGCGCAAGTGCATAGCGGCAACATACGACGCAAAAATAAGTCGGCGCGAAAGGCGCGGCCAAACTAGCGTCCGCTTCGGGCGGAAGGCGACAACAGCCTCGTCCGCAGAGCGCCAAAGGCTGTCACGAAGGCCCTACGATGTGTTCGACAAGGCGGGGTGCTTCCTCGGCGATCGCCAGTATTATGCCTGACTTGCGCGTAGAGGCGAAATCCAACCCGGCGAAGTAGAGGCCCGGCAGGGCGGCCACGCCATCCTCGTGGACAGGCTGTCCCGCGGCATCGAGCGCACCGGGAAGCCTCATCCAACTGAAATCGCCCTTGAAGCCTGTGCACCACACCACGGTCGTTATGCCGGACCGGGAGAGATCAAGCGAAACGATCGCCGGGTTCGGCTGTCGCATCGCGACCGTCTCCGCCGGGTCGGGTTCCGAAACGGGTGCATCGATTCCAGCGCCGCTGATATACTCGTCGATATGGCGTTTGACGTTATTGGAGGCTTCATCTGCAAAGCGAACATTCGCTTCGAGATCGTCGGCGAACGAGAGGCGGTCGCCATCCTCGACGCCAGTCAACCGCCCAAGAAGCACGATACCTTGGGCGCTGAGTGCTTGAAGGCTTATCGTGTGCGTCGACCCAAGCACACCTCGAGGCGGGATGCGTCCCGCAAGTCGAATGACCTCCTCCCGTCGCACATCGAGAAACCCACATTCGAGGAGCCAGACCATGATGTCGCGGCCTCGGTAGCGCCGCGGGAGCCGTCCGACACGACTGGTGGCAAGGAAGACTGTTCGGCCTGCCTGCGCCAACTCCTCCGCGATCTGGACACCCGACTGGCCACTTCCGACCACCAGCACCGCGCCGTCGGGGAGATCCGCAGCGCAGCGGTAGCCGGAAGCGTCGATCTGGCAAAGGACGGGCGGTAACGCAGCGGCCCAAACTGGGCGCACCGGACAATTCAGGCTGCCGCTTGCGACGATCACGTTCCGCGCTAAAAGTGTGCCGCGTGAGGTGGTCAGCCAATACGCGTCATTCTCGTGCCTGAGTTCGTTCACCGCAGTATCCGGTTCGATCGGAAGCGCGTTGCGCCTGGCGAAGTCCTCCAGGAGAGCGACGAACTGGTCGCGCGTTAGGGCACCGGATGGATCCTCACCGTCATAGCGGTCGCCTGGCATGACGGTCTGCACGTTTGGGGTATTCATCCGAAAGGAATCCCATCGCTGCGTGCGCCAGGTCTCTCCTATGCGGCCCCGCTCCAGGACGCTATGGCGCAAGCCCCTTCGTGCCAGCCAATAGCTGACGCCGAGGCCCGCCCAGCCGGCTCCAACGACGACAGCATCGAGAACATCGGCACTACCATTCATTTGCCGCGGTGATCTCATGATCGGCATCCCCCAGCCATCCCCGCGCGGCATTAAGCCTTGTTCACAGCTATTAGTCCAGCGTGGCGGATCTCCACCCGACTGACCGAACGCACTCGATTTCGCCAGCCCAGTCACCGCATGAAACTGCGCCACACGCTCTCGCCAAACCGGAAGGCAAGGTCGCCTGACCGGAGCCGATGAGTTTTGCGAACGGCGATCGGAGATTGAGGCTGTGTTGCTGCGGAACTTTTCCGAAGCGACCGTGACGAGGTGTCAATGGTCCAGAAAGCATGTGACAGTATGCGGCGGGTTTGCGGTCGTCGCGATCACCTTGACCATTCAACACCCACAATCGCATGAAATGCGTGTTCGCCACCGACTTGTGGAGATAAACTGCTTTTCTAGTGGCCGGCGACAGGCAATCAGTCCTCAATGCAGTGGGCTATGCGGTTCCAGCCAGGCGGAAGGGGATCCGGACGCTGGACTTCAACATTGTCGAGTATGAGGTCGGCAGTGTTGTGCGCAAAGACGGCCGGCATGCCTCCCGGATAGTCGACGAGACCGATAATCTTTCCATCGGCGCCGCGCAGCCAAGCATTACCGCGCCCCTCGACGTCCTTAGGTGGGGATAGGTCGACGTTTGTGGGGCGGAGGTCATATTGCTTGGCTGTACCCAAGGGCCCGTCCTGCATCGTCAATTGCACGTTGCGGAGGGTTGTTCCGGCGATCCCGCCGCTTCGCTCTGCGAAGAGATTGATAGGGCCGTGGCAGCGGCCGGTGACGTTCTCGACGCGGACATTGCTGACGAGGCCAGCGGGCACCTCCGGGCGACGATCAAGCTGCGTTATCGTTAGCGGTTCACCCGAACCCCAGAAGCCGTCGGCTGTCTCGTGGCAGTCGATCTCGATATCCGAGAAGACGACACTTTCGATGGCTCCGCCATCGCGCGAGAAAATACCGAGGGCTCGATTCGAATCCCGCACTTTGGAGCGCGTAAACCGAACGTCGCGGATGTCGCCGAAACTCTCCGTGCCTATTTTCAAAGCACAGCTGTTGCTCTCGACGACGCAATCTGAAACGTCGATACTTTCGCAATGTCTGATGCCGTGTTCGCTCCGACTGGTTTTGAGGCAGATCCCGTCGTCAGCGGTGCTGATGACGACTTCGCTCACCGCAACGTCCACGCAGCTATCGATGACAATTCCGTCCGTGTTCGGAAGCTGCCGATTGTTGAACACTTTCATGCCGTTGATGATCACAGCGTTGCAGCGGACGAGGTGAACCGTCCACATCGGGGAATCCTCGATGACAAAGCCTTCGAGCCTGACGTTGCTGCAGTCCTCGAACACAATGACTCTCGGGCGCTTCTCGCTCGGTGTGTAGGTGCCGACGGTCTCATCGAAGCCGGTGTTGAAGGCGCCACCTGAGGCAACAATTTTACCTTTGCCTGATATCGCGACGTCATGTGCGGCCTGTGCTACGATGTAGGCGCGATTGGATCCCTCGGCGATCACGCTCACCGAATTTCTCGCATAAAGCTCGTAGTCGGGAACGAATTCCAGCGTCGCACCCGTCTCGATCGATAGAGTTACACGGCTACAAAGCCGGATCGGCCCCGATATGTGCCGTCCCGCCTGCAACAGAAGAGTTCCCCCGCCGACGGCAGCCAGCCTGTCGATGAAATGCTGTAGATCAGCGCCATTTGGTTCGACGGAAATGTCCATTGCGTTTCCTCTCATCTTTCCCAACAGTTATGCCACGTTAATTTATTCGTCAACAGGACGAACTAATTAGATACGGTTGATCTTGTTTGTGTTGACACCGCCGAAAACTCGTATTTAATTCGTCATGGTTACGAACAAACGCCCACCTCAAGGGAGTGAATAGTGGGTCGATCGTTCGCAGAGTTCTTGAAAAATGAGGAGCCAAGAAGGGGAACCCTATGAAACCGCTCAAGACACTGATGATGACAGCAGCTGCAATGGCGATGACGATTTCGCTGGCGGCAGCATCCGAACTAAAGATCGTCTGGTACGTTGACAACGATCAGGAAGAGGCGAACACGCGCGCCCTGCTCGAGCAGTATACGAAGCTGCATCCCGACACGACGTTCGATCTCGAAATCACCCCTTATGACGGGATGATCCAGAAATTCCAGCAGTATGCGGCCTCCGGCATCATGCCGGACTTGTCGCTTACGTCATCGATGGAACCGGTCATCCGTCCTTTCCTCGTCGATCTCAACAAAGAGATCGGCCCTGAATGGATCAATGACTTCGTCAAGGGCTGGGGCGACGGCGCCAAGCTCGGCGACAAGGTGATCGCCGCGCCGCTGCGCGTGACCTCGACGGGCATCTTTCTGAACGCCGATGCCTTCAAGAAGGCCGGCGTTGCGATCCCGGATCAGGCGACCGGGTGGACCTGGGATGAATTCATTCCGAAGATCAAGGAAGTCGCCGAAAAGTCGGGTACCCGCTATCCTCTGGTATGGGACGTTTCGGCGAGCCGCTGGATCGTTCACGAGTATCAGTATGGCAACCACATCTATACGGAAAAGGAGCCTGTGAAGGTCATCATGGACGAGGCAGCGTGGACGAGCACGCTCGACAAGTTCATTGACATCACCAAGGCCGCAATGCCCCCTGGCCTTTGGTCCGGCGCGAGCTCGGATAATCCGAAGGAAATCTTCACCGCCGGTCAGGCTGTCGCCTATATGTCGGGGAGCTGGCAAATCGCCGGATTGGCCGACAATGCACATTTTGTATGGCAGGCCGGCCCGACGCCGCGGGGCACGGTTGCGTCGTCAATCTACGGGGGCGACTATATCGTGGCCTTCAACACGAGCCAGCATCTTCCGGAAGCGGTTGAATTCATCAAATGGATCACCTCGCCGGACATCCAGGCGCAGTATGCCAAGACCTTCGGCATGATCCCGGCCAATCTGAAGGCGCCGGCCGTCAAGTACGACAATCCGGCCGCGACCGAAGCGATCAAGGCAATGCAGAACGAGCTGAACGCCAGCCCGGCCTACGCGGCAACCGATCAGGCCTGGCCGCAAATGCAGGCTGTCTGGGGTACCGTGAAGACGGCTGTCACTCAGGCTGTTGCCGGCCAGATCTCCTCCGCAGAGGCCATTTCGCAGATCAAGAAGGCAGCCGATGCCTCGCTTGAGGCCGGAAAGTGACGGCGGTCACGCTAGAAGATGGTCGTTCGGCACTGGGTCCCCACCCGGTGCCGAAAGGCCTGCGGGCCAGTCTGGCGAGTCTCGGCTGGCCTTACCTGCTCATGCTGCCCACAATGGCGCTCCTCGTCACCTTTACGCTCTATCCGCTGCTCCAGGGCCTGCTCATGGCCTTTTTCAAGCGGGGCGTGGTGGTTGTCCCACAGGTGCCAAGCACCTTGCCGCAGTACATCGGCTTGGAAAACTTCGTTGGGCTCTTAAGCAATGCCGACTTTCAGAATTCATTGCTCAAGACCGTCCTTTTCGTTGTCATTGCAGTTCCGCTGAACATTGTCGTCTCGCTGGCGCTGGCTCTTCTTCTGTCGCCTCAGACCAAGCTGTTTGCGGTTGTCCGCACGATTGTCTTTTTCCCTTCCATGATCAGCCTGCTGATCATCGGTGTTGCCTGGCGGTGGCTCTTCGGCCTCAACAACGGCCTGGTCAACTACCTGCTCTCTCTGGTCGGAATTGCGCCGGTGCCATGGCTGGAGCAGGACACGATGGCCCAAGTCGCTGTCGTCATAGCCTGGGTGTGGGCGCAAGCCGGCTTCAATATGATGATTTTCATAGCCGGCTTGACGGCAATTTCCATCGACTACTACGAAGCCGCCTCGATCGACGGCACCAGCAAGTGGCGGCAGTTCACCCATATCACGCTCCCGCTCCTCAAGCCGACGCTGGCAGTCGTCTTGGTGCTGTCCTCGATCGAGGCCTTCAAGGTCTATGAACTCGTGGTGTCCTTGACCGGCGGCGGTCCGGGCAAGGCGACGGTCTACCTCATTCAGACAATCTACGACACGGCCTTCCAGAAGCCCATGCAGGCCGGTGTCGCGGCCGCCCAGTCAATGGTGCTGTTCATCATCCTATTGCTTCTGACGATCTTCCAGCTACGTGTATCGCGGGGTGAAAAATGACGCGCATCTACACTCCCTGGCGATTGATCTTCGTCGCACTGACGCTGTTCGTCTTCGTGATGCCACCGGCCTGGCTGTTCCTGTCGTCGTTGAAGTCGCAGCAGGAGATCTTCCAGTGGCCGCCGACCATTTTTCCGGCGCAGCCGACGCTGCAGAACTTCATCGACACGGTGTCGCGCGCGAAGTTTCTTGTCTTCTTCCGCAATTCGGCTGTTGTCTCAGTGCTCTCGGCGTTTCTCTCCGTCACCATCAGCGTGATGGCCGGCTACGCGCTCGCGAAGTTCAGATTTAAGGGAGATACGCTCTTCTTCCTGCTGATCATGTCGTCGTTGATGGTGCCGTTGCAGATCGTCATGATCCCGGTCTTTTTGGTGCTGCGGGATCTCAATCTTCTCGACACGCTCGCAGGCATTATTATCGCGCCGGCGGCAACCCCGACCGGGGTCTTCCTCATGCGGCAATACATCACCAACATTCCTGACAGCCTTCTGGAGGCGGCACGTCTTGACGGTACGCCGGAGTGGCGAATCCTGTGGCGGATTATCGTACCGCTTGCCATACCCGCGATCGGCACGTTGCTTGCTTTCAATTTGGTGTGGCGTTGGAACGACTATCTCTGGCCATTCCTTATCATCAGCGATCAGGATAAATGGACTGTTCAGGTTGCGCTTGCCAACACTGTCGGGCGCTTCGGCATCAACTGGCCGCGGCTGCTGTCCATGTCAGTGCTGTCGGTGCTGCCCGTGCTCGTGATGTTTACGGCGTTGCAGCGCATGCTGATGAGCGGCCTTATGGCAGGCGCGACAAAGGAATAAGGTTGCACCACACCAACTGAACTTCAAAAGCCGCCGCCTCAAGGCGGCTTTTCTGTGTAACGCTTCCCACAACAAGAAAGGCCGCCCGTGAGGGCGGCCAGTTGGGGAAACCTAACCAACTGTCGCCGGTAATTTGTGCTTGTAGAAAAGTGCAGCGGCCGCCGGCATGCTGCTCCATCCCTGAAGCAGCGAGCCGCGACCCCAAGGAGGCGAGAAATATTCGACGGCGCCCATCCAACCCTCCTCAAGGCAGGTCTTCCACCACCGCAAAAGCGGGTAGTCCGCGCCGTCCAGGCCATGGGCCAGGCGTTGCTCCGCATAGAGGCCTGAAAGATAGGGCCAGTCCGAACCATTGTGATAGCGGTAAGCGAAATAGGACTTCTCGCGCGTATCTTTCGGACGCTTGAATGGCGGGAAGGCGCAAAGCACGCCCCAATCGCCGTAGGGCTGTTGGCTGTTGTTGCGACTTTCCAGGGTCTGCTGGACGCGGGCAAGTACGCTCTTTGCTCTTTCAGGAGAGACCGCTTTGAAGCGAAGCAGCGTCAGGCTGTCAAGCGTCAGGTGATCTTCGACAAAATCCGTCTTTGTCCCGTAGTCTGCGTAGGTGCCGCTGGGCTGCAACAGCGCCTGGTCTAGCGAAGCGCGTGCCTTTTGCGCCATGGCAGCCGCCCTCGATGCAACCGCCTCATCAAGCGATACTCCATGCTGCGCGATGACGTCGAGCGCGCCGATCCAAAGGCCGAGATCATAGGCAACATAGCCGTGGCGATAAACGTTGTCGGCCCAGTCGCGGTCGTGGCGCGGCTTTATCGGCAAGCCGTTTCCTGCCGCGTCGAACCCGCAATAGCGATTAAAGATCGTCACCACCTTGTCCCAATGGAGGGTAAGGGGGGAACTGTCACCGGTTGTCCTGACATAGTCGCCGATGGTCAAGATAAAGAAGAGCGGGCTGTCGAAGTGATCGCTCCACCAATCGCCAGGCCGAAGGTGCTCCTCTTTGATCCTTGGATGCGTTTGCCGTACTTTCTCCCATTCTTCGGCCTGTCCGGGACCTGTCAGGATGACGCCGCTCGGCGCTTCTCCGTTCGGCTGGACGCCCCGTGCAAGAAGGTCGATCTGGGCGCGAACCGCCTCAGGTTCCCGGTCGAGGAGGGCCTGGAGCGTCCAATAACCGTCACGATAGTATGTGCGAGCCGGCGCGCTATAGGCCTGGCCAGCCGCAAGGCCGGCAAAGGCGCCATGCTCGTCCTGCCGGATACTGGAAAGGGCGGCATGCAGGCTCTGCGAGATCATGCTGCGCATCAAAGGATCCGTTTCCGGCATAGCATCGCAGCGCGTTACATAGGCATTCGCCTCGGCGATCAGTTGTGTCTCTTCCAGCTTGAGAGCTGCCAGTGCTTCTTCGATCGTCGCGCCGGCGGTCACGAATATCCCGCTGGATCTCTGCTCGGCGATGGCGACGCCCCAACCGGTACGGGCGATACGGCGACTGCCTGTCCGCTCCACCGGTTCGCGTTTTGCCACACTGCCCCACCAGGCGCAGCGCCGGGCGGGAATAAAGGTCCGCAGCTTTGCGCCCTTCAAGAAAAGTGCTGGCGCCGATTGGGCCACATAGAGTCCCCCATCATGCGTTTCAACGCGGTTCGGGGCATAGGTAAAGGGGGCGCTCCATCCAGTAAAAGTCAGATTTGCCAGTTTGCCGGCGCCCCATAGTGAAAGCTCGATCTTGCCTTCCGGGCGGCAATCGCCCTGCAGACGCGGAGCCATGAAGGGGACGAGCACAGGCTTGGTGGAACGAAGCTGTCCGTCAGCGAGCGGGGCTAGAACTTTTTGCTTCGCTTGTTGTGGCGCGCTCATTGGACGGCCTCCCGTTGTCCAAGATTTTCAATGCTTGCAAGGTCGTTGAGACCGAGCATGAGAGCTCCGAGCATGCCGGCCTCCGGGCCAATGCCAGTTGCCTCTATCTGCGTCGCAAATGGCAGCAAGACCGATAGATGCCGTGTAACAGCGCTGACAAATTCCCTTCGCGAGCCAATGCCGCCACCCAGCACGATGAGGGCGGGATCGAAGAGAGCTTGCACGGAAGCTATGCCAACCGAAGCGGATTTCGCGAGCGTCTCGATGACCGCGGCAGCTTGCGCATCTCCGGCTGTGGCGCGAGCGAAGATCTCGGCCACCGGCAAGGTGCCATCGCCATAGAGGCTGCGCACCGCAGGCGAATCGACTTGGTCCTCAAAGAGGCCGGCGCGGGCGTGTGGTGCCGTCTGGTGCGGATTGGCACCGAGCGGCAGCAGGCCAAGTTCCCCCGCCCGTCCATGTTGGCCGCGGAAAAGCGTTCCACCGACGACGAGCCCCATGCCGACACCGGTTCCGAAGGCGACGAATGCGAGGGAATCGCGATTGCGTCCCTTGCCGAGAGTGGCCTCAGCGTAAGCTGCGAGGTTGACGTCGTTTTCGACCACGACAGGGCAGGGCAGTGCCTGCGCGAGGAGCACGGCAAGTGGCCGATCCGATGGAATTGCCAGATGGGGAGAAAGGGAAGCGAGCCCTGTCGACGGCGATACCGCGCTCGGTACGCCGACCACGGCCTTAAGCAGAGGGCCGCGTTCCCTATGCTGTTGCAGCAGAGACATGATCATCCGTGGAATTTGCCTCAAGACTGGTGCCTCGGAACCATGTTCCGTCGGTTCTTCGGCCTTTGCCAAAATCCGCCCTTCAAGATCGGCTAGACCCACCAGGATTTTCGTTCCACCCAGATCGACACCGGCAACGACGCCCGCACCGTCTGCCCGGCAGGGCTGATGTGCCTGCCGCAAGCCCGACGCAATGGTTGAAATATTTGACAAACTCAGTCCTCTGCGATATTTGTTCGGCAGGTTGACGAATTTATTATTGCCGTGTCGGAGGACTGTCAACAAGCAGTTTGAAATCGGCGGGCTTTCATGGAAGAAGCAAATCACCGGTATAACGATGAAGACGGATCTGGCGGGATAGCTCGACGATGGCACTAACCGAAAACGCGCCTCCCGTATTGCGGCAGATTTCTGTCCGCGCCGTCATGGATGTTCTGCTTCACGCCGGCCCGACGTCGCGTGCGGAGCTCTCCAAGATTACGGGTCTCTCGAAGCAGACGATGTCCGAGGTCATCCGGACGCTGGAGGAAGGCGGGTGGGTCCGGGAAAAGGGCGTCACAAGCGGGCGCATTGGCCGCACCGCCATTACCTATGAGGTCAATGGCGACGCCGGATATGCCGTCGGCATCGACATGGGGGCGACGACAACGCGTATCGTGCTCGGTAATATTGGCGGAAGCGTTGTCGGCGAAATCGACTACCCATCCGATCGCCGCGGTGGTTATCACCTGATCGATCAGGTGGACGCGATGCTGTCGAAAATGCTTGCGGACATGGGTATCGCCCGGGAGCGTGTGCTCGTAACGGCAATTGCGACGCCGGGCGTTGTCGACCCGATCACCGGCGCGCTCTCCATGGCGCCAAATCTGGTCGATATCGGTGGAATCGATATCGGCCGGACGCTGAGCGACAGGCTGGGTTGCCCTGTCGTCCTTGAAAACGATGTCAACGCAGCAGTTATCGGGGAATCCTGGCAGGGATGCGCGACGGCAATCGATTCCGTCGCTTTCATATCGCTGGGGACAGGGATCGGACTGGGCGTGCTGCAGGACGGCAAGCTGATGCGCGGTGCGAGCGGCGCGGCAGGCGAAATCTCCTACATACCGTTCGGCTCGGACCCATACGCCGAAGACAGCCTTGAGCGCGGCGCCTTGGAATGCGCGATCGCGGCCCAAGGGATCAGCGCGCTTTACGCCCGCTTGGGAGGCGCGAAGGATACTTCGGTGCGCGATATTCTGGCGCTTGCCGAAAAAGAAGACCCGCGCGCGGTCGAGGTGATCGGCAAGGTATCGGACATCGCTGCGCTCCTCGTCGTTTCCGTCAATGCGATCGTCGACCCGAAGACCGTCGTTCTCGGCGGCAGCATCGGGCGCCATCCGCTGATTGCCGAACGTGTTCGGCAAGGCATTACGAAAGCAAGCCGTCGTGCCATCGACGTCAAGGCCAGTGTTCTTGGTGGCAGGGCAACACTGCTTGGCGCGTTGGCGATTGGTCTGAACCATGTCCACAATCTGCTCTTCTCGCCGCAGACCCTGCCGGAGCAGCGGCGTCTCCCACCGCCGCCACTCTGATTTTCAGGCCTCTGTCCGTGCCGGTTGGAAACACTCGTTGTACCAGCTGACGGGACCGGCGTGATGACGATACCGGTGCCGACGAACGTGAAGGTAGTCGACACCCTCCCCACGATCAGATGCGGCCGGCGCAAGCCGTCCAGGACGAGGGTTTGCCGTGAAAATCCTATCTGAGCGGGGAAGAGCCGATCTGACCGTATCGTAGAAAATTACGTTCGTCATCTTGACGAACTAATTGCTTCCGCGCAAACTGCCACCACCTAAAGGGATGGCAACCGACGGATCGGGGTGCCTGTGGTTGCCACCAGATGCAGCGTCAAAGGGAATGAATTCATGGCCGGTCTCAAGTTGAAGGACGTCAAGAAGAGCTTCGGCCATCACGCAATCCTTCATGGTGTGGATCTCGATGTAGGCGAGGGCGAATTCGTTGTGCTCGTCGGTCCTTCCGGTTGCGGCAAGTCAACGTTGCTTCGCCTCATTGCCGGCCTCGAAAGCGTGACCGCCGGCCAGGTCGTCATTGGCGACAACGATGTGACGGCGGCATCACCGGGGGATCGCGGGATCGCGATGGTCTTTCAATCCTATGCGCTGTACCCGCACATGACTGTGGCGAAGAACCTTTCCTTCGGTCTCGAGAACCTCAAGATGAGTCGGGCCGAGATCGACCAACGCGTGATCGAAGCGGCACGAATGCTGGCAATCGAGCCTCTTCTCGACCGACGGCCGAAGCAGCTCTCAGGCGGCCAGCGGCAACGGGTGGCGATCGGCCGGGCGATTGTCAGGAACCCCAAGTTGTTTCTTTTCGACGAGCCGTTGTCCAACTTGGATGCCGCGCTTCGCGTGCAGACACGAGGGGAGATCAGCCGTCTTCACAAGCGGCTCGGCGCAACAATGGTCTATGTCACGCATGATCAGATCGAAGCGATGACCATGGCGGACCGCATCGTCGTCCTCAATGCAGGACGGGTCGAGCAGGTCGGCACTCCGCTGGAGCTCTTCGAAGCGCCTGCCAACAAGTTCGTCGCAGGCTTCATCGGTTCGCCGCAGATGAATTTCTTCGAAGGAACGCTTGCCGGCGCAGGTTCGGATCATGTCGTTGTCGACGTGCCGGGCTTCGGCCGTCTGGAAATTCCAGCCGAGCTCGGGGAGGCGACGGTCGGCGAGGCTGTGATCCTCGGCGTCCGGCCGAGTCATTTCAAACTCGCCAAAAGCAAGGGCGCAGACGGATATCCGATCCGCTTGGACGTCGATTACGCAGAAAGCATCGGCACCGACACCTATGTGTATGGAATGGTCGAGGGTAGCGGGACGGCCACAATCGTCCACCTGCCGGATCATGTTGCGATCAAAGACCGCTCATCGCTTGCTCTCGTCGTCGAGCCTGCGCGCTTTCACCTGTTTCGAGCCGAAACCGGCAGCTCCTTTGCGAAATTGCCTCTCAGTGCGGGCAATCTCGTCAAAGCCGGCGACGCCAGGGCCTAAGAGCCTCACAGTTTCATAAGTTGCTTTGGCTGCCGGACACATGTTCGCGTGAGGGCCTTGGCGCAAGGTCGTGGTCGGGGGCTCGGCGCGTTTTCGCGCCGAGCCCCCGGTTCCAAAAGCGGGAGCAAGGCAGATATTTTATTGCGCAGTGGCTTCGAGATCGACCTTCTCGAGAAGAAGTGCGGGGTTCTCTGTGGCGCCGGCCAATTCGAGCGCTCCGATACCAGCGGCGTCCTTCGCCTTGACCGTCAGGGTGAATGTTCCCGGCTTGGTGATGAACTGTGAAAGTGCGGTCGCGACCTCCTGCAGCTTCGGCTGAGTGGACGCAAACTGTTGCAAGCCAGCAGTCGTCATCAAGACAAGGATGCCGCGCACGCTGTCTTCGGTCATGCCGTTCTCATCGGCATAGAGCTTGATGCCCTTGGCCATGATCCCCTTGTCCTCGATCTTGAGTGTCGCCTCCCGGGCCGTGAGGCCGAAGAGTGCCATCTGAGCTGCGGTCGTGTCGCCGGAGAAGAAGTCCTTGGTGGCACCCCCCATTAGTCCAGAGAAGGAAAAGCCGCCCATATCCTTGCCGCTCAACGAGATCTCCTTGACGAGGAGGTTCTCATTCGGCTCATCCCAAGCTACCTCTACGTTGGAAGACAAGACCAGCCTGTCAAAACCCAGTTTGCGCAACGCGTTGGAACCCTCGTCCTGGGTGTCCGCCGGAACCGGCACGCTGAGGTCCCGATAGCTGACGCGGACATCGGTCGGGATGCCGTTGCGTGGCTTGGCCAATGCCAGTTCATAGCTGTCGAGCGTGAACCGGATGCGTTCCGGAATGGAAGGCACAGCAGCTTGGTCGGCCAGTGCTTCGTTCAGTGGATCGTCTTGGGTGTCGGCCTCGCTCGCCGAATCCGCGTCAGGCGACGGCTCGGCGCTTGCAGATGGATCTGTTTCGCTGCCGGTTGCGCTTTGTTCGTCCTCGCCGACACTGTCTGGCGCACTTGCCACCTTAGAACCAGGCATGTCGACGTCCAGTCCCACCAACCGGATCGTTCCGAATTCCGGCATGAGCGTGGTGAGAGGGAAGTTCTCGAGCTGCTCTTCGTCCAGTCCCACCAGCTTCGTCAGCGCCTCCATGGTCGGATCCCAGGAAAAGCCGTTGATGCTCGCCTCTGAGAACTTGGCGTAGTCGGCGCCTTCGCCCATCGAAACGCCGTGCATGGCGCCGTCGAAGGTGCGCCCATCGAGCTGGAACGCCATGTTGTCGATGGCGAGTTTGATAGTCTTGCTCTCGTCGCCTCCATCTATTTCGGGCACCTCCATCTTGAGACCGAGCATCTCGATGTCGCCCTTGCCGATGATGTCGGCAAGTGAAAGGACGCGTTTGAAAAATGCCTGGCGCTCGGCGGGAGGCAGTGCCTCGGGATTGGCCGATTGCAGTTTCTGAAGTGTTTCAAGAAGTGGCTCGGCCGGCATGCGCACACTCAAGCCGTTGCTGCGCACCTCATCATAGCCGAAACGCGACTTGCTGTTCGAGAAGACGAGATTCTTGACCGTAATCGGGCCATAAAGCGGTTTTGGTTCCTTGTCGTCAGGACCAGCTTTTTCTGAGTACATCCGAGCGAGGAAGGCTGCATCAAAATCCTTTCCGGCCACGGCGCCCATCGAGCCGTTCATCTCCTCTCGCTTCGTTGCGCCCTCGCCATCCGGGATCTCCAGCGCAAACCCGAAGCTCGCCCCACTGGCAAAATAGCGCGCCACGCGACCGCCGGCGATGTCTTCCAAAGCGACGTCCTTGTAGACGGTCTTTTGTTCGGAACCGGCGGCCACTTGGCTTACTGTAACCTCCGCCGCCAAGACACGCTTTGCGGCAAAACGTTCAATGCGTTTCAGCGGCGTCAAGTTCGTTTGATCGCCGGTCTTGACCAGGGCGTCAGCAACGAAATCGGGTTCCTCGACGCTCGCTTGCGGCACTGAGAGCTTGCCCATCGCCAGGTCGAGCTCCAGACCTTTCACCTCGAGCTTGCCGCTTAGGAAGAAGATCGTCGGCCTACCGTCAATCGCAGCGATGCGGGCACTGCCGCCGTTGGCGAAGGGCAGCGTGACGTCGCGCATATGAATGCGTCCGAGAAAATCCGCTTCGACCGAGGACGCCTTGCCGCCGCGCTCGACAAGAAACCTGTCGGCCGCCCTTGCGAGCATGAACTTGCCGGCGGTCACGCCGGCGGCTGCGAGCGCGATCACTGCCACCGTGGCCCAAAGCGCTTTTCGACCGCCGGTTCCCATTTCTGTCTGCGCCACGATTTCTGTCCTTTCACCAACCAAAATTGACAATGTTCCTCGCGAACCGTGACTAACGAGCCGACGCGTTTTTTGCAAGTTTCCCGGGAGCGATCTTCACTTGTATCGGTTTTGTTGCAAAGTTTGCTGTGGTGCCGAACCAAGTGACACGAGCGATTCCAAATGGGTGAAGTGACTTTGGGGGTCGGGGCGCTTCGGCTTGAGGCCGCACTGTCTGGTGGCTGACAGCTCCTATGGCTCAGTCGACAAGAAGATCGCCCCGCATATTCGGGTCTTCGACATGTTCACCCGAACCGACGCTTCTCGCGCCGACTTCGTCTCGGACATGAGCATGATCGCTACATCTATTCGGCTGCAGTTCCATCGCAGCTGATCCGTCTGAGGGCGCGCAACTTTGTAACTGGCCTTGCGTTATGCCTAACGTTCGAAGGGTTCTCCGAGCGAGGCGACGCCGTTCAGCTTCAGCAGGCGACGATCTGCCGAAATGATGCCGAGCACGATGATGGTGACGAGATAGGGCAGGCTCGCCAACAGCTGCGATGGAACATTCAGCCCCGTCGCCTGGGCCGCCAGGCTCATCAGTGATACGGCCCCAAAGAGGCATGCTCCGAGGAAAATCCGACCGGTAAGCCAGGTTCCGAAGACGACGAGTGCGATTGCGATCCAGCCACGTCCGGCGATCATCCCGTCTGCCCAGAGCGGGGTGTAGACAATTGCCGCATAGGCGCCAGCAAAGCCGGCCATCGCGCCGCCAAAGGCGACGGCAGCAAATCGAACGGCGATGACGTGATAGCCAATGGCGTGGGCGGCTTTGGGATTTTCACCGACGGCGCGCACAACGAGGCCGATCTTCGAATAGGCAAACATCGCCCAGATGGTGACTGTTGCTGCAATCGACAGCCACACGACGATGTCCTGAACGAAGAGCCCGCCGACAATTGGAATGTCCGACAGCCCAGGGATCGAGAGTTTCGGGAGCCCTTTGACCGTCAGGCTTTCATAGGTCTTTCCGAACAGCGCGGAGAGACCCTGGCCAAGGATGCCGATAGCCAGACCTGTTGCCACCTGGTTGGCGCGAAAGCCAAGAGTGATACCCGCGAAGATCAGGGCGAGGACAGCGCTGCCAAGTCCCGCAGCCACGAAGCCCAGAAAATGCCCTCCGCCGTGATAGACGACGATGAAGGCGAGGGCTGCCCCGAGAGCCATCAGTCCTTCCACGCCGAGGTTGAGAACCCCGGCACGCTCGACCACCAACTCGCCGAGCGCGGCGAGAAGAAACGGCGTCGCAGCCGCCAGCATGCCGGCAAAAATGAACTCGATGGCGTTCATGGCTGACCCCGATAGGCGGCCCGGCGCCACTCGAAACGATACCGAGCGAAGGCGATGGCAACCAGATAGGCGAGCAGGAGACTGCCCTGGAAAACACGCACGGCAGCAATCGGCAGGTTTGCCGACACCATGGCGTTGTCGCCGCCGATATAGAGCGCGGCCATGAACAAGGCGGAGACGACAATGCCGATCGGATGCAGGCCGCCGAGGTAGGCAACGATGATGGCTGAATAGCCGTAGCCGGTCGAGATCGATCGCTGCAGCTGCCCTAGGGGGCCCGCGACCTCGGCTGCGCCGGCAAGGCCCGCCGCGCAGCCGCCGATCAACAGGGATAACCATATTGCTCGGCTCTCCTTGAACCCGGCATAGCCGGCGGCGCGTGGCGCCAGGCCGCCGACCTGGAGCTTGTATCCGGCAAAGCTCTTCTGCATGAAGACCCAGGCAGCCAATGAAAGGGCGATGGTGATCAAGAGGGAAACATTGACGCGCGTCCCGGAAATCAGGATCGGCACCATCGCGTCATACTGGAACATCACGGATTGAGGGAAGTTGAAGCCGTTCGGGTCCTTCCAGGGGCCTAGAAGCAGGTAATTCAGAAGCTGCGCGGCGACGAGACTGAGCATCAGCGAAACGAGGATCTCGTTTGCATTGAGCCTCACGCGCCAGAATGCCGTCAAGGAAGCCCACAAGGCACCGCCGAGAACGCCGAGGATCAGCATCAGCGGCCATATCCACTGCCCGGTTGCCTCAGGAAACCAGATGGGGATTGCCGAGGCGAAGATGGCGCCCAGAATGAACTGGCCCTCGGCGCCGATGTTGAAGACCTTGGCGCGAAAGCCGATCGCCAGACCCTGGGCGATGAGCAAAAGTGGGCCGGCTTTCAACAGTACTTCCGAAAACGATGCCCAGGAGAGGAACGGTTCGAGAAGCATTGCATAAAACACATCGACCGGATTGCGGCCCATCAGCACGTAGAGGCCGAGATTGAGCACGGTGGTCACCGACAAGGCGATGAAGGGTGCAGCCAAGGTTGCCGCAAGCGAAGCGCGCTCCCGGCGGACAAGCGTGGGCAGAAAGGTAGCAGACAAGGCGCTCATGCAATGACTCTCTCGGCGCCGGGCCGTGCGCCGATCATGTAGCGGCCAATTTCCTCGGGCCGGGTATCGCGCGTTACGAGCGGCGGGCTCAGCGTACCGTGGTAGAGAACCTGGATGAAATCACAGAGCTCGAAGAGCTCCTCAAGTTCCTCGGAAATGACGAGAATGGCCGTGCCCTCGTTGCGCAATGCGACCAGCCGCCGGCGCACGGCGGAGGCGGCACCGATATCGACGCCCCAGGTCGGTTGCGCGACGAAGAGCAGCTTGGGCGCCAGCATGATTTCCCGACCGACGATGAACTTCTGCAGATTGCCGCCCGAAAGAGCACCCGCCTCGGCATCCGGGCCGGGGGTGCGGACATCGTACTGGCGAATGCAATCACTGGTGAAGGCCGTTGCCTTCTCCTTGTCGATCAAGCCGTGCCGCAAGAGGTTCAAAGGGTGAGCCGTCAGCAAGCTGTTGAGAACGAGCGACATTTCAGGGACCGCACCGCGCCCCAGCCGATCCTCCGGAACGAATGCGAATCCGAGCTGGCGCCGGGCAGCTGCATCGAGCCTGCCCACGTCCTGCCCCATCATATAGATTCTGTCGCGCTGTTCTTTCGGTAGAACGGCCTCGCCGGAGATCAGCGAGGCGAGCTCGCTCTGCCCGTTGCCCGAGACGCCCGCAATGCCGAGGATCTCGCCGGAACGCACCGTAAGTGTGATGTCGGACAGGGGCACGGCGAAGGGATCGTCGGGGCGATGGTCCAGGCCGATGATCTCAAGTCGCTTCTGGCCGCCAGACAGCGGCACCGCTGGCATCGGTTCGGGCATGTCGCGACCGATCATCATCCGGGCAAGATCATGGGCGTCGTGTTCGCGCGGATCGACATGTCCGGTGACACGCCCGCCGCGCAGGATCGTCGCCCTGTCGCAGATGGCGCGGATTTCCTCGAGTTTGTGCGAAATGAAGAGGATCGACACGCCGCCGTCGCGCAGCCTGCGCAAGGTATCGAAGAGCTTTTCGACCAACTGTGGAGGTAAAACGGATGTGGGCTCGTCGAGGATCAGCAGCCGTGGATTGGTCATCAGGCTGCGGATGATCTCCACGCGCTGCCGCTCGCCCACGGACAGTACGTGCACATGGGCGAGTGGGTCGACCTCCAGGCCGAAGTCACGGCCCAACGCGCGGATGCGTTGTATGAGATCGGATTTCTTTCCTGGAACGACCAGCTGAATGTTTTCCATGACAGTCAGCGTCTCGAACAGCGAAAAGTGCTGGAAGACCATGCCGATCCCCTTGCGCCTCGCCTCTGCAGGCGAGGCGAAGGTCAAGGGCTCGCCCTCCCAGACAACGGTTCCGCTGTCTGGCTGCTCGACGCCGTAGATGATCTTCATCAGCGTCGATTTGCCGGCCCCGTTTTCCCCGAGAACGGCATGGATCGACCGCGGTGCTACGTCCAGATCGATGCCGTGGTTGGCATGAACCTGGCCATAGCTCTTCGAGATGCCGCGAAGCGCCAGGAGTGGTGCCGTCATGGCTTACTTCGGCAGAGGCGTGGTCACGCCCTTGACGTGCCAATCCATGGCGACGATTTCGGCCTCCGTCATGGTTTTGCCGGAGGCTACGCCTTCGCTGCCGTCGGCCTTGGTGATCGGCCCGGTGAAAGGCGAAAGGCTTCCATCGGCGATCTTTGTCTCTGCGGCCTTGATCTTGGTCATCGTATCGGCCGGGATCGAGGGGCTCCAGTCGACGACCTCGACAACCTTGTCCGCAACGCCGAGGAAGGTATTGGCGCCCTTGAATGTGCCGGCGAGATGAGCATCGACTGAGGCCTTGAAGAAGGGCGACCAGTCGGTCGAAACGCATCCGAGGTAGGTCTTCGGGGCGTAGCTCTTCATCGACGAGTTGAGGTTGAAGGAATAGACGCCGGCTTCCTCACATGCCGAAATGACAGAAGGTGTGTCCTGCGCATTGGAGAAGATCACGTCGCATTTTTGTGCGATGAGGGCCTTGGCCGCTTCCTGCTCCTTGGCCGGGTCGAACCAGGAGTTCACCCAGACGACGGAAACCTCGACATCGGGGTTTACTGCCTGAGCACCCAGCGTGAACGCGTTGATGGAGGTGATCAACTCGGGGATGGCGAAGGCGGAAACCGAACCGAGCTTGCCGGTCTTGGATAGCGCAGCAGCAGCCATGCCGAGCAGATAGGTTCCTTGGAAATACTTGGCCGCGAAGGGAGAGAAGTTGGGAGCCACCTGGAAGCCCGATGCATGCAGTACGGTGACTTGAGGATTGCGGCGAGCGATCTGCAAGGCGCCGTTCTGATATCCGAAGGAGCCTGCGATCAGGAATTTGTTCCCGTCTGCGACCGTCTTGTTCATGATCCGGTCGGCGTCCGGGCCCTCCGGAATATTCTCAACGACAGTCACCTTGACCTTGTCGCCATAGGCGGCCTTGATCGGCTCAAGGCCGGCGGCAAGCGCGTGCCCCCAGCCGACGTCGCCGATCGGCGAAGGGACGACGAGCGTGATGCCGAGCGGCTCATCGGCTGCCAGCGCCGCACGACCTCCAAAGGCACCGGCGAGGCCGACGGCTGCGGCCCCCTGCATCAACGTTCTGCGAGTGATCTGTGTCATGGTTTGGTTCCCCTTTTTGGTGTTCTAGAATTCCACGGTTGCGAGAGCTGCCTCGGCCTCGGCAAACAGCTGAGCTTCATCAAGACCCACGAATTCGCCCTTCTGCCAGACGATGCGGCCGTTGATCATCGTCAGATCCGTCGGCATACCGATGCCGACCTTGGCAATCAGACTCAGCGGATCGTGTCGTGTTCCGACGTAGTCCATCCGCCGGGTGTCGATCGCAAAGAGGTCAGCGGCCATACCTGGCGCAAGTCGACCAATGTCGCGACGGCCGAGCAGGGCAGCCCCGCCACTTGTTGCGTAACCGAGGAAATCGACCGGAGGCGGAACGGGATGCTGGCGCGTTGATGCGGTCAGGCACTGCAGCATGTAGGCAGAGTGCACGCAATGCATCAGGTTTGAATTGTCGTTCGAGGCTGCTCCGTCGCAACCGAGTCCGACGCGCATGCCGAATGCCGCCATGGCGGGAATATCTGTCACTTCGGCACCGACCAGATAGACCGGCTCAGGGCAATGCGAGACGCCGGTGCCGCTTGTTGCCATGTTGCGAAGTTCGTCGTGCGTCAACTCCCAGCAATGGGCGTAGAAGGCATCCGGACCGGCAAAGCCGAGTTCCGCGCAATAATCGACGGTGCGCATTCCATGGCGGGCCGCGATGACCGCACTTTCTCCCTCGCCAACATGCGTATGCATCTGGACGCCGCGATCGCGTGCCAATGCGACCGACTCGACGAAGGTCTCACGGTAGCAATTGACCGGCTGGCAGGGTGCCACCACCACCTGGCGCATGCTGAAGGGGCTGGCGTCGTGATAGGTGTCGATCAGGCGTGCGCAATCACCAATGAACTCGTCCGTCGTCTCCAGCATGGCATCCGGAATGGTCGAGCCTTCGGACTTCGGCAAGGTGTTGCCGCCACGACCGGCATGGAAACGCATGCCCAGGAGATCTGCTGCCTCGAACTGACGGTCGATCAGCCGCTTGCCGGCATGCCGTGGGAAGCAATACTGGTGGTCGAAGGCCGTGGTACAGCCATGCTTGATCATCTCGGCCATCGCGCTCACCGAGGAATGATAAAAGCAATCCTCGTTCAGCCGCGAGAAGATCGGATAGATGCGGTCAAGCCACTCGATGACGGAAAGCTTTGTCCAATCGAGATCCGCGCGGTTGCGCACGAAGCACTGGAAGAAGTGATGGTGCGTATTAACGAGCCCGGGATAGACGAACCAGCCCGTGGCGTCTTGAACCGTGGTGCCGAACGGCAACTCGCTTTGGCCGAGATTTTCGCCGATGGCCTGGATCGCCGGGCCAGTTGTCAGAATATCGACATTGCGATGGACCGTCGGCCCCCTGTTATCGTCGACGATGACGGCTGCACAGTTCTTTAGGAGGTAGCCGGCCATCTTATTCCTCGCCCGGTGCGATCTGTGGCTCGGGCTTCAACTCGTGCAGCCGGTGTATGCCTGGCATCTCGATGAACGCGTCGAGCGCGCGTATGGCACGGGACCAAAGCCGTATCGCGGGATAGGGATCGAGGGAAACGCCACCGTCCGGCGCCAGCGCGACATAGGGGAAGCAGGCAATGTCGGCCACCGTCGGGCGATCTGACGCGAGGAACCGCTTGCCGCGCAGGCTCTGTTCGACGAGCCCCGCTTCCAGTTCGCGCAGCGCCGCGGTGCCCTGCGCCTGAAGCGTCGTGATATTTCCCGGGCGTAGCAACATCTCATGAAGACGTGCGCCACCAAGGCTCGCGGTCAGCCGATGCGAGAAGGAAAGCCACTGCTGCACTCGGGCGGCTTCGTCGGCTGTTCCGCCACCCAACCATTCAGGCGCGCTTTTTGCGGCCAGATAAACCAGCATTGCCGATGATTCTGTCAGAAGAAGATGACCGTCTTCCAGGATCGGGATGGAGCCGGCAGGGTTGAGCGCCATGAGTTCGGGGCCGCGGTGCTCGCCGCCTGGATGAAAATCCACCGGTCTGATATCGAGCTTAACGCCTGTGAGTGCCGCCATCAGGCGCACTTTGTAGCAACTGGGAGAAAGGATGTAGTCGTAGAGCTTCATTGCGCCACCAGCTGTGCGCCGTAGGTGTAGTTGTGCCGTTTCAGCCAGCGTCGATACGCGACCGACGTCAGGTCGGCACGTGTGGGAATCTCCATCCCGGGATCGAGCGGTAGAAGACGCGGGATCTGGTTTTCCAGGATCGATCGGTCCTGCAGGAAGATCGTCTGCTGAAAGTGAATGAGGTCGGTCATCGACGTGTCGTCGTCAAACAGTGCCATCCACGGCCAAACGTCGCATAGATCCTCTGCCAAGGGTTGCACAAAGAGGGTGATGACATCCCACTCGCTGGGGCGGGGCGGACAGGTCTTGTAGAGCACCGAGCAGGTCGGGGCTGGCACGCGATACATGTATTCCGTAGTGATGCCGCCGCTTGCCGACTTCGCTGCCTGCGGCTGATAGAACGTCACCTGGGTTGCCCAGACCTCGTCCTCGACGTCCCGGATTTCGACCTTGTAGTTCTGAACCTCCGTGTGCGGCTCTGCGCCAAGGATATCCGTGTGCACGAACGGGAAATGCGCAATGTCGAGAAAGTTCTCGACCGCGCGAAGCGGTGAGCAGCGCACCCGCACGACGCCGACATCGACAAACCGGCGACCCGGCTGGTCGGCCTCGGGGATGGCGAAGAGCTCCTTCTGGGGAGCGCCAAGAGACGACCAAACGTGTCCGTAGCGAACGCGGACAGGCAACTCACGCCCCGTGTGAGACGTCACCTTTGCATTTCCGTCGGCTGCGATCGAGACCTCGATCGGTTCGCCCATCAAGGCGGTTTTGTATGCACTCTTGCTTAGTTGGCTGAAGAGGCCGACCGGGTACCACTCGTTGAGCATAGCTCCCTGTGTCATGCGCTGATCCCTTTCGTCTGGAGACCCTCGGCTTTCCGGCGCAAGGCTTCCGCGGCGCGTGACGCTAAGATGCGGTTAGAGGCAGTAGCATTGCCCTCGATAAAGACATGAAGGAGCGTTAGATCAGGCTCCTGTTCGACGAGCAAAAAACCGATCTCTTTCGAATGAAGCGACTGGCGAAGAAAGCCGTTGGCATTCTTCTTTGCGCCGGCCGCAGCCTCGATAGCAGCAATGCCGGCCTGAGCTGTCAACGAGCGTACCGGAACGAAGCCGTCAAATCGTGGCGGTTGATCCGTGGGTTCTCCGACGGCCACCCAGATCACCCCCTCGGCTTCCTCGATCTGTTGTGTTGCGACGCGGATCGTTTCCGGCGGCGTAAGGCCGGGATGCGCCGGAATACGCAGACAGTTTCCTGCCTGTGCGTAACTCCAGCCATGATAGATGCAGGACAGAGCCTCGCCGCGGACAAAGCCATGTGAGAGACGCATGCCACGATGAGGACAGCGATCTGCCGAAGCTGCAGGGCGCCCCGAATCACTTCTCCAGAGGGCGATCGATCCGGCTGACGTGCGTGCCGGCATGACCGTTCCTGACGGCAAATCCGCGGAAAGGGCGACTGGCGTCCAACTGCCCGTCGTATCGGATTGCATAACTAAACTTTCTTAGCATTATCAATATATTGCCTGCGTCAGGCACGATGCCAAGAGCCCTGGCTTGCTGCAGGCGACCATCACGTTTGCATAATAATTTCGCATTGGCAACGCTGATCAAATAAGGGGCAGTGGAAAATCAAACGGTCGCCGCTATCCCTGATTTTCGTCGTTCACGATCGGCGTGCGGAGTATCGTTTCCACCCAGACATCAATGGGCCCGAGCGAGCACCCCATCTCCATCATATCGATCAATTCTACTGGCCCTGCGACGTCCAGTTCGACCCGATTGGCACTGGTATGAGATATGGCCTGCGACAGGCCAAGCTTTGCCGCGTGACGGCGAATCCAGGGAATGAAGGAAGCGGCCTCAAGGTCGCCGACGATCGTTATCCGTTCCTGCAGGTGGCTTTGATGCTGTTCCATCATGAAAGTCTCGCGCTGGCGCCTCGATGACAGCATAGCGTCTAAATGAGCTTTCGAAAGCCCCACGACACTCTTGCGTACAGGCCGCGCTTCGCATCGAAACGAAGGTTCGTCCTACCGAATTTCCTCGCGTTCACCTGCTTCTGGAGGCGGCCAGGCATCGATGGCGGCGGTCTCGCCTGTGATCGTGGTTTTGACATGCGCAGGCTGCATGGAAGCCATGCCTTGTCTCGACGCGCCTCGGTGTCCATTTAAGGGTCAGGCGATCCTCGCCTTAAATGCCCGCCAATGAGAGAGACTATGTAGCGGCTGCAAGGCCGCTTGGCGGCTATGTGCGTTTGGGAGCTCTTGATGCAGGAACCTGGCAAGACACTTGACGAAATGACGCTGCGGGAACGATCGAACATTATGTCGATGGTCGCGGAAGCGCTGGAAGAGACTGCAGGACAGGCACAAGAAATTGGTGACATCCGCTATGCCGCCAATTCGAGCTGTCTTGCGCACACGATCCGCGGACTTGTCAGCGATCTTTCGCCACGTGAGCTGAGGGCGGCGACCATTCTCCTGGAGCAAGGGATCTCGCTCGTTGCTTCCTTCGAGAGCCGGATGCGCGGTGGAAGCACCCTGCAATAGTCGTGAGGCTAAGCGCACGCCGGTTTGTCGCTACCGTCTCGAGTGTGCACCGTCCAAGCCAACCACGCAAAAGTGCGCGTTCTTTCTCGGCGAGAACTTGCGGCCGGCTCGACCGACCGCTCTTGGTGTGGATTTGCCAATCATCATAGACTGCCGCGTATCTCCACGTGAGGTTCGATCAGCAGGTGTCGAACATCTTCGCGGCCGTCGATACGACTCAGGAGCGTCTCCGCAGCCGTGCGACCCAGTTGAGCGGCATTTTGGTCTACGCTGGTCAGCCCGACGAGAGGTATGGCGGCGAACGGAGAATTGTCGTAGCCGACGATGGCGAGGTCTTCGGGAACGCGTATGCCATTGGTTCGGGCCGCGTTGAGCAGGGGGACGGCATCAAGATCGGACCAGACGAATACCGCGCGGGGGCGATCTTGCGCTGACAGGAAATTATTGATCGCGACCTTTCGGTCCGTCGCAACAGGCGGCAGCCGAATGATCCGGCTTTGCAGACCGGCCTGCTTCATTGCTTCGACATAGCCCATTTCGCGCTGAACGGCGACGACCGACGCAGGCGAGTCCAGGAGATCATAGCTCACCATGGCTATGTCGCGATAACCTTGGCGCAGTGCAGCTTCGACTGCCAGGCACCCACCCTTCCGATCGTCGGAGTTGACAGTGTCGTAGGTCTCAGCCTGGGGCTCGTGATGCGCGATCACAACGATGGGGATTTGACGAGCGTAGCGCTCCAGGACCTTTCCAGAAATCCGCGGGGCTACGATCAACACCCCATCCATCCGATTGTCGATCATGGATTCGATCATCGAAGCCTCGATCGGGCTTGCTGAGCGCCCGAGCCCGATAAGCGATTTGTAGCTGCTTTCCGACAATGCGGTGTTGGCGCTTTCAATAACGCCGGCCAGGAACGTGTTGGACAGTTCTATCACGAGAACGCCGATCGTGTACGTGCGACCGCGCATTCCCCGAGCGGCCACAGAGGGGCGGTAATTCAGCTTCTCGATCGACGTCTCGACCTTGTGCCGCAGAATGTCGCTGACGCCATAGGCGTTGCGGAGCACTTTGGAGACCGCAGCAACGGAAACGCCCGCATCCTTTGCCACATGGCGGATGGTGATCCTCTCGTGCGGCGCGTCAACTAACTGATTTGTCATTATAAAGTGTCTCGTTTTCTGCTTTTCCGAAATTATAGGCATAAAAACTCTTGCACGGCAATCGAGAGTGTAGAATGGTATACATAGAACGATATACACAAAGGTGTTAGTCCCGCCGGAGGACAGGCGGTTGAGGAGGTTGCATGATGAAGATTGCCTCGGACCACGGCGTCGCCGCGGCCAACAGCCTTGCGGGCTCTCAGTTCCAGTTCACCGCATCGATGATTGCGCCCTCATGCGATGGCGGGCAGGGGACCGCAGGCACGTTCATTTCCAGAGAATTTTCGCTGGAAGCTGTACCGGCCGGAGCGACATTGCGCATTTCCGCGCTTGGGCTTTACCGTGCCTTCATCAATGGACGCCGCGTGGGGGACGATCTCCTGACGCCTGGTTGGACCTGCTACGACGACCGGATCGCATTTCAGGCCTATGATGTCACGGATCTGCTCAAGTCGGGCCGCAATCGCATCGAGATCTGGCTGGGTGACGGTTGGTACCGGAGCCAGCTCATGTGGGCGTCCAATCCGATATTTAACTGCTGGGGCGAGCGAACGGCGGCGATTGCAGAGTTGAGCGCAGCCGGAACGCCGCTGGTAGCTACGGATGAGAGCTGGAAGAGCGGCTACACGCCAGTTATCCGCAACGGCATCTACTTAGGCGAAGATTACGACGCGCGCATCGAACCGAAAGATGCATACGGCGTGGAGGTGCTGGCCTTCGACAAGCAATTGCTGGTTCCGCACGAGACGAGGGCGGTCAAGGAGCTTGATGGGCGTTCCCCTGTCGAAAGTTGGGCCGAGACCGACGGGCGAACTGTTTATGATTTTGGCCAAAACGCCGGCGCCTACATCCGCATCCATGTAAAGGGAGAGGCGGGCGCGCAGATTCGTGTCGAGCATTCGGAAGTGCTCGGACCCGACAGGTTTTTTGACAATCGCAATTATCGCAGCGCACGAGCCGAGCTGCGCTACACGCTCAAGGGAGTGGGCGAAGAGGTCTATGCACCGCTCTTTACCTTCATGGGCTTCCGATATGCTCGCATCACCGTGACAGGTCGGGCGGAACTGGTAGCCATCACCATGATCCCTGTTACGTCCGTGCCAGTAAGCGCGGGCGGCTTTACCTCAGGCATTGCTGCGGTCAATCGCCTTGTCGAGAACACCGTCTGGTCGCATCGCTCGAATTTCATCGAGGTTCCGACGGATTGCCCGCAGCGCGACGAACGGCTCGGCTGGACGGGCGATGCGCAAGTCTTTGCCGGCACGGCTTGCTGGCTTGCCGACAGCGGCTCATTCCTCGTCAAGTATCTTCGCGATGTGATGCACGACCAGCGCGCCGACGGCGCGGTTTCTCACTTTTCGCCTGACCCAACTCGGCTTCACCCAATCGACGGGCGCGGGGATTGGGCGGGGTCGACAGGCTGGGGCGACGCAATCGTCATCATCCCGTGGCAACTCTACCTGCATTATGGCGATGCCTCTGTTCTCGAGGAATGCTTCCCGGCCATGCTGCGTTGGCTGGACTATCTCTGGGGCATTTCCGACGGACCGATTATCCGTCCTCCCGCGGTTTGGGGGGATCACGGTTTCACCTTTGGCGACTGGCTGCAGCCGGTCGGCGACAACCGCAAGCCGCGTCCAACGGTGGCGGACGACTGCGCCGCGACCCTCTATCATTTCATTTCGACGCAATTGACAGCAAAGATCGCCCACACAATCGGGATGGGCACCGAAGCTGCGCGTCTTGATGCGCGCGCGGGTGAAATCAGATCGGCCTTCAAGCACGAATTCTTTTCGCCATCCGGTCGCATAGCGCATAACGATCAGACCTCCTGGGCTTTGGCGTTCCTCTACGGTCTCGTACCGCCGGAGTATGAAGAGGCTGGTCGTGAATATTTCCGCCGGGTCTCGGAAGAGACCGATGGCGTCATCGGTACGGGTTTCATTGGAACACCCGCTGTGCTGCCCGCCCTTACGCGTCTTGGGATGATGGACCTGGCGGAGAGGATGTTTCTGAACCGCAAGGTCCCCGGCTGGCTGTATCAGGTGGAGCACGGTGCAACCTCGATTTGGGAGCGATGGGATGCACTCGCCGAAGACGGCACGATCTACGATCCTGACATGAACAGCTATAACCACTATGCCTACGGCGCTGTGTGCCAATGGCTCTTCGAAGATGTCGCTGGCATAAAGCCGCTGGAAGACAAGCCTGGCTTTGAGGAGATAGCCTTCGATCCCGCAATTCTTCCGGCGCTCTCGCCGGTTTCGGCCTGGCACGACACTCGCTTCGGACGCATCGAGGCCGGATGGAGCGTGGAGGGGAGCGCCGTCACCTGCCGCCTTTCCTTGCCAGAAGGCGTGACTGCGCGTCTTGGGGGCAGGGAGGATCGCAAGGCACTGACTGCGCACGGTGAACTGGTCGCGCCGGGCCAGGAGGTCAGGCTCGGCAAGGGAGAGCACACCATCACGTTTTCGATTTGATAGAAACGCTTGCGGGCTTTGCCCGCAAGCCAGCAGCCCAAATCATTCCGGTCTTCAGGAGGAGGAAATGACTATGAGAATGACGAAGTGCAGCATCCTTGCCGCAAGCATCATGTCGCTGGCCACTGGCGTTGCTCACGCCGATGTAACGCTCAGCATCCTGATCGATACCAATCCCGAAACGATCGCCTCATTCGATGTTGTCTCGAAGGCCTATACGGAAAAGCATCCAGATGTGAGCTTTGATGTGGAGCAGCGTGCTGGAGGATCGGAAGGCGACAACATCATCAAGACACGTCTCGCCACGGGCGAGATGGCCGACATCTTTCAGTACAATGGCGGTTCGCTTTTTCAGGCACTGAAGCCGCAAGAGACGCTGGCAGATCTCTCTGACCTCCCGTCGCAGGCTGGAATCCTCGACAGCTTCAAGAAAGTGGTCACCAGTCCCGATGGACACGTGCGTGGAACGCCGTTTGGCCCGGCCATGGGTGGTGGCATTTTCTACAACCGAAAGATCTATGCAGAGCTCGGCCTCACCCCGCCTAAGACATGGGCGGAGTTCATGGCCAACAATGAGAAGATCAAGGCCGCCGGCAAGGTGGCCGTAGCGCAGACGTATGGCACCACTTGGACGTCGCAGCTCTTCGTCCTTGCCGACTACTTCAATGTCCAGGCGGAGGTTCCGAATTTTGCTTCCGACTATACCGCCAACAAGGTCAAGTACGCGAACACGCCGGCTGCCATGCGCGGCTTCGAGCACCTTGAGGAGGTTGCGAAAGCCGGCCTGCTCAATGCTGATTTCGGTGCTGCGACGTTCGACGACGGGATGCGAATGGTAGCCACAGGTGAGGCCGCACACTATCCCAATCTGACCTTCGGCGTCGGCAACGTTCAACAGAACTTTCCTGACAATTTGAAAGATCTTGGCTTCTTCGCTCAACCCGGCACAGATGCGGCAAAGAACGGGCTGACGGTGTGGATGCCTTCTGCGCTTTATGTTTCGGCAAAGTCAGAGCATGTCGAGGAAGCCAAGAAGTTTCTCGATTGGATCGGCACCAAGGAGGCGTGTGATCTCATGGCAAAAGCTGTTCCCTCTGGCCCGTATCTGGTCAAGGGTTGCGAGCTCCCGAAGGACATTCCGCCGGTCGTTTCCGACATGTTGCCCTATTTCGAACTTGAAGGACGTGCCGCGCCTGCGCTGGAGTTTCTTTCGCCGGTGAAGGGGCCGGCGCTCGAGCAGATCACGGTTGAAGTCGGAACGGGAATTCGGTCCGCCAAGGACGCAGCAGCTCTCTACGACCAGGACGTCGAAAAGCAGGCCAAGCAGCTCGGCCTGCCCAACTGGTAGTAACCTCCCAGCCGATCCCCACCCGGTACTCGTCCGGGTGGGGTGCTCAAGGAGCCCCCATGGTTACGCGCAGATCGCCCTACCCCTACTGGTTCGTCCTGCCAGCGGCGGTGATTTTCACCGTCCTTTTTCTGGCGCCGACGATTGCCTCTTTCTGGTTCAGCCTCACCCGGTGGGACCTCTTCACCACGCAGTTCATTGGTCTGGATAACTACCGGCAGTTTTTCCGTGAACCGTTCCTGGTCCAGGGCCTCGTCAATACCGTCATTTACGCGGTGCTGACATCAGGCGCCAAGACCGTACTCGGCTTGCTTCTGGCAGTGCTGTTGACATCGGGTCTGTGGGCACAGGGCTTCCTGCGCACAGTCATTTTCTTTCCAGTTCTCGTGTCGACCATCGGCGTCGGCATCACCTTTTCCATGCTCATGCACCCCACCCGGGGTCTTATCAATGTGGCGCTTGCTGCCGTGGGCATTCATGGTCCGGGCTGGCTGACGGATCCGGCACTGGCGCTCTATTCCATCGTCTTCGTCGATCTCTGGAAAGGCATAGGGCTCGCCACGGTCATCTACATCGCCGGGCTCGCATCCATCAGTCCGGACTACTATGAGGCGGCCAGAATCGATGGCGCCACCGGCCGTCAGATGTTCTTCCGCGTGACCATCCCATTGGTGAAGCCTGCAACTGTTACGGTCGTGACGCTATCGCTGATCGGCGGCCTGCGCAGCTTCGATCTGATCTGGGCAATGACCCGCGGCGGACCTGGCTTTTCCTCAGATGTTCTGGCGAGCGTCATCTACAAGCAGTACCAGGCGGGCTTCTATGGGCTTTCGACGGCCGGAAACGTCATCTTGTTCGTTCTTATCGGGCTGATCGTTTTGCCCCTCACAGCTTGGTTCAATCGCAAAGAGGTGGATCTGTGAGGCGTCGCCAACTTTACACGGGTGTCGTAGCACTTGCCGCTTCGGGCGTGGTCTTCGTCCTCCCCTTCCTGTTCATCTTCATTACAGCCGCCAAGACAAAGCAGGACGCGGCGTCGTTGAGGTTCAGCCTGCCTGTTGAATGGCGCCTCTGGGAAAACTTCATCGAGGTGCTCCAGGCCCGCAACTACATGCTGCTGCTGGCTTACTTCAATTCAACCGTTATCACGGTGGTTGCGGTCACGCTTCTCGTGCTGTTCGGTGCAATGGTGGGATACGTTCTGCAACGCCGCCCCTCGCGTTGGAATACGGTGATCTATGGTTGCGTTCTAGCGGGGCTGATGATCCCGCCCGCAGTCGTGCCAACCATCTGGGTGCTGCAGTCGCTTGGCCTTTTCAAGTCGATCTCAGGTATGATCCTGATCCAGGTCGCCTATGGTCTCGCATTTACGGTGCTACTCTTTAGGAGCTTCATCGCGACGATACCGCGCGATCTCGATGAAGCGGCGATCATTGACGGCGCCAAACCGCTCCAGATTTTTTTCCGGGTCGTCCTCCCGCTATTGAAGCCGGTGACCGTCACCGTCATCGTCGTGCAGTCCATCGCCATCTTCAACGACTTCACGAATCCGCTGTACTACCTGCCGGGCCGGGAAAACGTAACGGTACAGCTCACCCTCTATAATTTCCAGGGGCAGTTCCAGACCCAATTCAACCTCTTGTTCATGAACATCCTGCTGGTGACCATTCCGCCCCTCATCGTTTTTGTGTTCTTCAACCGGCAGATCGTGGCGGGCATGACCGCCGGCGCAGTGAAAGGATAGACCATGACCAGCGTCGTGCTTGACAATGTCCGCAAGAGCTTCGGTAGCCTGGATGTGATGAAGGGCGTCGATCTCACGATCGAGGCGGGGGAATTCTGCGTCTTCGTCGGTCCGTCAGGTTGCGGAAAATCGACTTTGCTGAGGATCATTTCAGGACTTGAGACGTCGAGCCAGGGAAAGGTGTTCATCGACGGCAAGGACGTTACCGATGCCGAACCCTCCCAGCGCGGCATCGCCATGGTCTTCCAGTCCTATGCCCTTTATCCTCATCTGACCGTGGCGGAAAATATCGGCTTCGGCCTGTCGCTTGCCAAACGGCCCAAGGCTGAGATCGCGGAAAAGGTCAAGCAGACCGCCGACATTCTTCAGCTTTCCCATCTGTTGGATCGAAAGCCCAAGGCGCTTTCGGGCGGACAACGGCAGCGCGTCGCAATCGGTCGCGCCATCATCCGCAATCCAAAGGTCTTCTTGTTCGATGAGCCCTTGTCGAACCTCGACGCTTCTTTGCGAGCACAAATGCGTATCGAGCTGACTGAGCTGCACGCCAAACTTGGCGCAACGATGATCTATGTAACGCACGATCAGGTCGAGGCGATGACCATGGCCGACAAGATTGTCGTGCTCAACGGCGGAACGATCGAGCAAGTCGGAACACCGATGGCGCTCTACAACAATCCGGCCACGCCGTTCGTCGCAGGCTTCATCGGCTCGCCCAAGATGAACCTCTTCGAGGGAGAGGTGGCCAAACGTGAGAGCTGCAAGACCTATGGCATCCGTCCTGAGCACATTTCGCTTTCCTCGACGGATGGAAAGTGGCGCGGCGTCGTGCGGCACATTGAAAGGCTGGGCGCGGACACGGTTGTCCATCTTGACCTACCGGAACTCCCGTCGCTTGTCGTGCGTACGGAAGGCGATCGTTCGATTTCGGTGGGCGAAACGCTGTTCGCCTCACCGTTCAAAGGCAAGGAGCACAGGTTCTCCTAAAATGGCAAAGAGCGGCAACTGGTGTTTTGCTCCCACGTTGTCCTGTCCGCGTTGATCTGTGATCGGCTTTCCATGGACGAGCAAAGGGAGTTTCTCCATGGAGAGTACGTTGGAGGTTCTCACGACTGGGAAGAACGGGCGTTGAGGTTCGCCGGCAGGGCCGGATGAGGTCAAAGCGCAGATCGTTTCGGAGAGCTTGCGACCCGGCGTGACGGTGAATGAAGTAGCAGACCGTTATGGATTGAAGGCCAATCACCTGTCCACTTGCCGAACGGTGGCGCGGCAGGGCAAGCTGGTTTTGCCCGAGGTCATGCCTTTGACGCGTAAGAACTTTCGATTGGAGTTCGGCTTCGTGCCAAAACCTGATTCCAACATGGGCCGCCGCTTGGCATCGCTGACCCGGTACTTGTTTACAATCTCAGAGATGTTGCGGCCATATGTTCGGTTCAGTGCGCCGGAAAGCTGCCGCCCTAATGCGCGCGCTTCCGACACGTCGCAAGACAGTTCAGCGATTCTGCGCTATAAGGTAGCAATTGTCACCAGGCATTTGCTACCCTTGGGGGTGCTTCATGGAAGTCCGAGCAATTGTTTCTTTGTCTGACTTCGAAGCGGCACATGCGCTCATCAAGGCCATGGGCAAATGGGACGCCGAAGAGTCACGCAAGTTCGGAGTGCCAGATGTTGTATTGATGGATTACATCTACGGACACACCATAGAGACTTTAATGGAAAAGTTCAGACAACGCGGCGCGGGGTTCTTCCTAGCCAGCGTCGATAAATATCTTCCCGGGTGCGCTGGCTATTCGAAGTCAGACGACGGTATCGCCGAACTACAGAAAATGTACGTTCGCCCCGAGGCGAGAGGCAGAGGCGTTGCGAAGGGCCTGATGACCGCCTGCCTAGATAGAATGCGCGATGATGGATACGCAAGTGTGAGGTTGGAAACCGTCACGTTTATGAGGGATGCCATAGCTCTATACGAAGGCTTTGGTTTCAAGCGCAGTGGCCATGTCCGAGCCGTTCCCCAAAGCTTGAAGCCCATCACGATTTTCATGGAGAGGACGCTCTAAGCACCCAATCCCCGGTGAACTTCTTTCTGCCAAGCGACCGGCACTGCGGAGCAGATGACGGCATCTTCTTTCAAGAAGTTGGAGTTTCCGCAGCAGGCACATCGAAAGAGCGTCTTCTCAATTATGCAAATGCTCCCTCATGCACCCGATCGAGCCAATGTGTGCGACGGGTTTCCAAAATAACAAAGCGCTCTACCTCAAAAAGTTCTTCCTGAATGGGTACCGGGAGACCTCGGCTGTTGTTGCTGAACCCCACCGAGGTCTCTTTGGGGAAAAGTACGGCTACATCCGGGGATAGCCAGGTCCGACGATGCGAGGATTTCTTGAATGTCGCCATCGCAAGCGGCTGGCTACAAGTTTACTTATGATCCGGTCTATCGAAAATTCGCGTATCAATGACGCTATCGTGAAGATTCTTGAGGGTTCAAAGCCGGCGTTTGTGCAACGCCGCCTCGCGTACCAGATTAAGTAGCTCTCCGCTTGATGGGTGCCCTTCATGCTGTCGGGGCCGAGTCCGTAGACTGCGGTCTTTGCGGTCACCGCTAGCGGCGCGGATGACGTTCTTTGCTGATGGGGCTATTTAGCAAGCGTTGCACTTCCGCCTCGACGCGATTGAGCGAAAGCCCTGCCACGCCAAACCTCTCATAGAGCGACGTCAACAACGGGAGCATGCATTCGGCCAATCGGCTCTCGATATCGTTGGCGGAAAACTTTGCCTCCAGCACGGCTTCATCGCTTCGCGCCGCATGACCTTCGACAAGCAGATCACTCAGCGGGTTAGCCCAGGAGCGCAACACGCGACCGCGCAGGCCCGTGAACATGGCGCGGAAATAAACCGTCACGGCTGTATCGGCATCTTTGCGAAGGAGCGATGCAAGCTTTTCCGCGTGCAACAGAACCTCACCCATCCGCCACAGGGGAAGCGTCGTGTCGAGGATCGTTCCGGCGGGGAATGTCTCTGCACCGTCTTCCTGATAACCGCGGATCAGGAACATGCGCCCCGAAGGTCCCGCACGCCAGAAATCGCAATGCGCAGGATCATTAAACCCGCGCTCGACTTCCTCGCCTTGCGGTGCAAGCCAACATTCAATCAGTCCATCAACTTCACGCGGCTGAATAGCCTCGCGTGTCGGAAGCCAGAACGGCGGCCAGCCCGTTTTCCGAACTACGGCCTTTTCAAGAATGCGTTCAAAGGCGATCAGCTCCGGCATCTTGAGATCGCCCTCAAGCCAGTAGTCGAACCGATACCAGCCATTTGGAAACCGCGCAGGCGAATCCTGGGGGAGCGGAGCAATCAGATTACGCCAACGCTCAAATGCATCGCGCACGAACCAGGCTTGCGTGTCCCCCTCGGTAGGCTCATCCACCAAACCCACGACGCGCAGGATATCGAGCGCTTTCGCCAGTGTCAGGGTCGTTTCACCACGCTCAAACGCAGCCATTGTCGGATGGCTGACACCCGCCAAAGCCGAATGATCTTTTTGTGTAAGACCTTCCGCCTTGCGACGGCGCAAGGTTTCTTCCACGTACCGTTGCCACGCGAGCGAGGCTATGTTTCCAGTATTCTCAGGCATGAATTGTCCACGATCTCTTTGAATCTATGCACGAAGCCGTCCGGCGGCTCCGTGTCGGGCGGAAGGATAATGGATGCAGCCTTCTCCACCTGCCGCTTTAGCTGTCTGAATGTCAGGTCGATGGCCCTGTCCGGCAGGCCGATTTCCTTGCCGAAGGCACGGAAAATCGCATGGTTGGCCGCTTCCAGATGGATTTTCTCACCGCCGATTGACAGCGCCAATGTCTGGTCGAACCCCGCATAAAATGCGGTGTTCACCACATCATAGGCGGGGGATAGCCGTAAGCCCGTCGGCGTTTCCAGAAGGGAGAAGTTTTTCAGGTGGGCATCGCAATTCCCGATCAGGGTGAAGGCGATCAGGCGATTGAAAAACCGCAAGAGGTCGATTGGCGCGCGCGATGAGTGCTGACGAATGATCGCGGCAATATCCTCGTAGGCCGCGTCATACTTGCTTGCGTAGTCCTGTCCCTTGGGCTTGCGGAGTATCTGCGCACAGTCTTCGAGGCGCAGTTTCTCGCCGTTCGGTTTCCGGTCGAAGCGGGTAACAATGAGCGCCGTTTCGTCAACAGCCGCGATGAGCGAGGTCGTGAACGCGGTCACTTCCCTTTCGCCAAGGACGGCGGCGGTCCATCGCAGGCTCAGGAGTTCATTCCGAACGAGGTTGTCTATCCGGTCGGAATTGAATTTAGCGATATAGGGCGCTGATCCCGTCGCACTCGCGGGAACAAACCTGTTTTCATCGTCCTTGGTGACAAGCAGTTTCTTCTGCACACCTGAAACCGTGCGTCCGGGGCTGGCAGTGGCTTCGGTGATTTCCGGGAGCTGTGCGGCATCGTCCGGCGGCCGGATGCTGACGGCCCCGATACAGTCTGCGCCGTAACGAAGGAGCAGCCCAAGGTCGTCTTCTTCAACGACATGTGCCGAACGTGCCTGTTGTTCGCGTAGCCATCCTTCCGGGCCGAGGTGCTGGAAGAACGGATGCAGGCCGACCTTCCATTCATGTTCGCGTTGCGTGGAGGGGAAGCAGCAGGCGATATTGCCTTTATTCCAGTCTGAATGATAGGCGAAGCGCGTTCCGCCGTTGGCCGTTTCGACCAACGTGCCGGCGGATTCATCCTTGAACAAAATGTCTGCGCTTCTCAGTGCCATTAAGTTATGCCTTCGCTCGCTACCTCATAAGCGCCCGATGGGGGCGCTAACGAAGCCATATGTCCATTACGGTGTATGATCTGCGAGAAAATCAAGTTATAACTCGATTTCATGAATTTCGCGCGAAAAAAGCAATCTTTAGCTTTATATCAGTCCCGATCTACGCCAGTCACAGCTCACCTGCGAAACTATGACTCGAATCTAGTGTATTCGCGGCAGGCCGTTTAGAATTTTTCGGAAATGCGGCGATCGCTGCAAAAACGGAATTTCTTAAATCGTTCAGGCGTCTCGGGAAAAATCCCGACCACCCTCTATGGCAAGCCACCAAACCGCAAGCGGTTTCGCCCTGTGCGGGTGACGATCCTATGACGCAAAGACTATCGAGGATAGTCTCCTTAGGAGGGTGCATTGTCCAGTATCTGAACGTCTCTTGCCGCCGAGGCGGATCGTCTG
>NZ_JAIQXS010000003.1:0-438981 GCF_020166565.1 Rhizobium sp. 3T7
CCCAGAACATCGCCTAACTGGCTCGTTCAGCAAAATCCGCTCACCGGACGCTCACCAACGAACGCCGGCTTCTTCTTGATGTCCTTAAGCGGGCTTTATTGCCACGCATAGCCGATCCGACACCGCGTGAGTCTGTCGCGGCAGGCCTTGTGCCCGAGGGCACGGGCCAACCAGATTCTGCCGACGCCGGATGGTCCATAAATGGCAAGGTTGTCGTGGGCATCGATCCAGTCGCCGTCCATCAGCTTCATGAGCAGGGCGCGATCGAGACCGCGCTCACTGCGGTAATCGACATCCTCAGGCACGCCATGACAATAGGGATTTTCGCCAGGAAATTGGGGCCAGTAACGGCAGGGTTGTCCGGGGTTGTGCTGCGCAGTGCAGGCCGATGATACGTCGTATGCCGTTGTGCGTTTGGGAGGCGAGCTGCGCCATTTATGAAAAAAAATTGCACCGAACAGGAAAGCTGCACGACCCGTATGCGTGCACTACGGCAGCGTCGCGGCGGACGACCAAGGAGGGTTATCCGGCAAGACGATGATTGGGGGACCCGCCGGACCCCTCGATCAGGGTAATGTTCCTGCCCTCTGATTTCGCCCGTAGCAGCGCGGCATCTGCCCTTTGCAATAGTGTGGCGGCTGACTTGCCATCTTCGGTCGAGGCAATCCCGATTGACACGGTCACTGCTCCCAGCGGTCGACCCTGATAGGTAATGGGGGTGGCCTCCACCGCCATGCGAAGCTTCTCCGCAATCCCGAAACCAGCGTCCTTTGTTGACTCGGGCAGAATGACCGTGAACTCCTCGCCGCCGAAGCGATAGACGGAGCCTGATTTGCCGGCCGTTTCGGTCATGAGCGTCGCGACTTGCCGCATCACGTGATCGCCGGCATCGTGTCCGAACTCGTCATTGAAGTGCTTGAAGTGGTCGATATCCACCATCAGGCACGCGGTCGGACGATCCAGGGAATCTCGGCGAAGGCGGTTCATTTCGTCATCTAGCGAGCGTCGATTCAGAAGGCCGGTGAGAGGATCCCTCACGGCAAGGTGCGTCAACCGATCTCTCAGCTGCAAATTGGCGATCGCCAGCCCGATATTCTCGGCGATGATTTCGATGTACAGCCTAGCGCTTTCCATCGCTTTGCCGCCATCCGCTCCCTCGAAATAGAGGAGACCGACCGTGTCGCCATGGGCAGACAGCGGTATGCAGATACAAGCATCATCCCCGGCCTCCAGATGTTGACAGGGCACATCGCCGCCCGAATGATCGCTGACATGGGGACTGCCTCGCCTCAACCCCCAGCATTCCGCCGGCGCCAAGATGTCGTGTGACCGTGTCGGCTGGCGCCATTGGCTGGCAGATGTTAGTGCCGACCGGCTGCTGTTCATGAGGTACAGGTTCCCGGCGAGGTGTGGAAAGATCCGTGGCGCGAAAAGTGAGACCACCTCGGCAAGCTCCTCGTGTTGCTGGCAGGCCTGAAGCCGATGCATCATTTGAAGGATGTGGTCCTTCGTCTTCTGGTCACGGCGCCGCTCGGCATCCAGGCGCTCCCGTTCGAGGCCATTGTCTCGGAAGATCTGGATCGCCTCGTTCATCTCCCCGATTTCGTCGCGACGACTATCGGGGAGCACCTCGACGTCGTAGTCCTGCTTCGCCAGTCGATTGACGATGCCGGTCATTCGGAGCAGCGGTGTTGCAACCCGACGCTTCAAGACAAAATACAAAACCCCGATAAAAACGGCGGCGGTTAGCCCGAGCATGGATTTGGCTATGTTGTCCCAAAGATCGGTGCGCGTCCTTGCGCCAGCGAACTCGTCGGCGGCGCGGGTTGCGACAAGATCGATGAAATGCTGAACGCTTGTGAGCAGGTCGGTCTGCAAGCGTTCGTGCTCCGGTCCGAAAAGGGTTTGCCGGGCGCCATCGCGATCGCCGTCTCCGTAGTCAGCAACCGCTTTTTCCTCGATCTGGTCCAATGCTTCCGCATCAGTTTCCAGCCGGCGCAGCGCAAAGAGCTCCTGTGGCGACAGGCCGGTGGACTTCAAGCCCTTGATTGCCTCTTCGCGAGCGCGTTCCTCTCCCTGGGCGCCGCGAAATGCCTGAAGATGGCGCTCTTCTCCCCGCATCACGAACAAACGAGCATCCTCGGTGGTCTGTTCGGCTGCTAGGGCGAGCTGATCGACAAGTTCGTCGAGCCGCTCGCGGGTCTCCACCGCGGCTCGTTCGCGAACAGCACTGTGGGCGGACAAAATGAAGGCTCCGCCCGAGAGAACGGTGAGCACAACCGTAACGGCATATGCCCAGTTGGTGATCGTGCTGATCCGCATCCTGTCCCGTGCTCCGCGACACGTTGGTTCGCCTGCGTAGGCGTCCTGTATTGCTAAACTAGAGCGATAAATGAGCACTTAATTCAGACTAGCCAGCAGAAACGCCTGGCTGGCACCAGCGAAAGCGTCGCCGGCAGTCTAGCACGTTGTTGATGGTTACCGCCGCCCTTTTGTCTATTTGACGCGACGCCCGGCCTTCGCTCGCCGGGGGTGCCGGCTATTGATCCGACGCGAAAGAAAAAGTATTCCTTTTGTCGACAAAAGGATTCCAGATGACTGATAGCGACACGAATTCCACTCCCGAACGCAAGCGTGGTTCTGGCGTCAAGATGGTCTATGACCTCCTGCGCGACGAGATCCTTGATCTGGTTCTACCGCCCGGCAGCCCGATCGATGAGGTGCAGTTGGCCGAGCGGTTCAAGATGTCGCGCACACCGATCCGCGAGGCGCTGGTGCGGCTCGCGGGCGAGGGGCTGATAGATACGTTGCCCAATCGTTCGACCATGGTCTCGAACATCGATTTCCTTAACATGCATACCTTCTTCGATGCCTTGGTGCTGATGTATCGCGTGACCACGCGTCTAGCCGCCCAGTATCACCGCGCCGAGGATCTGCAGGTGATCCGCGCACATCAGGCTGATTTTGCTGCCGCCGTGGCAGCACAGGACGCCTTGGCAATGATTGCCACCAATGCCGCCTTCCATTCGGCCATCGCCGAGGCTGGACGCAACGCCTATTTCACGGGCCTCTTCAATCGCCTTCTCGATGAAGGACGGCGCATTCTGCGGCTCTATTACCAGTCTTATGAGGATCGCTTGCCGCAACGTTTCGTCGAAGAGCACGAGGACATTATCGCTGTCATCGCCGCGCGCGACAGTGAGGCCGCCGACCGCTTGGCGACGATCCATGCTGAACAGATCGTCCAGCAAATACAGAAGCTTTTTGCGCGCGGCGGAAAGTTGGATATCGCCCTTTGACGAGCTGCATAATTGTTGTCGACAAATAATATGCAAGTGGTATAACCGCCTTCGAAGATACGGGGGACGGCGCCATTGGAGGCGCGACTGTCCCTGTCCTTCCCGCCAGGCAATAGGAGTTTTCCAATGAAGGCCAAGATTTTCTCCGGTGTAATTCCGGCTCTGATGACCCCCTGCAAGGAGGATCGCACCCCCGATTTCGACGCCCTCGTACGCAAGGGACAGGAGTTGATTGCCCAGGGCATGTCGGCCGTTGTTTACTGCGGCTCCATGGGCGACTGGCCGCTGCTGACCGACGCGCAGCGCATGGAAGGTGTCGAGCGTTTGGTAAAGGCCGGTATCCCGGTCATCGTCGGCACCGGCGCTGTCAATAGCGCATCTGCCGTCGCGCATGCGGCTCATGCTCAGAAGGTCGGAGCAAAGGGCCTGATGGTCATCCCGCGCGTCCTGTCGCGTGGTTCGGTAATTGCCGCCCAGAAGGCGCACTTCAAGGCAATCCTCGCTGCCGCTCCCGATCTTCCGGCGGTCATTTACAACAGCCCCTACTATGGCTTCGCCACCCGCGCGGATCTGTTCTTCGCGCTGCGTGCGGAACATCCGAACCTCGTCGGCTTCAAGGAGTTCGGCGGCGCGGCTGACATGCGTTACGCAGCAGAGAACATCACCAGCCGCGATGATAGCGTTTCGCTGATGATCGGCGTCGATACGGCCGTCTTCCACGGCTTCGTGAACTGCGGTGCGACAGGCGCCATCACCGGCATTGGCAATGTGTTGCCGAAGGAAGTGCTGCATCTGTGCAACCTGGCGCAGGCCGCGGCTTCCGGCGATGCGGATGCCCGCCAGCGGGCGCTGGAGCTCGAGCAGGCGCTGGCCGTTCTCTCCTCCTTCGACGAAGGCCCGGACCTCGTGCTCTTTTTCAAGCACATGATGGTGCTGAAGGGAGACAAGGAATACACGCTTCACTTCAACGAAACCGACGTCCTGACGGATAGCCAGCGCGGCTATGTCGAATCTCAGTTCAAGCTTTTCAACACGTGGTACGCCGAATGGAGCAAACTCCCGGGCGCTGTTGAAAAGTACAAGGCCTGATTTCAAAGGCCCTCCGTTCGGAGGGCCTTTTTTCATTGTAGGCAGATCTGAAGCACGGCTCAGGCCACCGCCTCCAAACCGAGCGCGAAAAGCCGTTCGAGCTGGTTGATTTCGGCGTCGGTCAGCGTGATGCCGTCGGCCTCCGATTTTGCGCGCGCCACATAGCGGCGCTGCGAAGGCAGGCGGGCGCCCTGACCAACGATCGCCTCGAACAATGTCTCTGCCCGCGCAAATGGATTGCCCGGCCGGCCGGCGGCGAAGGCTTCGGGGGAGAAGGCAATGATCAACTCGCCGTGGAAGGGGGCAAGCGTCGTCGTGCCGAGATAGTCGAGCACCTCGGGGCTTGTCAGGTCGCCGATCATGATGCCCGCCAAAAGCTCGATCATCGTGCCGATCGCAGATCCCTTGTGCCCGCCGAAGGGCAGCATGGCGCCGGCAAGCGCAGCTTCAGGATTGGTCGTCGGATTGCCGTCGGCATCGATTGCCCAGCCCTCGGGCAACGACGTGCCGGCTCGCCGGTGCAGTTCGATTTCGCCGCGTGCGGCGACCGAGGTTGCAAAATCGAAGACATAAGGGGGCTGACCGATGCGCGGCCAGGCGAAGGCAAAGGGGTTGGTGCCGAGCAGCGGCTTGTTGCCGCCGGTCGGTGCAACGGTCGCATAGCTTGGGCACATGACCAGGCCGGCAAGGCCCTGTTCGGTCAGTGCTTCCGCTTCCGACCACAGCGCGGAGAAATGTGTGCAGTCGTTGATGACGAGTGCTGCAAGTCCACAGGAGCGGGTACGCTCAACGAGTGCCGGCAGGCCGAGTTCGAAGGCCGGATTAGCAAAGCCGCCCTTGGCGTTGACCTTCACAATGGCCGAGCCCTCCTGCCGCAGCAGTTCCGGCACCGCATCCGGCTTCACCTTGCCCGCCTTGACAGTACGCAGCGCACCCTCGATCCGGTAGATGCCATGCGATTTGCAGGCATCGCGTTCCCCGGCGACGATCACCCGAGCGAGCGCCCCGGCTTGGATCTCGTTGAGGCCGGCGTTGCGGAAGATCGCATCGACCCTTTCCTGCAGGGCCGGGACGGTCAGGGTGGTATTATCGCTCATCTTGTGTCTCTCATGGATGGCCCGGCCGCCGATGGCGATCGAGTGTTGATGTTGTAAATACATAGAGTATACAAAGATCTGACGCGCGCAATTCGCCTGCGGATGGATTTTCGCGTAAAGCACCCCGGGCTCTCAAGAAAGGAATCGCAGATGGTCTTCACTCCCAATGGAAAACACCTCGTCGCGGGCGAATGGCTCGACGGAGCGGGTACTTTTGCATCCGCGCCGGCGCATGGTCCAGTGTATCAATTCGCCGTTGGTACGGTCGACTTGGTGAATCGCGCTTGCGAGGCAGCAGAAGATGCGTTCTGGAGTTACGGCTACTCCACGCGCGCGCAGCGGGCGGCGTTCCTGCGCGCCATCGCTGACGAGATCGAGGCTCGCGCCGAGGCAATCACAGAGATCGGTAGCCAGGAAACGGGGCTGCCCGAAGCCCGCTTGCAGGGCGAACGCGGTCGCACGACCGGTCAGCTACGGCTCTTCGCCGACCATATCGAAAAGGGCGAATATCTCGACCGCCGCCACGACACAGCACTGCCCGACCGCCAGCCCGCACCGCGGCCGGAGATCCGGCTCATTCAGCGCCCTGTGGGCCCGGTTGCCGTCTTCGGCGCCTCGAACTTCCCGCTGGCCTTCTCGACTGCCGGCGGTGATACGGCGGCAGCACTTGCCGCGGGTTGCCCTGTCGTGGTCAAGGGTCACTCCGCGCATCCGGGGACCGGCGAAATCGTCGCGCAGGCTATCGAGGCGGCCATCCGCAGGACGGGTGTCCATCCAGGCGTGTTTTCGCTGATCCAGGGCGGCAGCCGCGACGTCGGCCATACGTTGGTGCAGCACCCACGGATCAAGGCGGTCGGCTTCACCGGCTCGCTTGGCGGCGGCCGCGCACTCTTTAATCTCTGCGCCGCGCGGCCGGAGCCTATTCCGTTCTTCGGCGAGCTCGGCTCGGTCAATCCAATGTTCCTGCTGCCCGAAGCGTTGAAGGCACGTGCCGAAACGCTCGGCCAGGGCTGGGCGGGGTCGCTGACCATGGGTGCGGGCCAATTCTGCACCAACCCCGGCATTGCCGTGGTGACTGAGAGCGCTGACGCCGATCGCTTTGTCGCCGCGACAGTCGAAGCACTCGGCAAGGTGGCGCCGCAGACCATGCTGACAGATGGGATCGCGAAGGCCTATCAGGATGGGCAGGCGCGCTTCACAACTCGCAACACGGTCAAGTCGCTGTTCACCAGCGAATCCTCCGGCCGCTCGGCCGCTCCCAACCTGTTTGAGACGACTGGCGCACAGTTCCTCGCCGATCACGCCCTAGGCGAAGAGGTCTTCGGGCCGCTTGGCCTCGTGGTTCGTGTGCGGACGATCGATGAGATGGAGCAACTGGCTCGCGGTTTCGAAGGTCAGTTGACGGTGACGATTCATATGGATGCAGGCGACATTGCCGACGCACGCCGTCTGCGCCCCGTGCTGGAGCGCAAAGCAGGACGCGTACTGGTCAATGGATTCCCGACCGGGGTCGAGGTGGTCGATTCTATGGTTCACGGCGGACCCTATCCGGCTTCGACGAACTTCGGCGCCACCAGCGTCGGCACGATGTCGATCCGGCGTTTCCTGCGCCCGGTCTCGTACCAGAACATGCCCGAAGGACTTCTGCCGGAAGATTTCCTCGGCTGATTCCCATCACGGGTAAAAAAGCAAGGGCGGCCACGACTTGGCCGCCCTTTTTTGTCGACATGGCCGCTATTTGACTTATACTTTTTGCATACGTTATGTATTTTAGCATTGATTTGCGCGCGCCGACGGGGAATAGTGCGCCTCGCTGTCAATGGACAATCCAACTCTGGGAGAGAGAAAAATGAAACCCTCGGTCCTCGCCTTCGGCCTTCTGGCCGCCGCCACCCTTCTGATCAGCCCGGCCAAGGCCGACAAGCTGGACGACATTATCGGCTCGGGCACGCTGCGCTGCGCTGTCGTGCTGGACTTCCCGCCGATGGGTTCGCGCGACGAGAACAACAATCCGATCGGCTTCGACGTGGACTATTGCAACGATCTGGCCAAGGCGCTCGGTGTAACAGCCGAAGTCGTTGAGACACCGTTCCCCGAGCGCATTCCGGCACTGATGTCCGGCCGCGTCGATATCGGCGTTGCCTCCACGTCCGACACGCTTGAGCGTGCCAAGACCGTCGGCATGACGGTTCCCTACTTTGCGTTCGAAATGGCAGTTACAGCCAACGAGAAATCGGGCGTTAAGTCCTTCGAAGACATGAAGGGCAAGGTCGTCGGCGCCACGGCGGGCACCTATGAAGCGATCGCGCTCGAGGAACAGGTCAAGGCCTGGGGCACCGGCGAGTTCCGTCCTTATCAGACGCAGGCAGACGTCTTCCTCGCGCTGAGTCAGGGCCAGATCGATGCCACCGTTTCCACCTCGACGGTTGCGCAGGCAAACGTCAAGACCGGCAAGTTCGCGGGCATCGCAGTGGTCGGCAAAGCCCCGTTCGACATCGACTACGTCTCGCTTTTCGCCAACCGCGAGGAGTACGGCCTGATCAACTACCTGAATCTGTTCATCAACCAGCAGGTTCGTACTGGCCGCTACGCCGAACTTTACAAAAAGTGGGTCGGCGGCGACGTCCCGTCGCTCGCGGTCAACGGCGTCTACCGCTAATCCGGGCCGTTTCTCCCACGGCGCGAGGTTATCCCTCGCGCCGTAGCTTTACGAAAAGGTGAGACGGTCATGTTCAACTACACCTTCCACTGGAACCAGGCGCTCAAGGCATTGCCGCAAATGCTCGACGGCGCGCTGGTCACGCTACACATTGCGCTCTTGTCCATGATCATCGGGCTTGTTTGTGCGATCGCGCTGACTTTGTTCCGGCTATCCGGAAACCGCATCCTTGGTGGCTTCGCCACCGCCTGGGTCGAGATCGCGCGCAACACGCCAGCGCTGTTCCAGATCTATATGACCCATTTTGGTCTTGGCAACTTCGGCATTCACCTTACCCCGTTTACCGCGCTCCTGGTTGGCATTGCTTTCAACAACGCCGGTTATCTGGCCGAGAATTTCCGCGGCGCCCTGAAGGCGATCCCAGACACGCAGACACGCGCCGGACGTTCGCTTGGCATGACCTCCATGCAGGCTTTTCGCCTGATTGTCTTGCCACAGATGCTGCGCGTGGCCTTTCTGCCGGCGACCAACCAGATGGTCTGGGCCGTCCTGATGACATCGCTCGGCGTGACCGTCGGCATGAACACCGACCTTGCCGGCGTGACGCAGGAACTGAACGCGCGCTCCTTCCGCACCTTTGAATTCTTCGCCTTGGCAGCCGTGATCTACTACGTCATCGCCAAGGTTTTGACCCTTGCTGCCCGGGCGCTTGCCTGGCGTATCTTCCGTTACTGAGAGAGGTGAGAGATGTTTAACACTGCCCTCACCTGGGGTGACCTGGCCTTCCTGGCGCAGGGCGCGGGGATGACGCTTGCAGTCACCGCCGTTTCAGTCGCTGCGGGAACGGTCCTCGGAATCCTTTTCGGGATGATGCGTGTCGAACTCGGACCCTATTGGTCGGCACCGCTGACCTTCGCGCTCGACGTCTTCCGCTCGGTGCCTCTGTTGATCCAGCTTGTGCTCGGCAATGCTTTGCAGTCGATCATGCGGCTTGGCTGGCCTCCGTTCACCACTTCCTGCGTGGTGCTGTCGCTCTATACGGCCGCCTATTGCACGGAGATCGTACGCGGCGGCATTTCCTCGGTGCCACCAACTACGCGTCGCGCGGCTCGCTCACTCGGCCTGACCTGGTGGCAGGATTTGCGCTATATTGTTGCGCCGCTTGCTACCCGCGTTTCGCTGCCGTCCTGGATCGGCCTGACGCTCGGCGTCATGAAGGATTCCGCGCTGGTGCTCTGGCTCGGCCTGATCGAGTTGCTGCGCGCGTCGCAGATTCTCGTGACCCGGCTGCAGGAGCCGCTATTCATTCTGATGATCTGCGGCGCCGTCTACTTCATCATCAGCTTCCCTATCGCCCGGATTGGCGGGTATCTCGAAAAACGGTGGTCCCCCAATGATTGAGATTGAAAATGTCCGCAAATCCTTCGGCCCGTTGGAGGTACTGAAGGGCATCAACCTGACTGTTTCGAAGGGCGAGGTGCTCACCGTCATCGGCGGCTCCGGTTCGGGGAAGTCGACGCTGCTGACCTGCATCAACGGTCTTGAAGGCATCGACAGCGGCCGCATCGTTGTCGATGGGACCGATGTGCATGCCAAGTCCACCGACCTCAATAAACTCCGTCGCAAGCTCGGCATCGTTTTCCAGCAGTGGAACGCGTTCCCGCATCTCACGGTGCTGGAAAACGTCATGCTCGCGCCACGCAAGGTACTCGGTCTTTCCAAGGCGGAAGCCGAAACGATCGCCGTAAAGCAGCTCACCCACGTGGGCCTCGGGGAGAAGCTCAAGGTCTATCCGAACCGCATGTCCGGTGGCCAGCAGCAGCGCATGGCGATTGCCCGCGCGCTCGCCATGTCGCCGGAATACATGTTGTTCGACGAGGTCACCTCGGCGCTTGACCCGCAGCTGGTTGGCGAAGTGCTCGACACGTTGCGCATGCTCGCCTCCGAGGGGATGACCATGATATGCGTCACCCACGAAATGAAGTTTGCGCGTGAGGTTTCAGACCGGGTTGCCTTCTTCCACAAGGGCGTGATGACCGAGATCGCTCCGCCGGAAGAGCTGTTCGGCGCGCCGAAGCATCCGGAGCTGCAAGCTTTCCTTGCTGCCACCCATTGAGGCGATGATGAACAATCAAACCCAACCTGATGTCATCGTGATCGGCGCGGGGGTCGTTGGGCTATCCGCGGCGATCGCAGCGCAGGCAAGAGGGCTTTCGGTGGTCGTACTCGACCGAGAGGGGCCCGCTGCCGGAGCATCGGCAGGCAACGCCGGCGCCTTTGCCTTCACCGACATCCTGCCGCTTGCCTCGCCTGGTATTCTGAAGAAGGCGCCGCAGTGGCTGCTCGATCCGCTCGGGCCGCTGTCGGTACCGCCCGCCTATGCCTTGCAGATCGCGCCCTGGATGTTCCGGTTCTGGCGCGCCTGTGCGCCGGGCCGCGTCGCCCATTCCACAGCGGCGCAGACAGCGCTGATGGACCTTTCGAAGGCGGAGCTTGAGCCGTTCCTGCAGCAGACCGGCACCGCTGCCATGCTGCGCAAGGATGGCAATCTCCAGGTCTACGAGGGCGAAGCCGAATTGAAGGCCTCGCTCACCGGCTGGAAGGCGCGGGAAGCGCACGGCGTCGAGTTCCATCACCTCGATGCGGCCGGGATCGCGGAGATCCAACCCGGCCTCGCCCGGCGCTTTACGCATGGCACCTTCACGCCCGGGTGGTATTCCATCGCCGATCCCAAGCTCTATACACTTGCCCTGGCGGGTCATTTCCGCGCCATGGGCGGCACGATTGAGCGCGCGGAGGTAACGGCATTGCGTCCCGTCGAGGGCGGCGTCGATGTTGTGAGCACCGGCGGCGGTTCGCGACGTGCCGCGCGGGTGGTCCTGTCGGCAGGCGCCTTTTCCCATCAAGTGGCCCGCACGATCGGCGAAAACATTCCGCTCGAAACGGAGCGCGGCTACAACACCACGCTTCCACCCGAGGCTTTCGATCTGCGAACGCAGATCACGTTCAGTGGCCACGGCTTCGTCGTTACCCGGCTATCGACGGGTATCCGCGTCGGTGGCGCCGTCGAGCTCGGAGGGCTCAAGCTTCCGCCGAACTTCCGTCGCTCGGAGGCGATGCTGGAGAAGGCGCGCAGTTTCTTGCCCGGGCTGAAGCCGCAGGGCGGCGTGCAGTGGATGGGGTTCCGCCCGTCCTTGCCCGACAGCTTGCCCGCCATCGGCCAAGCGCGCGACATGCAGCGGGTGGTCTATGCTTTCGGTCACGGCCATCTCGGCCTGACGCAGTCGGCAGGCACCGCGCGGATCGTCGCGGATATGCTGACAGGCAGGAAACCCGCCATCGACATCGCGTCCTTCTCGCCGCAAAGATTCTGACGGAGGCCAAAAGCGCGCCAACCGCGATGTTGGTTCGCAACGCCCCCGTTGGTGACCGTCCTCTCTCCGCTCAAGGCTTCGCGCGAAATGAACCAGTCCGCGCTCGATCGCAGCATTCTCGGCGGCTTCGCCAAAGGTCCAGTCATTGCCACCAAGGAGGCCTTGAGCTTCTGGGGTGGGGTCGACCCGGCGACCGGCAGCGTGATTGACGTGCACCACCCACTTCACGGGACCTGCCTGACCGGTGGCATCCTGATGATGCCGTCGAGCCGCGGGTCCTGCACGGGTTCCGGCGTTCTCCTCGATCTTGTGCTGACAGGGCGTGCACCGGCGGCTTTGGTTTTCTCCGAGGCCGAGGATGTGCTGACGCTCGGCGCGCTGATCGCGTCGGAAATGTTCGGCAAGCCGCTGCCCGTCCTGCGGCTTGGGCCGGAAGCCTTCGCGGCGCTTGCCCGCGCGAAGACCACTGCGATCAGCGATACGGCCGTTGTCGCTGACGGGCTGGAGATTCCGATTGATCCGCCGGCGACCGCTGCGCTCGACCTCACCGATTCTGATCGCGCCATGCTTGAAGGACGGCAGGGCATCGCCGTGCAGCAGGCCATGCGCATCATCTGCGCGATGGCGGCGCAGCAAGGTGCGCACGGGCTCGTGGATGTTATGCAGGGCCACATCGACGGCTGCATCTACGCCAGCCCGGCAAATCTGACGTTTGCCGAGAAGATGGCCGATATGGGCGCTCGGGTTCGCATACCGACAACCATGAACGCCATTTCCGTGGATCGTGCCAATTGGCAGAAGCAAGGCGTACCGTCGACCTTCGGCGACCCGGCTGCGCGGCTCGCCGATGCCTATGTCCGGATGGGCTGTCGGCCGACTTTCACGTGCTCTCCCTACCTGCTCGACAGCGCGCCAAAGGCGGGCGAATCCATTGCATGGGCGGAATCCAACGCGGTGATCTTCGCCAACACGGTCCTCGGGGCGAGGACGGCAAAGCACCCCGACTTCCTCGATCTCTGCATCGCGCTGACGGCCCGCGCACCGCTATCCGGCGTCCATCTTGACGAGCACCGGAAGGCTCGGCGGATCATCGATATCGAACTGCCAGAACAGGTCGATGACGCCTTCTGGCCGCTGATCGGCTATCTCGCCGGTCGCGCGGCGCCGGACCGCATTCCGCTTCTGCGCGGTCTTAGCCCCGCCCAGCCGACGCAGGACGATCTCAAGGCTCTGTGCGCCGCCTTCGGCACCACTTCTGCGGCGCCCATGCTGCATGTCGAAGGTGTTACGCCCGAAGCTGCTGGCGCTGCGCGGGACGATGCCGATCGTGCATCGATCTCCCGCGCCGACATGGCTGCGGCCTGGACGGTTCTGAATGGCGGGCCTGAAGAGGTGGAACTCGTCGCTATCGGCAGCCCGCATGCCTCCTTATCCGAGTGCCGCGCTTTGGCGGAGGTTCTGGCTGGCCGCCGCCGGCATGCCGACGTCGCGGTGATCGTCACTGCCGGTCGTCAGGTCATCAGTGATGCCCGCGACGAAGGCCTGCTCGGCAGGTTGGAGGAAGCGGGCGTGCAGGTCCTCCCTGATCTTTGCTGGTGCTCGATTTCCGAGCCGCTATTCCCGACGCACACGCGTGCCCTGATCACAAATTCGGGCAAATACGCTCATTACGGTCCCGGACTTTCGGGGCGGGCCGTTCGTTTTTCCAATCTTGCCGATTGCGTCACGGCGGCTCTGACGGGTCGCGTCGCCGCCCGGCTCCCCGAGTGGCTTTCCTGAGGAGGTATCATGCGCAGCACCAAGACCATCCATGTGATTTCCGCCCATGCCGAAGGCGAGGTGGGCGATGTCATCGTCGGCGGCGTCACGCCCCCTCCGGGCGAAACGATCTGGGAGCAGAGCCGCTGGATCGCCCGTGACGGGACGTTGCGCAATTTTGTGCTGAACGAACCGCGCGGCGGCGTCTTCCGTCACGTCAACCTGCTGGTGCCCCCGAAGCATCCCGATGCCGATGCCGCCTTCATCATCATGGAGCCGGAAGACACGCCGCCGATGTCCGGATCGAACTCAATCTGCGTGTCCACGGTGTTGCTGGACAGCGGCATCCTGCCGATGCAGGAGCCGGTCACTGAGATCACTCTGGAGGCCCCCGGCGGCCTTGTTCGCGTACGTGCCGAGTGCCGCAACGGCAAGGCCGAGCGGATCTTCGTACAGAACCTGCCGAGTTTCGCGGAGCGGCTGGATGCGAAGCTGGAGGTCGAGGGCCTGGGCACGTTGACCGTCGACACGGCCTATGGCGGCGACAGTTTCGTCATCGTCGATGCGGCTGCAATGGGCTTCAGCCTGTCGCCCGACGAGGCGCACGATATTGCGAAGCTCGGCGTGCGCATCACCAATGGCGCCAATGCCGCACTCGGATTTCATCACCCTGAGAATCCGGATTGGAAGCACTTTTCCTTCTGCCTCTTCGCCGGTCCCGTAGAGCGCACCGCCAAGGGCCTGCGTGCCGGCGCAGCGGTTGCGATCCAGCCCGGCAAGGTCGACCGCTCGCCGACCGGCACGGCGCTATCGGCGCGCATGGCCGTGCTGCACGCGCGCGGTCAAATGAAGCTCGAAGATCGTCTGACGGCTGTCTCGTTGATCGGCTCCACCTTCTCCGGCCGCATAATCGGCACCACGCAAGTCGGCGGCCGCCCGGCCATCCTGCCGGAAATTTCCGGCCGCGCCTGGATCACCGGCACGCATCAGCATATGCTCGACCCATCGGACCCCTGGCCGGAGGGCTATCGCCTCACCGACACCTGGGGCGCGCGCTGAACGTAAAGGGAGGCCTGCCCGACGGCGGGCCTTCTTTCCAGAACTCGCTTGCTCAACGATCCATGTGATAGCAGGCAGCGGTCTGCCCTGGCCGAACCTGCTCTGTTGGCGGCATTTCCGTGCGGCAGATATCCGTCGCCTTCCAGCAGCGCGGAGAAAACACACAGCCCGGGGGCGGATTGAGCGGCGAGGGAGGATCGCCCTGAAGCCGGATGCGCTGACGGTTCCGCGCGAGCTTCGGGTCGGGCACCGGTGCGGCCGAGAAGAGGGCCTGTGTGTAGGGGTGCGCTGGCCGGTCGAACACGGTGGCGCAATCACCGGCCTCGACCACCTTGCCGAGATAGAGCACCAGCACGTCGTCGGAGATCAGCCGGACAACCGAAAGATCGTGGCTGATGAAGATCAGCGTCAGCCCGAATTCCTTCCGGAGCTTGCGCAGGAGGGTGATCACCTGCCCCTGGATCGACACGTCGAGCGCCGAAACGGGCTCGTCGCAGATGATGAGCTTCGGTCGTGTCACGACAGCACGGGCGATGCCAATACGCTGTGCCTGGCCACCCGAGAACTCGTGCGGATAGCGGTTGATCATCTCCGGCACTAGGCCGACGGCACTCATGATTTCCCGTACGCGCGCCAGCCGCTCCGCTTTCGTGAGCTTCCGTTCGAAGACAGTGAGCGGTTCGGCAATAATGTCGCCGACGGTCATGCGCGGGTCGAGGGAGGCGATCGGATCTTGAAAGATGATCTGCATGTCGCGGCGAGCGGCACGCATTTCCTCGTCCGACAGGTCGAGTAGGTTGCGCCCCTGCCACAGGATGCGGCCCTTCTGCGACTTCAGGAGACGCAGGATCGAGCGGCCGAGTGTCGACTTGCCGCAACCGGACTCGCCGACGATGCCGAGCGTCCGGCCTTCTCTTAGGTCGAAGCTGACGTTGTTCACGGCGGTCAGCAGCGTCGGCGGTTTGAAAAAGCTCTTTGACGCTATCTCGAACTGGGTGGTGAGGTTCTCGACTCTCAAAAGCGATCGGTCAGCCATGGTTCAGAACCTCCTCACGGCGCGGGAAGGGATGAAAGCAGGCCGCGGAATGGCCTTGCGCGAGCATTTCGAGCTTCGGCGACGTGTCGATGCAATCGTTCTGCACCAGGGGACAGCGCGGCGAGAAGCTGCAGCCCTTCGGCAGGTGTTGAAGATTGGGTGGGCGGCCGGGGATGACGGCGAGCTGATCGACGTCCTGGTCGGGCCGGGGGATCGAGGCGTGCAGCGCCGCTGTATACGGATGCGCTGGTACTTCGAAGAGCTCGTCGACCGGCGCTTCCTCGACGATCCGCCCGGCATACATGACGGCCACCCGGTCCGCGAGGCCCGCAACGACGCCCAGATCATGGGTAATCATGACAAGAGCCGTGTTCATTTCCGCCGTCAGATCGTTAAAGAGATCGAGGATCTGCGCCTGGATCGTTACATCAAGCGCCGTCGTCGGTTCGTCGGCGATGAGCAGCTTCGGTTTGGTCAGCAGCGCCATGGCAATGACGATGCGCTGGCGCATGCCGCCCGAGAGTTCGTGTGGATACAGGTTGAAACGCCGCGAGGGGTCGGGAATACCAACACGCTTAAGCATGTCCAAAGCTGCGGTGGAGGCCGCCCGCGCTGTAAATCCCTGGTGGACCTCAAGCTGTTCCGTCAACTGGCGGGAAATCCGAAGCGACGGATTGAGCGCGGTCATGGGGTCCTGGAACACCATGGCCATGTCCTTACCACGGACACGGTCGAGCTCGCGTGGCTTCAGCGCCAAGACGTCCTTGCCCTCGAGCAGTGCCTGGCCGCTGGTGCGGCCGTTCTTGGCGAGCAGCCCCATGACGCCGAGGAAGGTCTGGCTCTTGCCCGATCCGGATTCGCCCACGATCGCCACGCGCTCGCCGCGCCGGATCGAAAGGTTCATGTTCGACACGGCTTTCACCTCGCCATCCGGCGTCGCAAAGGTGATCGAATAGTCTCTCAGTTCGAGAAGCGTATCGTTCTTGGTTTCTTGTTGCATCCTATCGATCCTTCGGGTCGAACGCGTCGCGCAGGCCGTCGCCGATGAAAAGCAGGCTCATCAGCAGGGCGACGAGGAAACAGGCCGGGAAGATCAAGAGCCACGGCATGCTTTCCATGGCGTCGGTGCCCTCGGCGATCAGCGTGCCGAGCGAGGTCAGCGGTTCCTGAACGCCGAAGCCAAGATAGGACAGGAAGCTCTCTGTCGCGATGATTTCGGGGACAGTCAGCGCGGCAAAGATCACGACCGGCCCGACGAGGTTCGGAATGATGTGCTTGAGGATGATCTTGAACGGCTTCTGACCGGACGCGCGGGCGGCTTCGATGAACTCGCGCTGCTTGATCGAGAGTGTTTGTCCGCGCACGATTCGCGCCATGGTCAGCCATTCCAGTGCACCGATTGCCGCAAACAGCAGGTAGACGTTGCGGCCGAACACGACCATCAGAAGGATGACGAAGAGAATGTAGGGCAGCGCATACATGATATCGACGAAACGCATCATGATCGCGTCGAGCCTGCCGCCGATGTAGCCGGAGACTGCTCCATACAGTACGCCGATCACCACTGAAACGAAGGTGGCGGTCGCCGCAACCGCCAGCGAAACACGGGTGCCGTAAAGCACGCGCGCAAGCAGGTCTCGGCCATTCGGATCGGTTCCGAAATAGTGGCCACTCTCCATGTCAGGCGGCATCCGGAAAGCCGCCCAATCCGGTTCCTCATAGTCGAACGGAATGAGGTACGGGCCCACAAACGCGGCCAGGATCAGGAGGACGAGAACAATAATGGCAACGACGGCTGCCTTGTTGCGGGAAAGACGACGCAGGGCATCGCCGGTCAGCGAGCGGCTCTTGTGGGACAGCCCTTCGGCCTCGAGAAGTTCGGCCGCGAGCAGCTCTCTCTTTGCGGGATTGAGGATCATCGATTTCTCACTTTCGGATCGAGCCACGCATAAGCGATGTCGACGAGAAGGTTCAGAAAGACGATCAGGACCATGTAGAAGATGACCGTGCCAAGAACCATGCCGTAGTCGCGGTTCAGCGCTGCGTTGACAAAATAGCGGCCGATGCCGGGCAATCCGAAGATGCTCTCGACAACCAGTGAACCAGTGAGGAGGTAACTCGCGGCCGGACCGAGATAGGAAACAACCGGCATCATGGCAGGCTTCAGCGCGTGACGCATCACGGTCAACCGCGGACCGATGCCCTTGGCCTTGGCGGTGCGGATGTAGTTCTGGTTCATCACTTCGATCATCGAGCCGCGGGTCATGCGCGAGATGCGACCCGCATGCGGCAATGCCAGCACGACGATCGGGATGACGAGGTACTTGAACGAGCCGTCACCCCATCCGCCGACAGGCAGCCAGCCGAGCCGGATGCCGAAAATCAGCTGCAGGATGGGCGCGATCAGAAAGTTCGGAAGAACCAGGCCGACGAGAATGACCAGGCCGAGGAGATAGTCAGGCGCCTTGTTCTGATAAAGCGCCCCAAGACAGCCGACGGTCACGCCGATGAGGATGGCAAGGATGAAGGCGAGGCCACCAATCGTGAACGTGTAGGGCAGGCCGATCATGATCTGCTGGGCAACGGTAAAGTCTTCGTTGGCAAATGATGGCCCAAGGTCGCCCTTCAACACGTCGAATAGGTAGATCAGGTATTGGTCGATCAGCGGCTTGTCGAGATTGTAGTGAGCCGCGAGGTTCTTCAGGATCACCGGCGGCAATGGCCGTTCGCCATCGAATGGGCCGCCGGGAGCAAGGCGCAAGACAAAGAAGCTGAGTGTAACGGCGATCCACATGACGGGGATCGTCGATAGCAGGCGACGGAGTGCGTATTTGATCATGGTCTTGGATCGGCCCTTCCCACAGCAGGCAGGAAGGGCCGGCGTTCCTTATTCTTTGATCGACAGCCAGCGCGTGCGATGGATGTCCTGAATGTTGTCTTCGAAGCCCTGAACCTTCGGCGAGACGACATTCTTCGAGACGTAGTAATACAGCGGAATGGCGGCGCTGTCGTCGAGCGCAAGCCGCTCAGCCTTCTTGAAGATCTCGGCGCGCGTCTTCAGATCGGTCTGAGCGTTGGCTTCCTTGATCAGCTTGTCATATTCCGGATTGCTCCAGCGGCCGTAGTTCATCGAGACGCCCGAAACGAGCAGGCCGAGGAAGTTGTCCGGATCGTTATAGTCCGCGATCCAGCCGGCGCGGCCGATCTCCACCTGACCATGCTGCATTTCGTCGTAATGCACCTTGGTTTCGGTGTTGTAGAGCTCGATCTGAACGCCGAGCGGCTTCCACATCGAGGCGATGGCGACCGCCACGCGCTTGTGGTTGTCGTTGGTGTTATAGCGAAGCTGTGCCTTCAGCGGGTGGTCAGGTCCGAAACCTGCTTCCTTAAGCAGCTTCTTCGCCTCTTCAACCTTCTCCTTGTATGGCATGTCCTTCCAGCTGACATAGGCTGGATCGCCGTAGTTGGCCGTGCCCGGCGGCACCCAGGAGTAAGCCGGTAGTTCGCCGGTGCCGAGAATCTTCGGACCGATCACTTCGCGGTTGACGGCCATCGAGAGGGCCTGACGGACGCGCTTGTCGTCGAATGGCGGCTTCGTGGCATTGAGGACGTAGTAGTAGCTCGCGAGGAATGGCGTGACGTGCGCCTGACCCGGCAGGTTCTTCTTCATCCACTCGTATTGATCGGTCGGGAAGTCGGTCATGATGTCGAACTCGCCGGCGCGATAGCGCTTCAGAGCCGCTTCTTGGTCTTCCAGGGTGAAGAACTTGACGCCGTCGATCTTCAGGTCCTTCTCGCCGTAGTACTGGTCGTTCTTGACGGTCGTGACGGACGCGCCCGGGATCCATTCGGTCGGCTTATACGGACCATTGGTGACGATGTTGCCGATCTTGACCCAGTCATTGCCCTTCGCCTCGACCACGTGCTTCGGCAACGGATAGGCGGTGTAGTGCATCAGCGAGTTGACGAAGTAGGGGGTCGGGTTCTCGAGCGTGATCTCGAGCGTCTTGTCATCGATCGCCTTGACGCCGAGCTGGTTGAAATCGGTGATCTCGCCCTTGTTGATCTTCTCCGCGTTCTTGATCGTGAACTGCAGATAGGCGTATTCGGCGGCATTCTTCGGATCGAGAAGGCGCTGGAAGGCGAAAACGAAGTCCCCCGCGGTCACCGGCTGGCCGTCCGACCACTTGATACCGTCGCGCAGCTTAAAGGTATAGACCTTGCCGTCCGGCGAGACAGTCCAGCTTTCGGCCTGGCCCGGGATCGGATCGTCCTTCGGGTCTTCCGTTACGAGGCCCTCGAAGATGTCGCCTGCAATGCGGTTCTCATAGTCGCTCGACAGCTTCTGGGGGTCGAGCGACTGCGGGTCGCCACCATTGTGGATATTGAGCGTCGCTGCGTGCGCCGACACGGCCAGTAGTGAGCCAAACACTGCTGAAGCCAGGAATTTTTTCGTAAGGAAGTTCATTTGGGGGCCACCTTTCTAGGCTTTGCGCCTTTTATTAGTCGTTTGTTCCCGTGACCAGTTACGTTCAGGTCAATGCGCAACCTATCGTAAAGGTCTGGCGTTGCAAGCCCCCAAATGAAACAGCGAACGACGCTTCCTGAGGCTGTAATTTTTGGTCTCCATGCCATCACCAGGCCACAGAATGGGCGATTTTTCGCAGCAGCGAGGCATTTCGATCGAATGGGCGTGTTGTGCGAGTATCAATCTTTGGTTGAATAAACTGACTATAGCCGGCTTAGCATTTCATGCCTTTGCGACGAATTGCATTGATAAATCAATGGCGAATGCGTCCATTTGGCGTCTGTTTGCGACATGTGGTCGCCATCGATTTTTGAAATGTTGCGTTGTCCCCGGCGGTCCCATGAAAGACCAGACCAAATCATGCAAAGAGACTTCAGAGAATCATGATCCGAACAAGGCCACGCTTGTCTGTGAAGCAGGCGCCGCCCGAACGATATCCGCACCTGAGCTCCACGAGTCCACGACCTCCACGTCGTTGGCGGCAGGTTTAAAAAAGCCTTCTGTAGGACAGGACGTGTGAGCCTGGAAAGTAGAGCGATGCTGGCCAGCATCGCTCTACGCCATCAATCTCAAAGAATCTGCAGCGTCGGGATCGCCACCACGAAACGTCCGTCCCATGCTCGGATGTAGTCGTTCGATCTGACGATCTCTTCTGTAAGATTCCAGGGCAGGATAACGAGATAGTCCGGCTTCGCGACTTCGATATGCCTCGGCGCATAGACAGGAATATGGCTTCCCGGCAACAACCTGCCCTGCTTGATGTCGCTGCGATCGACGACAAAGGCGATGTCGTCGGCGCTGACGCCGCAGACGTTCAGGAACGTGTTGCCCTTGGCCGCAGCGCCATAGGCGGCGACCGTTTTGCCTTCGGCCTTCGCACGACGAAGGAAGTCTTTGAACGCCTCGCACACACCCTCGATCCGGGTACCAAACCGTTCGTAGGTCGCCATCTCCTTGAGGCCGAAAGCCTCTTCCTTTGCACGGAGCGCAAGCAGCCTGTCCGTCACAGCGCGGGTGCCTTCCGCCTTTTGAGCGAAGATGCGCAGCGAACCGCCATGCGTCGGAATTTCCTCGACATCGAAGACCTTCAGCCCGCAGGCGCCGAAAATGCGCTCGACCGCGAGCAGCGACATGTACGAGTAATGTTCGTGATAGATCGTGTCGAATTGGATGCCATCGATCATCGTCAGAAGATGCGGGAACTCGAATGTCGAGACGCCGTCCGGCTTCAATAGGATCGCAAAACCACTGACGAAATCGGCGATATCAGGCACGTGCGCGAGGACATTATTGGCGGCCGTCACGTCGGCGCGTACGCCACCCTCGACCAGCGCCTTAGCGGTTTCCCTGCCGAAGAAGGCCACCTTGGTCGCCACGCCGCGGGCTTCCGCGATCTTCGCGGCGTTGGCGGCTGGCTCCACGCCGAGCACCGAGATGCCTTTGGCTGCGAAATATTGCAGGAGATAGCCGTCATTCGACGCGACCTCGACCACTGTCGAATCCGCCGAAAGTCCGAAGCGCTCCGTCATCATCTCGGCATAGCGCTTGGCATGCTCAAGCCAGCTGGTCGAGAACGAAGAGAGGTAAGCGTAGTCGGCGTTGAAGATTTCGTCCGCCGGCACGTTCTCGGTCGTCTGGACCAGAAAGCACTCCGAGCAGACCATGACCTTCAACGGGAACGCGCGTTCTTTGGCGATCGCTGCCGCGTCCGGCAGAAAGGAATTGGACCACGGTGTCGATCCAAGATCCGCGACAACGGTCGTCAGCGGCGCTGAGCAGAAACGGCATTGGTGAGACATGTGGTTAGGAGCCTTTCGTGAAAGCATCAATCTGGCCCGCGACGAGCGAGAACGGGTCTTCGCCCCGGCGCCATTGATCGTACCAGCGTGCAGCCCAGTCTATCGCTTCGGCTTGGCTCAACCTTGCCCGCCACGCAAGGCAGCGATAGGCTTCGGCAGGATCGAGACCAAGCGCATGCATCTCTCGCGGCTTGTCTGACGCCGAGGTGTCCTGCCAGCTCTGTCCGAGCCCCATGGCTGCTTGGACCGATGAGGCGACAACGCCGACGGGGATTTGAGCTTCGTCGGGTGATGGGCCGAAATTCAGCGCGTTTGCCGATGCCGTGCCGGCATACAGGGTCTCGCAGAACAGGAAATAGCCGTTTAGGCAATCGAGCACATGCTGCCATGGGCGCGTTGCAAGCGGGCTGCGGATATCAAGAATCTGTCCGGCAATGGCGGCGCGGACGATGTCGGGAACCAGGCGGTTCTCCGAGAAGTCGCCGCCGCCGAGCACGTTTCCGCCGCGTGCCGTGCCGACATGCACTCCCTTCTGGTGGAAAAAGGAATCCCGATAGGTCGCGGTAGCGATCTCGGCTGCGGCCTTCGAGCCGGAGTAGGGGTCATGCCCGCCAAGTCGATCCGTTTCGACGAAATGCCGTCCGCTTTCGTCGTTACTGTAGACCTTGTCGGTCGTCACGACGAGGATGGCCCTAAGCGCCTCTAGCGGACGCGCTGCCTCTAGCAGGCGTATCGTTCCCATGACGTTGACATCGAACGTATCAACCGGCTCGCGATAGCTGCGTCGCACCAGCGGCTGCGCTGCCATATGCAGGATGATATCGGGATTGCACTCGCTAAGCGCCTCCGTGAGCCTCGTTCCGTTGCGAATATCGCCGATCGTTTCGGCAGCCAGTCCGGCGGGGCCTGCGAGTGCATGCAGCGACGGTGTCGCCGCCGGCGCGAGCGCATAGCCTGTTACCTCAGCGCCAAGCCGTGCAAGCCATATCCGCGCCCACGTCCCCTTGAAGCCGGTATGGCCTGTCAGGAAGACGCGCTTGCCTGACCAGAAACGCTGATCCGGCAGCCGGCTCATGACCAGACTTTCCACGGCGCATGGCCGCTCTGCCAGAGCTCCTCGAGCTGGTTCTTGTCCCGCAGCGTATCCATTGGGCGCCAGAAGCCGTCATGCGGGAAGGCCATCAACTGGCCGTCGCTGGCAAGTCCTTCAAGCGGCGCACCCTCAAACGGAATGAGATCTCCCTCGATGCGATCGAGCACCGTGCGGTTGAGCACGAAGAAACCGCCATTGATGCGTCCGTTGTCGCCTGCTGGCTTCTCGGTGAAGCTCTTGACCTGCCCGCCCTCCGTCAGCAGCGCGCCATAGCGTCCGGGGGGCACGACGCTGGTTACCGTTGCCTCGCGTCCGTGGCTTCGGTGGAATTCGGTCAGCGCCATGATGTCGACATCGGCAACGCCGTCGCCATAAGTCAGACAAAACGTATCATCGAGATAGTTGGCGACACGTTTCAGGCGTCCGCCGGTCATCGAACCCTCGCCTGTTTCCACAAGCGTCACGCGCCAAGGCTCGGCCTTGGTGGCGTGATAGGTGGTCTCGCCGCGCTCCATGTCGAAGGTCACGTCCGCCGAATGCAGGATGTAGTTGGCGAAGTATTCCTTGATCATGTAGCCGCGATAGCCAAGGCAGATCACGAAGTCGTTGAAGCCGAAATGGCTGTAGATCTTCATGATGTGCCAAAGAATCGGTCGCCCCCCGATCTCGATCATCGGCTTCGGCCGCAGGTGGCTCTCTTCGGAAATGCGGGTACCGTATCCACCCGCGAGAATGACGATCTTCATAGCAGTGTTACCTAGGCTCGACGCCGAAGAAAACCATCCGGCGCGACAGTTACCATCAGTTTGCTTTCGAAGTCGCGATCGATCTCGAATTCCGAGTGCGACTTGAGATAGGTGTGTACAGCCGTTTTCGGATTATCGCCGACGTTCCAAGGACGATCGGCAAAAAAGCCTGGCGGGAGATCTTCGACGAAGGTATCGAAAACGACACAGTAGCAGTCGGGGGTAACGAGCGGTGCGTAGGCTTCGAGTTCCGCCAGAACATGCTCATGGGTGTGCATCGAATCGAGGCAGACCATTACGCGTTCGTAGCCGCGTGCCATCGACTTGACCTGATCGACGACGTCACGGGCAATCGACGAGCCCTGCAGCATCGAAATTCTGCTGGACATCGGATGAGCTTCGATCGCCGCCCGGTTATGGGCACGGATGTCGATATCGATGCCGACGACCTTCCGCTTTGATACCCTCGGGTCGATCGTAGCTCCCACGGCGATCGCGTCACACATGTCAAGCATTGCAAGGAGCGAAGCACTCAGAACCAGCGAGCCGCCATGCGCAATGCCAGTTTCGATGATGAGGTCTGGCCGCGTGCGCCAGACCAACTCTTGCACTGCCTGGATATCCTGCGGGTACTGGATGATCGGGCGGCCCAACCAATCGAAGTTATAGACATAACGCTTATCCATAGACAGTTCGCGCCAATGGCGGGATGCCTTCTGGAAGTCGACGTCTGCGTTGTAGGTGGCAGCTGTTGCTGCTCGCTCGTCCATGAATTGCTTGATGGGATCCATATGAAATCCTCTGTTGCCGCCGTGTTCGTGCGCGGATCCTAAAATGTTGCGGACGAATGTTCCAGAATCGTCGAAATCCGCTGCAACACGGGTTGTGGGTGAAAGTCAAACTCCTCGCGTATGCGACTCGTAGCAATTGGCGGGAAGCTGCTCATGGGAGCGTTGTCGTCTACCGAAAAAGAGCAACCGGTTTGTGTCGAGATTGCTGAGATCCATTGCGCGTGACTGATCTGCATGCCACTTGCGACATTGTAGATCTTGTGCCGCCCTGCCAGGCTGATGCGGTGCAATAGAGCCGCAACATCGTCTATCCAGATGTAGTCTTTGGAGGAGTTGAGGTCGGTTTTGAGTTGGATATGGCCACGTGCTCCTTCGCGGCACAAAGCGCCTGCGAAGCTCTCTGTCGCTGCAGTTTGCGGCCCCACCACATTGGATAGCCGTGCGATCCGAACGTTGGTTCGTCCGCTGGCCAAGCATACCGCCTCACCGGCCAGCTTCGAAATGTTGTAAAGGTCGGATGGATCCTCGGGCAAAACTGAAAGCGACCTATCCTCTGATGTATCCGAACTGCGGACGTAAACGCGCGTAGAGGAAAGATAAAGGAATGACTTGAAGTCCGCCTGCCTGAGGAGGTCCGCTGCGACGCTGACATGCGCTTCAATTGTGTCAAACGGCCGCTCTCGAAAATCCGCCGTTAGGCCGATAGCGTAGATAACGTGCGCCCCATTGCAGGCATCCACCAGGGACTGGGAGCGATCGGGCACGAAAGCAGTATGCCCCAATCCTGTGAGGTAGCGCGCCACGTGGCTGCCGACAAAGCCAGTTCCTCCCAGAATGGTAAAGTTCAATTTCGCTGCCCCACGACCTTCAACGGATTGCCCGCGCAAACGGTAAAAGGCGCCACTTCGCCGCGAACCAATGATCCGGCCGCGATCACACAGCCTTGACGCAAGATCGCTCCATCCAGGACAACGCAGTTTGCGCCAATCCAGACATCATCCTCGACAATGATACCTCCCCGGCTTGGCAGAAATCCCTGTTCCCGAATCAGTTTCCCGCTATCCTTATAGGCATGGTTGACGGGCGCAAACGTGCAGTTAGCGGCGATAAGAACATTGTCTGAAATCGAGATGCCGTTACCGGTGTAGAACACGCAACCGCTATTGACGTAGGAGAAACGTCCGATCTGGAGATCTCCCGCTCCACCGGCCGGCTTGATCTTGACGAAGCTGTCGATCATCGATCCTTCACCGATGGAAATCGAAGTTCCTCGTGTTGAATCCTCGATATCGGCCAAGGCACTTATCCGTGCCGTGGGATGGATAGTGATCACAGCGTTTCTCGTTCTCGATTCGCGCAGGGGACTGCTCGCTTATACAGATGTGCGTAGCCAACTCAATGGCCTGAGGCGAACTTGGTGTACGTCTTGAATTGCCGGCGCTATGGAGTATGACGCTAGATAGCGTGCTTGCTTCTCGATCGCGAACAGATGTCCCGTTTCACCCGCATCCCCACTGCCCTCAGCAACCTCGTCGTCATCGAGCGCCAGCGCCTCGGCGATGAGCGCGGCTTCTTCTCGCGCTTCTTCTGCACTGCGGAGCTTTCCGATTTCGGCGTCGGCTGCATCGCGCAGATCAATCACACGATGACACAGGCAAAGGGGGCCATTCGCGGGATGCATTTCCAGCAGGCCCCGCACGACGAGGCGAAATTCGTCTCCTGCCTCGCCGGCGCCGTGTTCGATGCGGCTGTCGATCTGAGGCCGGGTTCGCCGACCTATCTCCAATGGCATGGTGAGGTTCTCTCCGCCGAGAACGCTCGTTCGATGATGATCCCGCCGGGTTTTGCCCATGGTTTCCAGACGCTGACGGAAAACTGCGAGTTGATCTACCTGCACGACAAGCCTTACGCGCCGGGGGCCGAAGGCGGGGTCAACGCGCTCGATCCCAAAATCGCGATCGCCTGGCCACTGCCCGTCGCGCAGATGTCCGAGCGGGATCGCAACTTCCCGATGCTCTAGGAAGCGCTGCGGCTGTCGGTATACGTTTGCCGTTCGCGGCGGTTAGGTTTGACGCCGGACTGCCTGCCGCTAGATTGAACATGACGAAAGGAGGACGTGATGAGCGAAGTCAATCTGCCTTGGGAGGGCGGCTGCCGATGCGGCCGCGTGCGACTGAAGATTAGCACCAAGCCGCTGCTGACCATGGCCTGCCATTGCACGGGCTGCCAGAAGATGTCGTCGAGCGCCTATTCGCTGAGCGCCGCGATCCCGGCGGAAGGTTTTGCGATCACGGAAGGGGAGCCCGTGATCGGCGGTCTGCACGGTGCCGAGGCGCATCACTATTTCTGTGGTCACTGCATGACGTGGATGTTCACACGGCCGGAGGGAATGGATTGGTTCGTCAACCTTCGTCCGACGATGCTGGACGATCCGCGCTGGTTCAAACCGTTTATCGAAACCTGGACGCGCGAAAAGTTGCCCTTCGCCGAAACCGGCGCGGTCCGCAGCTATGAGGCGCTACCTGAGATGGACGCCTATGAAGGACTGGTGAAGGAGTACATGGCCTGCAGCTAAGGCAAGGCGGGATCATGTAGCAGCCCGGCCATGCGTCGCGCCGGCCGGGCTGAAAATGGTTCCTTACTCGTCGCCCATCTTGAGGGCAGCGATAAAGGCCTCCTGCGGGATCTCCACCTTGCCGAACTGGCGCATGCGCTTCTTTCCTTCCTTCTGTTTTTCCAGAAGTTTGCGCTTGCGGGTGGCGTCGCCGCCGTAGCACTTCGCCGTCACGTCCTTGCGCAGCGCCGAGATGGTCTCGCGGGCAATGACGTTGCCGCCGATCGCTGCCTGGATCGGGATCTTGAACATGTGCTTTGGGATCAGCTCCTTCAGCCGCTCGCACATATCGCGGCCACGCTTTTCGGCGGCGGCGCGGTGTACCAGCATCGAGAGAGCATCGACCGGCTCGCCGTTGACGAGGATCGACATCTTTACGAGGTTGCCGGCGCGATAGCCTTCGAGGTGATAGTCGAAGGACGCGTAGCCCTTCGAAATCGACTTCAGACGGTCGTAGAAGTCGAAGACGACTTCGTTGAGCGGCAGCTCGTAGGTCACCATCGCGCGGGTGCCGACATAAGTGAGTTCGGTCTGGATGCCGCGGCGATCCTGGCAGAGCTTGAGGATGCCGCCGAGATAGTCGTCGGGCGTCATGATCGTCGCCTTGATCCAGGGTTCGCGAATCTCGTCAATCTTGACGACGTCGGGCATGTCGGCCGGGTTGTGCAGCTCGCGCTCGGTGCCGTCCGTCATCGTCAGCTGGTACACGACCGAAGGTGCGGTGGCGATCAGGTCGAGATTGAATTCACGTTCAAGGCGTTCCTGGATGATTTCGAGGTGCAGCAGGCCGAGGAAGCCGCAGCGGAAACCGAAGCCGAGGGCAGCCGACGATTCCATCTCGAAAGAGAAGGAGGCGTCGTTGAGGCGAAGCTTGCCCATGGCCGCACGGAGATCCTCGAAATCGGCCGCATCGACCGGGAAGAGGCCGCAGAAAACCACCGGCTGTGCCGGCTTGAAGCCGGGCAGGGCTTCGGCGGTCGGGCGCTTGTCCTCGGTGATTGTATCGCCGACGCGGGTATCGGCGACTTCCTTGATCGAGGCGGTGATGAAGCCGATCTCGCCGGGGCCGAGGCTGTCGGCATTGACCATCTTCGGCGTCAGTACGCCGACGCGCTCCACCTGGTACTTGGCATCCGTGCCCATCATGCGGATCGTCTGGCCCTTGGTCAGCACGCCGTCGATGACGCGGACAAGAACCATGACGCCGAGATAGGTGTCGTACCAACTGTCGACGAGCAATGCCTTCAGCGGCGCCTTTTCGCCGCCGGGGCTCTTTGGCGCCGGCAGCTTCTGCACGATCGCTTCCAAAACGTCGGGGATGCCGAGGCCGGTCTTCGCCGAAATAAGCACTGCTTCGGAGGCATCGATGCCGATCACTTCCTCGATCTGCTCCTTGATGCGGTCAGGCTCGGCCGCCGGCAGATCGATTTTGTTGAGGACGGTGACCAGCTCATGGTTGTTGTCGATCGCCTGGTAGACGTTCGCAAGCGTCTGCGCCTCGACCCCTTGGCTGGCATCGACGACGAGCAGCGAGCCTTCGCAGGCAGAGAGTGAACGGGAGACTTCGTAGGCGAAGTCGACGTGGCCGGGTGTGTCGATCAGGTTCAGGATATAGGTTTCGCCATCCTTGGCCTTGTAGTGCAGGCGCACCGTCTGGGCCTTGATGGTGATGCCGCGCTCACGCTCGATATCCATGTTGTCAAGCACCTGCTCGGACATCTCGCGTTCGGCCAGGCCGCCGGTCGATTGGATCAGGCGGTCGGCAAGCGTCGATTTGCCGTGGTCGATGTGGGCCACGATCGAGAAGTTGCGGATATGGGAAAGCGGAGTCGTCGGATTGGTGCTCATGCGCGCCATATAGCAGCGCCGCCCCTTGCCGCAAAGCGGAAAAGCAGGGGTTCGTTTACGATAAATGACTGTTTCTCGGACGGAAACGTAGCGCTTGATTCCACCATCAGACTATGCATTTCTATTATAGTGGAGAAAATGGAATCGGGTGATGGATCAGGGACTGGAAACGGCGATCGGCGTTCGCATCCGCAAGCTGCGAGTGCAAAAGAAGCTGACGCTGGATGATCTCGCCAACGAGTCGGGCGTCAGCCGCGCAATGATCTCGCGTATCGAGCGCGGCGAGGCGAGCCCGACCGCGTCGCTGCTGGCACGGGTCTGCGCAGCACTGGGTCTATCGCTTTCCGCCTTCTTCGCAGAGGAGGGCGAGGTTTCGCCGCTGTCGCGCCGGCAGGAACAGCAGGTCTGGCGGGATCCGGAGACGGGTTATCTCAGACGCTCCGTCTCGCCGCCGGGAACCGCCTCGGACGTCGATATCGTCGACGTCGAATTTCCAGCCGGTGCCCGCGTCACTTTCCCGCCGCATGCGGCCAGCAGCGGCATGATGCAGCATATCTGGCTGTTTGATGGCGAAATGGAGATGACGACAGGCGAAACGGTCTACCGTCTCCTGCCTGGCGACTGCCTGTTCATGCCGGTCAGCGAAGGCCATGTTTTTCATAATCCTGGCCCCATTCCCGCCCGCTATTGCGTCGTGCTCGACCGGCGCGGGCGCTAATTCATTTCAGGAGAAAAGTGATGATGGCAACGATCCGCCTTCTTGATGCGGCAGAAGCCCGCGCGGCGATCCCCGACCTCTGCGAGGTGCTGGCCGACTGCGTAAGCGATGGCGCCTCGGTCGGCTTCATGCAGCCCTACACCAATGCCGATGCCGAGCCTTATTGGCAGGGCGTCGCGGATGCTGTTGCATCAGGCGCGACGCTGCTTTTCGTGGCCGAGATCGACGGCAGGGCCGTCGGCACGGTGCAGGTCGGCGCGGCGCAGATGCCGAACCAGCCGCATCGCGGCGATCTGAAGAAGCTGCTGGTGCATCGCTCCGCTCGCGGTAAGGGACTTGCGCGCCTGCTGATGGAGGCTGCGGAACGAGAAGCCGCCGTGCGCGGCAAGACGCTTCTCGTGCTTGATACAGCAACCGGCAGCGATGCCGAGGCCATCTATCCGCGACTGGGCTGGGAGCGGGTCGGTGTCATCCCGGATTATGCGTTGTGGCCGGAGGGCGGCCTCTGCGCTACCACGCTTTTCTACAAGCGTGTTGCTTGAAATAGCTTAGGCGGGCTTGCGCTGCGGGTCGTCGAGCGCCGGATTGTAGAACAGCGATAGCGTCAGGCTCCTGGCGATCCGTTCGGCGGTCGCCATGAACCAGGCTTTGGCATCCAGGTTCGGGGCGATATCGCTGAGCGTCTCGGAAAACAGCGCCAGCCATTGCGGGAAGAGATCGGGCGACATGTTCGCAACACCGGTATGCGCCTGCACCGGCTTGCCGCCGTAGGCGCCACTGCGGAACGCGACGGACGACCAGAAGCTCTTCATCTTCTGCATATGCTCGGTCCAACGGCCGGAAAGCCGGGCATCGAACACCGGTCCAAGCGTCGGATGCTGCAGCACGCGGCCATAAAACGTCTCGACCAGCCGATCAATGAACGCTTCGTCGATGCCCATCGCCTTCATTTCGGCTTCGGCGCGCTCGCGAATGGCGGCCACATGCGCTGCACGGCCCTGTATTTCGGTATCCATCATGAACTCCAGCACGTCGCAACCCGCGACCTCGCTCATATAGGCGGTTGACGTCTTAAGATGAAGGCCCTGCGACGCAAGGCAGCATTGCGCGTCAATAGCCGCTTCTGTCTTCGCTTCTGGGATCGTCGACCATCTTCTCGCGATAGATGTCACCCTGCCGCGCCTTCAGCCGCCATGGCCCGGGCCCTCTGCAATGGAATGTCGTAGTCAGGGTCGTCGCGATCGAGCACTGCGGTTACCAAGCTTGGTTCGGGAGTGTCGGGACACTGCCTCAGCCATTTCCCGTCCGGGCCGATGACGCCTGCCGCCCTTTGGCGGCCTTCTGCACCGGCGTCGCACCGCCGATCCAGATGCAGTTCAGCCCCGCCTGGGCGCGGAGCGCAATCTGGAAACATTCGGCAATGCCATACGAGGAAAAGAGTACGGCATAGACGTCGAGATTCGCATATTCCTGGAACACTTCCGGAAACGTAGATTCGATGCAGATAGCGCAGCCGAATCGATAGCCGTCGATAACGTGATCGGTGCGGTGCCCGGAGAGTACCAGCCGCCCAGTTCGCTGTTCGACAAGAACCTCTTGTCGTAGTGAGTGAGAAGTGTCCCGGTGTAGGAGAAGACATAGAGGCTGTTGGTAGCCCTCCGCCAGCCGATGTGCTCCACCGACAACCGCAAAGATGCGAAGATCACCGCACAGGTCGGCGATCGCCCTAAGCTCCGCCTCCTGCTGCCTCCAAATTTCACCCAATCGTCGGGATGCATGATCTGGAACTTCGAATATTCCGAAAGCGCGCCTTCGCAAAAGTTGATGACACGCGCGCCGCTGTGGCCGCGGCTGCTATCGTGCTGCGTATTGTGCTGCCGTTCGCCGCGATATCAGGCGAAACCAAGGTCTGTGCTGCGGAAATCTTCAAGGGCGCACCTCCCGTGATTCGGCCCGTATCCTCCACCGATTTCACGCGGCGTGGAAGCGAGCTTACTGCGTGGTGGCGCCGCGCAGGACGCCGATCAGTGCTTTCCCATCGGTGAAATACGGGTCGCCGCCACCGTTGCGGCCGGTCTTCGTGGCACCGATGCCCGCGATCTCGTAGGTCGACGACAATTGCCCGGCTGTCTGAAGATCGCCGATAGTCAGATCCCGCTCGGCATCGACATCAGGTGCAATGTGATGGGTGATCTGGCCGGTGTCGTGGCTGAAACCGACCCCGCGGTCAAAGCTCGCCGAGCCGAGCCACAGTGGGCGCCCATCTTCACCGGTATTCTTGGTTTCCCAGAAACGGACGTGGTGGCGCTCGTCGGCGCTCTTGCCCACGGCCTTTTCAAACGCCAGATCCTGCTTGCGGCCCTCAAACAGCAATGGGCTCACGGGAGCGTCGAGGTCGGGTCGATCGAGCACGACGCTCAAGCCGATTTCGGCCGATGTCTGCAGCGTGATCTTGTCGGCCGGATCCCATCCTGCCGCTGCGAATGCCCGAAGCACTTCCTCCCTCGAGCCGACAAGCCCCACATTAATGGGGTCGCCGGGAATGTCCTGTTCGGTGGTTGTCACCATTGGACCGAATTCCGCGATGCGGCCGGCATCGCGATGGATCCATATTTCAGGAATGAAGAAATAGGCGACAACCAGATACGCAACCAACAGGGCCGCTACACCGCCAATCGCCGTCCGCGTTCTCGTCAAACGTCTCATCACACACCCCACCACCCGGTCTCGACATTATCATACGATCCTCCTGCGATGCACCTTCTATCGCGTCGATGCCGCGTCCGCATGCACGCTCATGCGCGCATCGGCATCGCTACTGCGTCTCGCACCCTTGCCATCCGCCCCCGTTGCGCTTAGCTCTCGGGCATCACGAATCCGGATGTCGCATGCCGCACAAGGTCTCCCTGTCCCGTCTCAAGCTGACCGACTTTCGCAACTACGCGTCGGTCTCGCTGTCGCTCGACGGTCGGCATGTGGTGTTGACAGGAGACAATGGCGCCGGCAAAACCAATCTGATGGAAGCCGTTTCCCTCCTGTCGCCGGGCCGCGGTTTGCGCCGTGCTACCTATGGCGACATTACCCGCGTCGGCGCGAATGGCGGCTTTTCGATTTTCGCTGAACTCGACGGCATGGAAGGCGAGGTGGAGATCGGTACCGGCGTCGACACCACCGATGATAGCGTCTCCCGGCGTTTGCGCATCAATGCCACGCCGGCAAAGTCGGCTGACGAACTGACCGACCATTTGCGCCTCCTGTGGCTGACGCCCTCGATGGATGGCCTCTTCACCGGCGGCTCGTCCGAGCGCCGCCGTTTTCTCGATCGCTTGGTGCTTTCGCTCGATCCTGCTCACGGCCGTCGGGCCAGCGATTTCGAGCGCGCCATGCGCAGCCGCAACAAGCTGCTCGACGAGCGCCGCTTCGATCCCGCTTGGCTTTCCGGCATCGAACAGCAAATGGCGAGCCTTGGTATTGCCATGGCGATGGCGCGCCAGGAGATGCTCGGCCTTCTCACCCGCCTCATAGAGGAAACGCACGATACCTCCCCGTTTCCGGCTGCGGCACTCGAACTCGCTGGCTTTATGGACGGCCAGTTCTCGCGGCCAGCTGTCGATCTCGAGGACGAGTACGCCGCCATGCTTGCCGAAAGCCGTTATCGCGATGCCGCCGCCGGCCGCACGCTCGACGGCCCGCATCGCGGCGATCTCATCGTCCGCCACCGGCAAAAGCAGATGGAAGCGGCGCGCTGTTCGACCGGCGAGCAAAAGGCGCTGTTGGTGGGGCTGATTCTCGCCCATGCCCGGCTGGTTGCCAATCTCACCGGCCACGCGCCGATCTTGCTGCTCGATGAGATCGCCGCGCATCTTGACGAAGGCAGGCGTGCTGCCCTTTTTGACCTCATCGACGCACTGGGCGGTCAGGCCTTCATGACGGGTACAGACCGCGCGATGTTTTCCGCCCTCGGTGAGCGTGCGCAATTCTTCACCGTTGCCGACGGAAAGGTTTTCGAATGACCGATGTCGCTTCCCCCTTAGCCAAAGGCCGTGTTAGCATCGCGCTTATGGAACCCCTCAGCCCGGAAGAAATCGCGCGATATCAGCGTCATATCCTGCTTCCCGAGATCGGTGGCGCAGGCCAGCAGAAACTAAAAGCCGCCCGTGTGCTGGTCGTCGGCGCCGGTGGGCTGGGAGCGCCGGTCCTGCAATATCTCGCCGCCGCCGGTATCGGCACGCTCGGCATTGCCGATGACGACCGGGTTTCGCTTTCCAACCTGCAACGGCAGGTGATCCACGATTCCGGCACGATCGGCGAGCTGAAGACGGAAAGTGCGGCCTTCGCGATCGCCCGATTGAACCCGCACGTCAATGTGATCCGCTTCGAGGAGCGCTTTTCACCGGAGTCTGCCCGCCGCCATCTCTCGGGTTTCGACCTCCTGATCGATGGCTCGGACAATTTCGATACCCGCTATACTGCAGCCGACGCCGCCGAGACGGCACAAATCCCGTTGGTGACGGGCGCCGTCGGACGCTTCGACGGCTCCGTCACGGTGCTCAAACCCTATGAGAGGGCGCAGGACGGCACGCCGAACCCGACCTATCGCGATCTATTTCCGGAGAAGCCACCGGCTGGTCTGATCCCGGCCTGTGCGGAAACCGGCATCATCGGCGCGCTGACCGGCGTGATTGGCACGCTGATGGCGATGGAGGCAATCAAATTGATTACCGGCACCGGCGAACCGCTAATCGGCCGGCTACTGCTCTACGACGCGCTTGCTGCGCGCTTCGACACGATCCGCTATAGGCGTCGGCGCCCGAGGCAGAGCCAGGCCTCATGAAAATCGTCCGCATCGACGAAGGCTTTCAGCGATGGGATGAGCTGCTGGCACTGATCCTGTCGTCGTTCGCCTATATGAACGACCGCATCGATCCGCCATCCTCTGCCTTGAAGCTCACGCCGGCGACGCTTGCCGACAAGGCGTGCGCCGAAATCGCCTATGCGGCGATGCAAGGCGACACCTTGAGCGGGTGCATCTTCCTGCGGCCGGAGGAGGATTGCCTTTACATCGGTAAGCTGGCGATCGCGCCGGAGTCGCAAGGCCGGGGCGTCGGCCGCCGGCTGCTGGCGGTGGCAGAACAGGCGGCGCAGGACCGCGGTCTCGCGTCGCTGCGGCTCGAGACACGCATCGAGCTCGTCGAAAATCACGACGTCTTCTCGCGCTGGGGATTTGAGAAAGTCGCCGAAAACGCGCATCCCGGCTTCACCAGGGCGACCTCGATCGAGATGAGCAAGCCGGTCTCGGTCTAAAGCAATTCCAGGAAAAGGGCGGCTCGGTTTTCCGTCCAGAATTGCGTAAAAACAATGGGATAATCAGTTCAGTGATTCCGCGAAGCACTGAACTGCTTTAGCGGCCGGGCAGCACGCGGTTCGGCGGACGATGGCCGTCGATGAAAGTGCGGATATTGATGATCACCTTGTCGCCCATGTCGATGCGGCCTTCGATCGTCGCCGAACTCATGTGCGGCAAAAGTACGACCTTGCCCTCGTTGGCAAGCTTGATCAGCTTCGGATTGACCGCCGGCTCATTCTCGAACACGTCGAGACCAGCGCCTGCCAGCTTGCCCTCCCGCAGGCTCTTGATCAGCGCCGCCTCATCGACCACGTCGCCGCGGGCAGTGTTGACGAGGTAGGCCGTCGGCTGCAGCAGCGCCAGACGGCGCGCCGATAGCAGATGAAAGGTCGCCGGTGTTGACGGGCAGTTGACCGAGACGATGTCGACGCGTGCCAGCATCTGGTCGAGGCTCTCCCAATAGGTTGCCTCCAACTCGTCCTCCGTTGCCGGGTTGACCCGCTTGCGGTTGTGGTAGTGGATTGAGAGTCCGAAAGCCTTGGCGCGGCGGGCGACGGCGCTGCCGATCCGGCCCATGCCGACGATGCCGATGCGTTTGCCATGGATGCGCCGCCCGAGCATCCATGTCGGTGACCATCCAGCCCATTCACCCGGCTGATCGGTCAGCACGCGCGCACCTTCCCCCAGCCGGCGCGGCACGGCGAGGATAAGCGCCATTGTCATGTCGGCCGTGTCCTCGGTCAGCACGTTCGGCGTGTTGGTAACCGTGATACCCTTGCGAGCTGCCGCCTCCACGTCGATGTGGTCGGTGCCGTTCGAGAAGCTGGCAATCAGCTTCAGCTGCGGTCCGGCCTCCTCGATCAGGGCTGCGTCGATCCGGTCGGTGACCGTCGGAACCAGTACATCGGCGCTTTTGACGGCAGCAATCAACTCGGCTTTGGAGCGCGGCGCATCGTCGATATTGAGTTCCGCGTCGAAGAGTTCGCGCATGCGCGTTTCGACCGCATCGGGCAGCTTCCGCGTGATGTAGACCTTCGGTTTTTTCTTCGTCGTCATGTGCGCTGGCGCTAACTTGTTCAGAGGTCCTTAACCAAGACGCGGGATAATTTTCCCGTTCCGGGCAATTTCTACCAGACCCGCGCGCGAAGACAAACAAAACTCGTCCAGCGTGCGTAGGAATGTCGAATTCCCGGAATCAGGCAGCAGTCCTGCCCTCCTCTGAGCAAACGGAAGCCCCATGCATAGCAAAGTCCTGAAATCTTGCCTCGCCCTTGCGATCGGTTTCGTACTTTCGGCGGGAACTGCTGAAATGGCCACCGCACAGGCGGCAAAGGGACCGAGCGGCCTGCCGCTGCCGCGTTTCGTCACGCTCAAGTCCAAGCGCGTCAACCTGCGCATTGGCCCCGGCACGGACTATGCCGCCGCGTGGATGTATCTGAAGGCCGGCCTGCCGGTCGAGATCATCCAGGAATACGATAACTGGCGTCAGATCCGCGATGCGGACGGCACCGAGGGTTGGGTCAACCAATCGTTGCTGTCGGGTTCGCGTGCGGCGATCGCTGCCCCGTGGATGAAAGGCAAGGGCAAGTCCGTCTACGTCAACATGCGCCGCGACGCCCTGCCGTCGGCAAGCGTCGTTGCCAAGCTGGAGCCCGGCGTCATGATGAACATCGGTGAATGCAATGGCGACTGGTGCTTCGCCAAAACCGACGGCGCCGAAGGCTGGGTGGCGCAGTCGGAAATCTGGGGCGCTTATCCGGGCGAAGCCTTTAAATAAGGTTCGCCTGCTTGCCGGCCTCGGCTAGAGACTTCATCGGACGCGGGCCGATCTGCTGGATCACGATGCCGGCCGCAAGGCAGCCGAGCTTGCCGCAGTCTTCCAGCGTCCGGCCCTGCGTGTAGCCATAGAGGAAGCCGGCAGCGAACAAATCGCCTGCGCCGGTCGTATCCACCAATTCCTTGATCTTGATCGCATCCACATAGAAGCGATCGTTGCCCTTCAGGATCACCGCGCCGTTCTCGCTCATCGTCACGGCTGCGATCTTGCAGTCCTTGGAGATGCTGTTCAGCGCTTCTTCGAAGTCGTCGGTTTCGTAGAGCGCCAGCGCTTCCTGGCGATTGGCGAAGACGATATCGATGGTGCCGGAGCGCATCAGGTCGAGGAATTCGCCGCGATAGCGATCAACGCAGAAGCTGTCGGAGAGCGTCATCGACATCTCGCGGCCGTTCTCATGAGCGATGCGGGCGCATTCACGGATCGCTTCCTTGGCGCGCGGCGGATCCCAGAGGTATCCTTCGAAATAGGTGACCTTGGACTGGGCAACCACGTCGGCCTCGACGTCCTCAGGCCCGAGTTCGACGCAGGCGCCGAGGTAGGTGTTCATCGAGCGCTCGCCGTCGTCGGTGACGAAGATCATCGAGCGCGCGGTCGGCGGGAATGTCCCCTTCGGCTGCGTCTGATAGTGAACGCCCTGTGCGCGGATGTCGTGGGCGAAGATCGCGCCAAGCTGGTCTTCCGCGACCTTGCCGAAATAGGCCGCTTTGCCACCGAAGCTCGCGACGCCAGCTGCCGTGTTGCCAGCGCTGCCGCCGGAGGCTTCCACCGCTGGTCCCATGCGCGCATAGAGAAGTTCGGCGCGCTCGGCGTCGATGAGATTCATCGCCGCCTTGGTGATCTCGTTGTTAATGAGGAACTGGTCGTCGCAACGCGCGATGATATCGACGATAGCGTTGCCGACAGTCAGAACATCGAATTTGGTCATGAAAGGGAAGGTCCCGGTTTTGGTGATAGCCGGTGACCGGTCTTAGCGAATTTTTGCCGCATGGGAAGCGGAAATGCCGCTTCGAGCGTCCATCCTGTCACAAAATCCGCCCCTGCCGATGCAACGAACCCTCCGTGGCATTGTAGTGGTTCGGCGAGAGGTTATTCAGGCGACCGCGGCATAGATGAGGTCGGGGAGGGACCACAAGCCACTCGTTCTTGCGCAAGGCGGACACATCGAGCCTGCCACGTCGATCGCGGCGGACAACGCCGACGAAGCGATAGCGGCTGCCTCGAACGTCGATCACGCGAGCTGGGATCGGCCTGCCGTCGATATGGCCGATAACCGGTCCGTCGGACCGCGAGCCGTTGAGGAAAAAATACTCATGAGGGAGGCTCCTGCTCACCATCCTAGTTGCCTTTCGTCGCTTGGTCGCGCGCCCGGTGCAAACTCGTTGTGGACGCGCTTCTCATCGTCGAGGTTGGCCTTCTCCAAAGGAACGTCGCTTTTTGATGGCGGCCTGGGAAAAAGCCGGCGTGTTTTCTTGATCTCCACGACAAATGGCTTCTTTTGGCGACGCATGTACGGTTCCTGCTGGTTGGCAAACGGCGATGTGAAGATGCCGTCGACCGTTGACCGACGTTCGCCACGTCCCGTCATAAGGATGGGGACCAAGCCATAGTCATGCCATTCGGACGCCGGGCACCCGGAATTAAGATCTCATATGACCTGAAACGGCTGCATGGCCTGTGGCGGGCGATCTAGTGCTCGATCTGCTGCTCTGCCACAGCGCTGGCGATAATCTGATCGGAGCCCTTTGCATAGAGCGGAAGTGTCAGGGTAATCGCTTCGCTGCGCCCGTTGATGGTGGCGGTATAACGCTTATAGACGCGATCCTGCCCTTGCTCTTGACCTGCCGAGATAGCGTTCGCCTTCTCGACCAAGGCCTTCTCGAAGACGGCTGCGTCGACGTCGCCCAATGCGACCGTGCAGCCTTCGACGATCTTGCCGCCGACCTCCGCCCGTGAGATCACAAGCGCTCGAAAGCTCTCAGCTTCGCCACCACTGACGATCCATCCTTCCAGCGTCTCCGGGTTTTCCATCGGTGTGAAAGTCAGCGCCAGGTCCTGTGCCATTGAAGGCCATTCGCCTGCCTTCGCACGCTCGGACGTGCGCTCGAAATCTGGACCGGAGGAAACGCAGCTGTCGTAGAAAAACGCAAGTTTGGAGCTCGCATCATCGGCAAATGACGGTCCGGTAGCCGCAAGCACGAAGAGGCCGACAGTCAAGCTACGCTTCATATTGTCTCCGCACGTCAAAGCCAGTGCGGCCTTTCGGCCGCACTGATCATTTCAAAGCTGCCGGATATTATCGGCAGAGGTTCTGCCGGTCCGACGATCCTGCGCCACTTCGAACGCTATGTTCATGCCTTCCTTCACGGCGTCGATTCCACCTCTTTGAGCGGCCGTGATGTGCAAGAAAATGTCGGTGCCTCCGTCATCCGGCGTGATGAACCCAAAGCCCTTGTCCTGGTTGAACCACTTGACTTTACCTGTTGGCAAAATTTACCCCCATGTTGGTCTCCCCAGCCGATATGGGACATCGCACGATTTTGCCGGCCGGCACAAGAGCCGTTGACAACAGGGATGTGGTGGCCGGCCGCGCCGGCAACATTTCATGCGTCGATCAGCGTTGTGCCTTTGGTGGGAAGCAGTCGCTTTGCGCCGCCGACTTCTTCGAAAAAAATGCGCCCTGATGTCATCCCCGTGTCATTTTCCGTCCCTATAAAATCCTCAACGAGATTGGCATGAGCGGCTTGCAGGCCGCAGCCAATGAAGAAGGGATGATGCCCTTCGACGATACCGGAGCGACGCTGACCACGGATGGACTGGCAGTATCGCGAACCGGCTGTCCGGCAAGACCGGATGCGAAAAGCGGGCGAGGCCCGCTTTTTTTGTTTTTGTGACAAGCGTGTTTGTCATCCCGTCCGATTTGCTGCTACGCATAATCATCTCTCGCAAGGCAGCCGCATTGAATGTCAGCCATCATTTTCGACGTCCTTCCCATCTTCATCATGATCCTTATCGGTTGGTTGACCGTGAAATTGCGGCTGATGAAGGCGGAGATCGGCGATGCGCTGAGCGAATTCGTCTTCAAGATCGCCGTGCCGCTATTGTTGTTCCGCACGATCGCCGAGGCCGATTTTCACGGTGCTTCGCCGTTCCGCCTCTGGATCGCCTATTTCGCCGGTGTTGCAGTGACATGGGTCGCGGCCCATATCGCCGCGACGCGTTTCTTCGGGCGCGATGACCGCATTGGCGTGCTCGCCGGCGTGTCGTCAGCCTTCGCCAACACAATCTTCATCGGCCTACCGCTCGTCCAGCGAACGGTAGGCGACAAGGGCCTCGTGCCGCTCTCCATCTTGATCGCGGTCCATCTGCCTGTGATGATGATCATCGGGACCATCATGATGGAGCGCGCCGAACACAAGATCGCCGGCAAACAGGAGCGCAGTATCGCCAAAGTGGTGCGCCAGATCGCTCAGAATCTCCTCAGAAACCCGCTGGTGATCGGCCTAGCCGGGGGTGCTGCGATGCATCTTGTAGGCCTCACCATGCCGGGACCCGTGGAATCCATCGTCGATCAGATTGCCGGCGTCGCCGGGCCGGTTGCGCTGATCTCACTCGGTATGGCACTCGAAAGATACGGACTATCCGGCAACGCGGGCATCGCCAGCGTCACCTCTGCCTTCAAGCTGCTGCTGTTGCCCGCCTGCGTCTGGACGGCCAGCCATCTGGTCGGGCTCGACAGCGACTGGACGGCCGCCCTTGTGCTGATTTCGTCCGTTCCGACGGGCGTCAACGCATGGCTGATCGCCAATCGTTTCGGCGTCGGCCACAGCCTAGCGGCATCGACGATCACGCTGACGACGGCGCTTGGTGCCATCTCCGTATCGTTCTGGGCGTTCTTGCTGGGCGCCTAGCGCAAAGAAAAAGCCCGGCCTGGGGCCGGGCTTCAATCTTCCTTCTGGAACCGAGTAGCACTTACTGCGTCGCGCTATCCGGTGCGTTTGCATCGGGAAGCGGAACCGGCGAATCGGCCAGAGTGTGAAGGTAGAGGATGACGTTGGCGCGATCCGTGTCCTTCGGAAGCCCCGCAAAGCCCATTGCCGTGCCGGCAACATACTTCTTGGGCGCTGCCAGGAAGTGGTTCAGATGGTCGAAAGTCCACTTCTCGCTGCCGCCCTTGGAGAAGTCCTTCATAGCTGACGAATAGGCAAAGCCCTCGTGTGTGGCGATTGGACGATCGACGAGACCATAAAGGCCCGGGCCAACTTTGTTTGGCCCCCCCTTGGTCGCGTCATGACAGGCCTGACACTTCTTGAATACAGTCTCACCGGCCTTGGCGTCCGCTTTCGCAAGCAGCTGCGCGATCGGAACGGCTACAGCCGGTGCGGCCTCGCCGCCACCAGAGGCGGGGGCCTCTTCGGCGACGATCGCGAAACCTTCCTTCTCGGGCTTTTCCGAATGAAAGATCCCCTCCGACGCGATGGAGATAGACATCAGGACGAAAACCGTCCCGAGCAGTGCCCCCACCGCCGTATTCACGTATGAATTCATCTGCAATGCTCCCCTTGCAGCCGGCAGACATAAAACCGGACCATCTTGAAATCGCGCGGAACCTATGTCTTTTGGCTATTCGTTGCAACAGTCTAAATGGGCTGCTGCGTGAGACTTTTTGACACCTTTCCGCCCGGATTAGAAGGCCCGAACAATGACCAGTCCAAATTTAGATGACGTGCTCGTGCTGATCCCGGCCCGCATGGCGTCGACCCGTCTTCCGGGCAAACCGCTTGCCGATATTTGCGGCCTGCCGATGATTGTTCAGGTGGCCCTGCGTGCCAGGGAGGCGGCAATCGGTCGTGTTGTCGTCGCGGTTGACGATCAGCAGGTCTACAATGTCGTCGCCGAGGCGGGCTTCGACGTCATCATGACAAGCAAGGATCATCAGTCCGGTTCGGATCGTATCTATGAAGCTCTCATAAAGGTGGATCCGGAAGGGAAGGCCAAGTTCGTCGTCAACGTGCAGGGCGACTTGCCGACGATCGAACCGGAAACCGTTCGTGCCGCGCTGCGCCCGCTGGAGGATCCGAGCGTCGACATCGCAACACTCACGATCGCGATCGATAACGAGGCAGACAAGACGGCGCCGCATATCGTCAAGGTCGTCGGCTCACCGCTCTCCGAAAGCCGTCTGAAGGCTCTCTACTTCACGCGCGCGACAGCACCCTACGGCGATGGACCACTCTATCACCATATCGGCCTCTATGCTTACCGCCGGTCGGCCCTAGAGCGTTTCGTCACGCTTGGACCATCGACGCTGGAAAAGCGCGAGTCGCTCGAACAGCTGCGTGCTCTGGAGGCCGGAATGCGCATCGATGTCGAGATCGTTGACACGGTTCCGCTCGGTGTCGATACTCCCGCCGACCTTGAAAAGGCGCGGCACATTCTCTCCGCAAGATCGAAGTGACGGATTTTCCATGAATATCAAGACCAACAGGATCGCCTTTCAGGGTGAATTCGGCGCGAACTCCGACATGGCGTGCCGCGACATGTTTCCGACCATGGAACCGCTGCCATGCCAGACGTTCGAGGATGCATTCGTGGCGGTTGAGAATGGCGATGCCGATATCGGGATGATCCCGATCGAGAACACGATCGCTGGTCGCGTTGCCGATATCCATCACCTTCTGCCGGAGTCCCGCCTGCACATCATCGGCGAGTATTTCATGCCGATCCGCTTCCAGCTGATGGTGCTTCCCGGCGTCACCAAGGATGAGATCCGCACGGTTCACAGTCATATCCATGCGCTCGGCCAGTGCCGCAAGATCGTTCGCTCGCACGGCTGGAAGCCAGTGATCGCCGGCGACACCGCGGGCGCCGCAAAGCTCGTCCAGGAGACCGGAGACCGCTCGATGGCGGCGCTCGCGCCGCGTCTTGCTGCGGATCTCTATGGCCTCGACATCGTGGCCGAGAACGTCGAGGACACCGAAAACAATGTCACCCGCTTCGTCGTCCTCTCGCGCGACGAGGAATGGGCGCATCGCAACTCGGACGAAGAGAAGCTTGTCACCACGTTCGTCTTCAACGTCCGCAACATCCCGGCCGCGCTCTACAAGGCGCTCGGCGGCTTTGCGACGAACAACATCAACATGACCAAACTGGAGAGCTATCAGCTCGGTGGCAAGTTTGTCGCGACGCAGTTCTATGCCGACATCGAAGGACATCCGAACGATCCAAACGTCCGGCGCGCACTGGAGGAACTGCGCTTTTTCTCCGAGAAGGTCCGCATCCTGGGCGTCTACAGGGGCCATCCGATGCGGGGCCAGCTACAAAAATGAAGGGGCGCCTGCGGGCGCCTTTTTTGTTTACTTATCTGGCTCACACACACGCAAGCGATGGCCGTCCGGGTCGAGAACGACGAAGGTCGGACCGAAATCCATGTCTGTTAGATCCTGCGCGATGGGCAGCTGGCGTTTGCGCCAGTCCTCGTAAAGCGTGGACACGCCGTTCTCTCCGGGAACCATGAAGGCGATCTCGGCACGGCTGCCGGTGGCGGACGGCTGCGGCGTAACCTTGCTCAGGCGCCAGAGGCCGAGCGTGAAGCCGCCGTCGAGTGCGAAAGCGACGAAGTTCGGGGCTTCGGCCACCGGCTCGCGGTTGAGCAGGGACTTGTAGAAATTAGTGCTTTCGGCAGGGTCCTTGACGTAGAGAATGATAAGGTTCGGGCTATTCATCGGGTGATCCTCGTCGTGAGATGATGGCAGGCGAAGAAACGCCGCTGCACTCATCGGCAGCGGCGGCGGTCGGTTATGCGTTTTGGGAGTTCGTTCTTGCAGTCTATCCTTCGTGGCAGGGGCGACCCCAGTCCACGAAACCGAGATCGCGTTTCATCGTCTCGGACAACGCTTCCGGATCGAGCCGTGGATACTTGCTCCGCGCCATCTGGCGCGACGCGTTTAGCATCATGCGAAGGAGCGTGGATTGCGGGTATCCTGCATGGTCGGGGCTGTCCTCGACCGGATCAATTCCACGCGTCGATCGGGAGAGTTTCGAGCTCGTCATCATCGGTCCTCCTGTTGGATTGGTACCGATAGTAGCGCTGACCACTGTCAGTTTATGGCAGTAGCATCGAGTTCAGTGCGCAATTTCCTGCTGGTCTCGCCATTCCTTCAGAAGCACCGCGCGTCGGCGCGGATAACGCCCGTCCTGCGGGGTCATCTCGACGATTCGGTCGGTGCGGAAGTGACGGTAATCCTGACGCAATTCGCACCAGGCGACAACAACGCGCACCTGTTCGAAATAGCTCAGCGCGAAAGGCCAGATATTGCGGACGGAGACGGTGCCGCTCTCGTCGGAATAAGTCAGCGTGAGGATGCGTTCACTGCGGATTGCCTTGCGAATGGCGCCGAGGTCGGCCTTGTCGGCGACGGGCGGCTTTAGGTGGACGAGCAGCGTCGATGTTTCGATTTCGTCGCGCATCTCTTGCGGTAGCACATCCCCGATCTTGGCCAGCGCGTCTGCACCGGCAGCGGCAAGCCGCGGATCTGCAGCACGCGCGACCCATCGCGAACCGAGAACGAGCGCCTCGATCTCGTCCTGTGAAAACATCATCGGTGGCAGCATGAAGCCCGGCTTAAGTACATAGCCGAGGCCCGGCTCTCCTTCGATCAAAGCGCCCTGCGCCTGCAGGCTCGAAATGTCCCGGTAAAGTGTGCGGATGCTGACGCCGGTCTCCGTTGCGAGCACGGCACCACTGACCGGGCGGCGATAGCGTCGCAGGGTTTGCAGCAGCGTCAAAAGGCGTTCGGAGCGCGCCATGTCATTGGCCTTATTCTATCTGGCCTCATTGCCTCTTCCACTCCACCCAGTCGCGCATCAGCCGGTGGGCGATTGCCCCCTTGGGGGGCGGTGCCTTGCCGGTTACGCTGGGGCGCTCGAGCATCTCCAGCGTTTCCTCGCGCGTGAACCAACGGCAGTCTTCCAGCTCCTGGCTGTCGAACTTGACGTCCTTGGACTTGGCTTCGGCGTAGCAGCCGATCATCAGTGTATGCGGCATCGGCCAAGGCTGCGAGGCGTGATAGCGGATTCTTCCCGTATGAATTCCGGATTCTTCCAGTGTCTCGCGTCGCACGGCGTTCTCGATCGTCTCGCCTGGCTCCACGAAACCGGCGAGACAGGAATACATGCCCGGCGCAAAATGAGGGCTGCGGCCAAGAAGGCAGAGATCGCGCTCCTCGTCGATGACAAGCATGATCACGACGGGATCTGTGCGCGGGAAGATTTCGTGTCCGCAGGCAGCGCAGACGCGCTTGTAGCCGCCGATATGGATCTCCATGGTCGAGCCGCAGCGGCCGCAGAACTTGTTGTCCCGGTTCCAGCGGATAAGGCTTGCTCCCTGGGCGAACTCACCGAGCAGGACTTCGTCGATCAGCATTTCGCGGAACAGCGAACGCCCATCCGAGGGCTTGTAATGGCTGGTGAGCTCCTCTTCCGGCACACCCACCGGCACGGCGAGACGCGGTTCCCCGGTCTTGCGATAGCCGAGCAGCACTGTTTCGTCCCAGTTCGGCTGCAGGTCCTTCAGTTCATAGCGTGCAAACAGCGGATCGAGCACCTGCCCGTCATGTTTGAGGACCAGCTTGTCGCCGGCGAAGGCGAAGATATGCGTCCCTTCCTTGGCCAGGGCCTTGTCGACCGACGTCTCGTCGCGATGTTCGGAATCGCGGATCAGGTCGTTGGCAGCAAAGGCAGTCAGGCTGCTGGGTTCCGGATGCGGAACATCCGAATCGAAAAGCGAACGGCTCATGATGAAAGGGCTTCCCGCAACTTCTCTATAAGGTCATCTCTCTTATCCGCCGCATAAGGTTCCGCCTTGCCAAAGCCCCAAACCGGATTTGGCCAATTGGCATCGCCTTCGAAGCGGGCAATGACGTGAACATGAAGCTGGCGGACGATGTTGCCAAGAGCCCCGATATTGATTTTTGTGGCGCCGGTCGTCTTCTTCAGTGCGGCGGCGACCATCTCGGTCTCGAACGTCAGCAACACCTGATCGAGTGGGGTCAACTCGAACACTTCGGTGACCTCGGTCCTCCGCGGCACGAGGATCAGCCACGGCCAGCGGGCATCCTTCGACAGCCGGAGATCGCACAGCCCCGTCTGCATGACGCTGTCGCTGTCGCTTTCCAACCGACGGTCGAGCTTGAAATCATCCAACAGGCATTCCTCCATGTTTTCTGGAGGCTAGCAGTTTTTTTTGAGCTTGGCTTGCTTTTGATGGCGATATTGCCGATATGTGCATCCGGGAGGTTGGTGGTGGACGAGCCACTCGCCAACCGGGTCAGGTCCGGAAGGAAGCAGCCCTAACGAGCCCGGCACGGGTCATCGTGCCAGCCTCCCACCCTTCTCTCCATCCTTTGCCCGATTAGTCCGGGCGCTAAGCAGGGCGATGAGCGACACCGAGCGACAGTCAAAAGATGCCGCCTCGACGGGCACCGGATACCGGGTGCTGGCACGCAAATACCGCCCCAAGGATTTCACGGATCTGATGGTCGGCCAGGAGCCGATGGTCCAGACCCTGACCAACGCCTTCGAGACCGGCCGTATCGCCCAGGCCTACATGCTGACCGGCGTTCGCGGGGTCGGCAAGACGACGACGGCCCGCATCCTTGCCCGCGCCCTGAACTACAAGACGGCGGAGATTGACAAGCCGACGATCGATCTGCGCATCCCCGGCGAGCATTGCCAGGCGATCATGGAAGGCCGGCATGTCGACGTCATCGAGATGGACGCCGCCTCTCATACCGGTATCGATGACATCCGCGAGATCATTGAGCAGGTGCGCTACCGCCCGGTTTCGGCGCGCTACAAGGTCTACATCATTGACGAAGTGCATATGCTCTCGACGCAGGCCTTTAACGGTCTGCTGAAGACGCTCGAAGAGCCACCGGAACATGTGAAGTTCATCTTCGCCACCACCGAGATCCGCAAGGTCCCGATCACGGTCCTGTCGCGCTGTCAGCGCTTCGACCTGCGCCGCATCAGCGCCTCTGATCTCGTCGGCCTTTTCACCACGATCGCATCGAAGGAAGGCATCGAGGCTGAGCCCGATGCGCTGGCGATGATTGCCCGTGCCGCCGAAGGCTCGGCGCGTGATGGCCTATCGCTGCTCGATCAGGCAATCGCCCATGGTAATGGCGCAGTGTTGGCTGAAACGGTGCGTGGCATGCTCGGCCTTGCCGACCGCGCCCGCATCGTCGATCTCTTTCATCACATCGTCAAAGGCGATGTCGCAGCAGCGCTCAGCGAATTCGAGAGCCAGTACGAAGCCGGCGCCAACCCGGTTGCGGTGCTGACCGACCTTGCCGATTTCACGCATCTGGTCACCCGGCTGAAATATGTGCCGGATGCGGCGAACGATCCTTCGCTGAGTGAAATCGAACGCTCCAAGGCTGCGGAATTCGCACAGGGCGTGGCAGTGACAGCGTTGTCGCGCATTTGGCAGATGCTGCTGAAAGGCATTCCGGAGGCTGAAGGCTCCTCGCGCCCGGCCGGAGCCGCTGAGATGGTACTCATCCGACTGGCGCACGCCGCGCATCTGCCGGCGCCTGAGGATGCTGCCCGTCGTCTCGCGGAGTTTTCCGAGACGAACGGTGACGGGCGTCCGTCCGCCCCATCGGGCAATGGCGGTGGCGGCGCAACGGTGAACTATCAGGGCAATCTGGCCGCACGATCGACGGAATCGATCCCGCGTCCGCAGCCCGCCGGGCCGACCGCCATGCTGCGTGCGGTGCCCAATCCGGATCCCCAGAGCATGCCGGTCGGTCGCGTTGAGACAAAGCCCACCGAGGCGCCGAAGCCATCGGTGCCGGTCAATTCCATCGCTGATATCGCCAATCTGGCCGGCGAAAGGCGCGATGCCAAGATCAAGGCACTGGTGCGCAACTTCGTTCGCCCCGTTCGCATTGAGCCCGGCCGCCTCGACGTCAATCTGACGGAGGGCGCCCCTGGTACGCTGTTGAACGAACTGGCCGTCAAGCTCAAGGACTGGACCGCCATCCATTGGATCGTTAGCCTCAGCCGCGAGGAAGGCCAGCCGACGATGGTCGAGGCTGAAGCCAGCGCCAAGGCGCAGCAGGTCAGCGACGCCCGCCAAGATCCGGATGTGGCGGCGATCCTCGCACAGTTTCCGGGCGCCAAGATCATCGACGTTCGCGTGCGGGCGCCGGAGCCCGATGAGGAAGAGGAGGTTAAGGCGCCGGCCGCTGCCGAATCCGACGAGGGCGATATCCTGCCAGGCGACGACATAATTTTCTAAAGTATCGAGAAGGAGCGAGACAATGCGCGACATCATGGGCATGATGGGCAAAGTCAAGGAAATGCAGGCCAAGATGGAGAAGATGCAGGCGGAGATCGCCGAACTCCATGCGGAAGGCAAATCGGGTGGCGGTCTCGTTACCGTGATTCTCAACGGCAAGGGTGAGATGCAAAGCCTGAAGATCGACCCGTCGCTGTTCAAGGAAGACGATGTCGAGATTCTCGAAGACCTGATTGTTGCCGCGCACAAGGATGCCAAGGACAAGGCGGAAGCTGCTGCTGCTGAAAAGACCAAGGCGCTGACCGCCGGCCTGCCGATTCCTCCCGGCTTCAAGATGCCGTTCTGACCAGTCACGAACCTTTAAGGCGATACTGGCATCGTTTCTATCACACAATAGGAAGGATTCGAATGACGTTGACCAGTCTGTTCGTTTTTGCCTGCGCGCTGTTCGTGGCTGCCGGCTCTCCGGGGCCGAGCGTTGCTGCGCTCGTCGCACGTGTCATCTCTAAGGGCGCCCGCGACGTTCTTCCCTTCTTGGCGGCCATGTGGCTTGGCGAGGCGATCTGGTTGACCTGCGCCGTCGCTGGTCTCGCCGCAATTGCCGAAACCTTCCATTATGCTTTCGTTGCCATCAAGTGGCTCGGCGTCTGCTATCTGCTTTATCTTGCCTGGAAGATGTGGTTCGCCTCGCCGGATAGTAACGGTGAAACGCTGCCTGATGCGCAATCACCCTTGAAGCTTTTCCTTGCCGGCATGACGGTGACGCTCGGCAACCCGAAGATCATGATGTTCTACATGGCGCTGCTGCCGTCGATCATTGATATCCGTGCTGTGACGATTGTCGGCTGGGCCGAACTCGTGGCGACGATGTTTCTGGTGCTGATCGTCATCGATATCAGCTGGGCACTGCTTGCAGCCAAGGCGAGGGGGTTCCTGAAGAGCCGTCGCGCCGTGCGTGTGGCCAATCGCGCCAGCGCCGGCACGATGGCCGGCGCTGCAATGGCAATCGCGATGCGCTAGGCTATCTCTGTGAGATATGCCGCTTGGGGGCCGGTGGCGGTGGTGCCGGCGGTACCCAGGTAAGGATCATATTGGCAACGCCTGCCGCAATATTGAGTCCGGATGTGCCTTCCGCCGAGACCGGTTGCAGAGCGATCGAGCCTTCGAAGCCGCCGATAAGGACATTGGCTCCGACACCGAGGCCGACCGTCGCGTTGGCCGCAACGCCGGAATAACTGCCCTGCAGAGCCCCGTCGAGCCGGTTGGTCGGTGCATAGACGAGCCAAATCATTCCTCCGCCGGCGAGAGTGCCAATATCGACGCCGAGTTTGGTGATGGTACCGGTATAGCGTTCGCTCGGCCGTCCCGGTGAAGATGGAGTGAAGATGCAGTTGAGCGTCCGTTTCGAACCGATGATGACGCCGAATCCAGGAGAAATGTCACAGCCTAGCGAGCCGACCTTGACGCGGGCTGCCGCCGGCGTTGCTGATAGGAAGGTCGTGGCTGTTGCGGCGATAATTGCCGCCGCGATAAATCGTGCGATGGACATGCGAGCCTCCTTCGATTTACACCCCGTGCGTGAAAATCTAGGACCCTCGGCCGCATCAACAAGTGGCAGTGGTCGAAATCACGTTAGAGGTAGTGTCGCGCCAGTTTCACCAGTTCGCGGCCGATCGGCTTCATCGGTTCGTCGCGCAATACGAGGGAGGTCGTAACCGCGCCATAACGCGCGATGCTGTCGACGATGATTTCAAGCTCGGATGGTGAAGGGACCAGAACCTTGAGCACGAAGCAATCCTCGCCTGTCAGCCTGAGAACCTCGACAATCTGTGGCATTTCCGAGAATTGCTTGAGACAGGCGCGAATATGTTCGTGGGTGGTACGCAGCCGAATGACTGCCATCATGCCCAGCCCGAGTGCAGCAGCATTAACGCGGGCGCCATAACCCTCGATGATTCCCCGTTCTTCCAGACGCTTCAGCCGCTCGGACGCGGCCGGCTGCGAAAGACCGACCTTGCGCCCCAGTTCGGAAACGGAAATGCGCCCGTCTGCCTGCATGATCTCGACGATCAGCAGGTCAGTCGGGTCGAGTTGTCGGTTCGAGAAATCGGCCATCTTTATTCGCCTTTAATTCATCGGTTGAACGATGGTTTCTCCGATGATTTCCTATGTCGTTTACCGACTATCTCACGCAGCTTATGCGCGGAGCAACAGGAAGGAAGCGATGAGAGATATTATCATGGTGCCTGGCATTGGCGGATCTGGCGAAACACATTGGCAGTCGCGATGGGAAGCGACCGACCCGCGCATGCGTCGTTTTTCGCCTTCGAGTTGGGATCTGCCGGATTTTGACGATTGGATTGCTGCGCTGGACCGGGCTGTCGGCCGATCGAAGGCCGAACCGCTTTTCGTCGCCCATAGTCTTTCCTGCCTGCTGGTTGCGCACTGGGCACAGCGTACCACGCATCGCGCCAGCGGTGCCTTGCTGGTTGCGCCGCCGGACCCGCGCTCGGCGGCTTTCCCCCCGGAGGCTGCCGGCTTTGCCGATCCACCTGTCGCGGCCCTTCCATTCCCGTCGCTTGTCATCGCCAGCAGCAACGATCCTTACGGCTCGATCGACTACGCGCGAGCAAAGGCTGATGATTGGGACAGCCAATTCGTCGATATCGGTGCCCGCGGTCACATCAACGGGGCGAGTGGGCTGGGCGATTGGCCCGAGGGGAGGGCAGTTTTGGCGGAGTTTGAGGCACACTTGCGCTAGGCGCCAGACTGTACCTCCAGGATATTGCGAAGCTTGTAATGAATCGGAGCCGAAAGATAGCGGCTGCGATCCTGCGCTGTGAGCATCCTACCAAAGGTGGCGATCATCTCCGGCATCGTGACCTTCTCGCCGTTATAGGGCAGATAATCGACCGTCATTCCGGCCGCAACTGGGCCACCGTGAAGAACGCGGCAATAGACGCCTGGCCGCGCTGCCTGCGTATAGCGCTTGATGAACCGGGGGTCGCCCATGCGAGCGGCAAATGTAGAGCAAGGAATGCGCGCGCTGGTGACCTCCAGAACAAGATCGCCGGCTATGAATCGATCGCCGACAGACACGATGCGGTTATCGAGACCGTCGATCACCATGTTCTCGCCCAAAGTGCCCGGCTCGATCGGTCGCCCAAGCTCCTTCGTCCACCAGTCAAGGGTCAGCGATCCCTCGAGATAGACGGCCTGGTCGACACCGCCATGGTGCTTCCGGTTACAGATGGCGTCGCCCACAAGCCGCTCGGCGTCGACAAGCACGCTGCCGCCGACCGGATGCTTGTAGATGCCCGTCTTGTAGCTCTTGCCGGGCAGCCGCTCGGCATTGCCGATGCAGACGGCGAGGATTTTCATCGAGCGGCGCTCCCAACATGTTTCCGTTTTTGCAGCATATGGCTAATAACCGCTTCTCTAATCGGGCATTTTGGTCAAGCTCTTTCTTTCTGATCTCGTCGGCCTGATCGTTCACGCGGGTCACGCTTCTCTTCGCAGTCTATTGGCTCGTTGAGTTTGAGCCGCTGCACGCATGCATGGGATCAGGGTCTGGAGAGCCTCGCTTATGGACGCGCTTATGGACGCGCTCGAAGCGCAGCAGTCATTATCGGCTTCATCCATCCCATCGTCCGCATGGGACGATCCGGCCAGGATCGGTTTCGAGGGCCGTGTTAAATCATGCAGCAGCCTCCGATCCGAACCGGAACTCTGTGCCATCGGTCCACATGCGATGCGGCACGACGGCAACCTTGTGGGCGACGGCGACGATAGCTCGCCGCCGTCCTTTTGTCTTCATCAGCTTCACGCCCCATGCCTTCAGACTGCTCCAAGCGATCGACCGCATCAGCATCGCATTTGCGGCGGCATAGAGTGTCGCCCGTACATCTGGTCCCCGGCATGGGAGATGCGACCTGGATTATCTTTTTCCCCGGATTGAAAGCGTCGGGGCGTTAGCCCGAAGTGCGCACCGACGGTGCGCGAACTCTTGAAGCGCGTCGGATCGTCAACGGCAGCCTTAAAGCTTAGAGCCGTGATCTCGCCGACGCCTGGGATGCTCATGAAGCGCATACAGACAGCATCTTCGCGGGCTGCCCTGCGGACACGCCGATCAAGTTCGAGGAAGGTTTCAAGAAGCATCTGCCTAGCCTGCAGCATCGGCAGGAGCCCGTTGCAGAGAGCAAGATCGCTTTCTATCGTGTCTCGGACAGCCGCATCGAATGAGCCGCGCGAGAGATGCATTGGCAGTTTGACACCGAAGACCTTCAATAGCCCTCGAATTTCGTTTTCTAGATCGATGCATTTCCGCTGCATGACCTTGCGGCTGGAGAGCAATGCTCGGATGTAATGGCTTTCGACGCTTTTTACATGCACCCGACTATACCACCCCGACCGCAGGATTTGTGCAATGCCACGGGCGTCGTGCTTGTCCGTCTTGTTGCGCATGGCCGAGAGAGCAGCATTGACCTGGCGGGCCTCCATGCACACCACGTCAAAGCCTGCTTCTTTCAGTCCGTAGGTGAGATGCTGGGTAAGAGTACCAGCTTCCAACCCCACCTGGTGAATCGGTTCGCCAAACGCGCGCAGACACCGGACCAAGTCAGGCACGTCCGATGGAACGGACCGTTCAAACCGAACCTTTCCTTCCTGATCAATGATGCAGATCGCCACTGAGCGCAGCGACACGTCTAAAGCAGCATAAAACATCGTTGTCTCCCTTCATCTCGGCAACGCCGGGACTGTAGTGGGAGCTTGACCCTTGTGGGACCGCCCGATTACACATGCTCATGGCAAAGCGAGTCACCGGCCCCGAAATCGAAAAACTGATCCAGCTTCTGGCAAAGGTGCCCGGCCTCGGGCCGCGCTCCGCGCGCAGGGCTGCGCTTCACCTTATCAAGAAGAAGGACCAACTCCTCGGCCCTTTGTCGAATGCGATGGGTGAGGCCTATGACAAGGTCAAGATCTGCTCCCATTGTGGCAATGTAGATACGGTTGATCCCTGCACGGTCTGCACGGACGACCGGCGCGACCAGTCGGTCATCATCGTCGTTGAAGATGTCTCCGATCTCTGGGCGCTGGAACGCGCGGGCGCCTTGAACGCGGCCTATCATGTCCTCGGCGGCACCCTGTCGCCATTGGATGGCGTTGGGCCCGACGACCTCAACATCCGCGGCCTGATCGAGCGTGTCAGCGCCGGCGGCATCCGAGAGCTGATCATTGCCGTCAATGCGACCGTCGAGGGACAGACAACAGCACACTATATAACCGACCAGCTGAGCGGCCTGGACGTGAAGATCACGCGCCTCGCCCACGGCGTCCCGGTCGGCGGCGAACTCGACTATCTCGATGAAGGAACGCTCCAGGCGGCGCTCAGGGCACGCACGGCAATCTAGGGGGAAGCATGAACAAGCGCATTTTCGGCCGCCTTTTGATCGCAACGGCGGCGCTGCTGCCGCTGCTGTGTTCGCCGGCGCTCCCTGCATCCAAAGCCGATGTCGAGGCGCAGTTTGAACGATGGGTGCAGACCGATCTTTGGCCGGAGGCGCAGAAGAATGGAATTTCCGAGAAGGCGTTTCGCGCAGCCTTTGCGGGCGTCGAACTGAATTGGGGTCTCACCGATCTCGCTCCTCCTGGCTTCCCGTCGCCGAAGCAGCAGAAGCAGACGCAGGCCGAATTTTCTTCCCCGGCACCGTATTTCAACGAGGATCGGCTGAAGCGGCTGGCCGCTACCGGTCGTAGTTTTGCCTCGCAATATGCCTCGACCCTGAAGAAGATCGAAAGAACCTACGGAGTTCCCGGTTCGATCGTGTTGGCCGTCTGGGGGCGTGAAACAGGTTTCGGGGCCGCCAGGATCCCGAACTCTGCGATTGAGGTGCTGGCGACGAAGGCCTTCATGTCGACGCGCAAGGAAATGTTCCGCACCGAACTGCTCGCCGCCCTGCACATCATCGATCGCGGTGATGCGACGCCAGCTGAATTCAAAGGATCATCGGCCGGCGCGCTCGGCCAACCGCAGTTCATGCCGACCAGCTATCTGAAGTATGCCGTCGATTTCGACGGCGACGGCCATCCCAATATCTGGACCTCGGTGCCCGACACGCTTGCCTCGATCGCCAATTTCCTCGTCCAGAAGGGGTGGCAGCGCGGCCGTGGCTGGGGCTATGAAGTAACGATTCCCGCTCAGGTTTCCTGCGCGCAGGAAGGGCCGGATCTCGCCAAGCCCGTCTCGCACTGGGCCTCGCTCGGTATCGAGCGCATATCAGGCAATGCCTTCCCTTCCGACGAAGGCAAGGCGTCCGGCATGATGCTCGTTCCGGCCGGCCGCGACGGGCCGGAATTCGTCGTTACGCCGAACTTCTACGTGATCAAGGAATACAACAACTCCGACCTCTACGCGCTCTATATAGGCAACCTCGCGGATCGGATTGCCTACGGTTCCGGCGCCTTTCAGGGGCCGTGGGGTGATGTCGGCAGGATGCTGCGCTCCGACGTCGCAGCCATGCAGAAGGCGTTGGAGAAAAAGGGGTACGATGTCGGCGGCTCCGACGGGCTGCCCGGCTACAAGACGCGTCGGTCCATCGGCCAGTGGCAGGAAAAGAACGGCATGAAGCCGACCTGCTATCCGGAGGCGTCGATGATCGGCAAGTTGAAGTAAGTCTATAGGTTGCGCTTCAGGCCTTCGTGGCTCGCGACAAACCCCAGCTTCTCATAGAACCGGATCGAATCCGTCCGTGATTTGTCGCAGGTCAATTGTACTAGACCGCAGCCGCGCTCGGCGCAGCGCGCCATAGCCCATTCGATCAAATCGGAACCGAGGCCTAAGCCACGTGCATCTCTGGCGATCCGCACGCTTTCGATTTGCCCGCGCCACATACCTGTCCGCGACAGGCCGGGAATAAACGTCAACTGCAAGCAGCCGATCACGCGATCATGCTGATCCGCCGCGACGGCGAGCAGTTGGTTGGCATCGGATTCGATTGCCTTGAGCGCGGCAACATACCTGGCATCCGGCGGATCCGAGACAATTTCGCGCGTGGTTCCGAGATCGTCATCTGAAAGCAGCCCGATGATATCAGTCAGATCGGAAGGACGGGCAGGGCGGAAGGAATACATGTCGTGCCTCAATGGTGCAGATCGATCGGCGCCTTGTAGAAGACGTCATCATTCGGTGGAATGGCTTGGCGCTCGATCAGCCGGTGCACCTGCGGCAGTTGCTCGCCGCGGTGGAGCGCGCGCAGCCCTTCGATGTTTTCCGCATCGGCCTGCGTGCGGCGCTGATTGTGCCTGATATATTCGACCCAGGTCGGCGTGTGATAGGTCTCCGTCCATCGGCCCGGCTTTTCGAGATCGCGCATCAGCGCCCAGTTGCGGGCGCCATCGCGAATGCGTATGCGCCGCCGCTCGCCCATCAGCGCCAGAAATTCGCGAACATCCGCATCCGCGATTTCATAATCGATCTGGACGACGATCGGGCCGCTGCGCGGCGTAATATCAAGGCCGAGCGCCGGCTCCGTGAAGCGGTTCAGCGGATCGAGATTGAGCGAGGCAAAGGCCGGCATGGCAAAGCGCAGCCCGACCAAGATGCCGAAGAGCATGACAACGGCGGAGATCAGCAAGGCGTCGGAGACACCATAGCGGTCGGCGGCCACGCCCCAGATCCAGCTGCCGCCGGCAATGCCGCCGAAGGTCACCGTCTGATAAAGCGACAAGGCACGACCGACGACCCAGCGCGGCGTCGACAGTTGTACAATCGTATTGAACAGCGACAGCGCCAATACCCAGCACGCGCCCGATATCGCCAGTCCGGCACAGGTCAGGACGGCAATCGGACTGAAGGCGGCGATCGCGGCGCTCAGCGCAAAGCCGGCGAAGGAAATCCGCACGATCGTCTCGCTCGAAAAGCGTTCGCGCAGCCGATCATTCAGCATCGCGCCGCCGATCGCGCCAACGCCAAAGGAGCCGAGCATGAGACCGTAGGTCAGCGGCCCGCCGACAACGAGGTTGATCGCCACGATCGGCAGCAGGGCGAGAATCGAGCTGGCGCTGATCCCGAAGATGAGGCCACGCAGGAGCACCTTCTGCAGGTTGGGTGACATCGACACATAGCGAAGGCCCGCAAACACCGCACTGCCCAGCGTCTCCCGCGGCAGGGTGGAGGCCGGCAGGCTCGGCTTCCAGCGCATCAGCGCGTAAATCAGGGCGAAGTAGCTCAGGGTGTTGACGGCAAAGGCCGCTGCCGCGCCGGCTGCGGCGACGATGACGCCGCCAATCGCGGGGCCGACGCTGCGAGTGATGTTAAAGCCGACACTGTTCAACGTGACTGCGCCCGGCAGGTCGGCGCGCGGCACCATGTCGCCGACGGACGCTTGCCACGACGGATTGTTGAGCGCCGTCCCGCAGCCGATCAGGAAGGTAAAGAAGAGGAGCAGCCAGGGCGAAAGCCAGTCGAGGTAGGCCAAGACGGTGAGTAGCGCAGAAACCGCGAGCATGAAGTATTGCGCCGTCAGCATGACGCGGCGCCGGTCGAAGCTGTCGGCAAGGGCACCCGACACGAGAGAGAAGAGCATGATCGGCAGCGCTGTCGACGTCTGCACCAGCGCGACCATATTCTCGGATGCCGTGATGGTCGTCATCATCCAGGCGGCGCCGACCGCCTGGATCAATCCCCCGAAATTCGAGGCGAGGCTTGCAAACCAGATCGTCCGGTAGGTTTCGTGCCGCAACGGCGCCAGTGTCGACGAAGTGTAAGGCACGATCCCTCCCGATGCCGGTCCCTCAAAGCCAATATATGGCGAAAGATGCCTCTGGCTAGCGCCGGGGCGCATCCGGAAGGTTGGCGACGGAGCTTGCAATTTTGGAAAAACCGGCCTATATGGCTCTCAAATCTTGATCGTCTTGATGAAGAGTGGGCCGCAAGGACCCGCTCTTTTTTATTACTGCGATCATCCAAAATGCATGAAATTGCGAGGAGCGCATCGCTTGTCGGATCCGACGAAAGCAGACAATGAACTTGAGCCGCGGTTGATCACCGAGACCGGTCTCGACCAGCGTCTTGCCGACATTATAGAGCCCGTATTGGTGGACCTCGGGTTTCGCCTGACTCGCGTGCGGATGCTCAATCAGAACGGCGCCACCCTACAGATCATGGCCGAGCGCAACGACGGAACGATGACCGTGGAGGACTGCGAGGCGGTCTCGATGGCCATTTCTCCGGTGCTGGATGTGGAAGATCCGATCGATCGGGAGTATCATCTCGAGGTGTCTTCGCCGGGTATCGATCGTCCGCTGGTGCGGAAATCGGATTTCACCCGCTGGCAGGGACACCTTTTGAAGTGCGAAACGTCGATCATGATCGGCAACCGCAAGCGCTTCCGCGGCAAGATCGTGGAGAGCGATGCGGATGGTTTCACGCTCGAGCGTGACCAGGTTGCCTATGGCGAAGAGCAGAAGGTTGTTATCCCCTTCACTGCGCTCAGCGATGCGAAGCTCATTCTGACCGACGATCTGATCCGTGATGCACTGCGTGCCGACAAGCTGGCGAAGGCAGAGGTCGCGAACCAGAACGAAGCGGAAGACGAAGAATAAACCGATCAACTTGTGGCTCCAGGGACGGGAACCCGGGACGCCTAGACGGAGAGAAAAGACAATGGCAGTCAGTGCGAACCGGCTCGAACTTCTGCAGATCGCAGATGCAGTGGCGCGCGAAAAGGTCATCGACCGCGAGATCGTGCTTGCCGCAATGGCAGACGCGATCCAGAAGGCAGCGCGCTCCCGCTACGGCACCGAGTCCAACATCCGCGCCGACATCAACCCGAAGACCGGTGAAATCCGCCTTCAGCGTCTGCTCGAAGTCGTCGACAAGGCCGAGGACTATTCGACCCAGATCCCGCTCGAGCTGGCCCGCGACCGCAACCCGGATGCTGCCCTTGGCGATTTCATTGCCGATCCGCTGCCGCCGATGGATTTCGGCCGGATCGCTGCCCAGTCCGCCAAGCAGGTCATCGTCCAGAAGGTTCGCGAAGCCGAGCGTGATCGCCAGTTCGACGAATTCAAGGATCGCGTCGGCGAGATCGTCAACGGCACGGTCAAGCGCGTCGAGTACGGCAACGTCATCGTCGACCTCGGCCGTGGCGAAGGCATCATCCGCCGCGACGAAATGATCCCGCGCGAAAACGTCCGCTATGGCGATCGCGTCCGTGCGTACGTATATGATGTTCGCAGAGAGCAGCGCGGCCCGCAGATCTTTCTGTCGCGCACGCATCCGCAGTTCATGGTCAAGCTCTTCACTATGGAAGTGCCAGAAATCTACGATGGCATCATCCAGGTGAAATCGGTCGCCCGCGATCCGGGTTCGCGCGCCAAGATCGCCGTGATTTCCAACGACTCGTCGATCGATCCGGTCGGCGCTTGCGTTGGTATGCGCGGTTCGCGCGTTCAGGCCGTCGTTGGCGAGCTTCAGGGCGAAAAGATCGACATCATTCCGTGGTCGCAGGATCCGGCAACCTTCGTCGTCAATGCCCTGCAGCCGGCCGAAGTCGCCAAGGTCGTTCTCGACGAAGATGCAGAGCGCATCGAAGTCGTGGTTCCGGACGAACAGCTGTCGCTGGCCATCGGCCGCCGCGGCCAGAACGTTCGCCTGGCCTCGCAGTTGACCGGCTGGGACATCGACATCATGACGGAAGCCGAAGAGTCAGAGCGCCGTCAGAAGGAATTCAACGAGCGCACAAACCTGTTCATGGATTCGCTCGACGTTGACGAGATGGTCGGCCAGGTTCTGGCGTCGGAAGGCTTTGCGGCCGTCGAAGAGCTCGCCTACGTCGACCTTGACGAAATTGCTTCGATCGACGGTTTCGACGAAGACACGGCACAGGAAATCCAGACGCGCGCCCGCGAATACCTGGAGCGCCTGGAAGCCGAAATGGACGAAAAGCGCAAGTCGCTCGGCGTTTCCGACGAGCTGCGCCAGATCGACGGTATGACCGCCCAGATGATGGTTGCGCTCGGCGAAGACGGCATCAAGACGATCGAGGACTTTGCCGGCTGTGCCGCTGATGATCTCGTCGGCTGGAGCGAACGCAAGAACGGTGAGACCAAGAAGTTCGAAGGCCTGTTTTCCAAATTCGACGTTTCGCGCGTCGAGGCCGAACAGATGGTCGTTCAGGCTCGCCTTGCGGCAGGCTGGATCACCGAAGAAGACCTCGCCAAGGACGCGGAAGCCGAAGAAGCTCCCGAGGCCGAGCAGGAAGTATAATGTCCGCGCGTGAGCCGACCGTTTCTCCTGAGGACGACGATCTTGCAGGATATGACGTGAATGGTCGCATGTGCATCGTGACGCGCGAAAGCGGATCGCCGGATGAGCTGATCCGCTTCGTCGCAGCTCCCGATGGGACTGTCGTCGCCGACCTGAAGCGCCAGCTTCCGGGACGCGGCTGTTGGGTCAAAGTCGACCGTTCGCTGGTCGACAAGGCGGTGGCGAAGAAGCTCTTCGCCCGCGCTTTAAAGGCGGATGTGAAGGCGGCAGCCGATCTCGGCGAAACCGTCGAGACGCTGCTCGGGCAGCAATTGATGCAGATGATGAACATGGCTCGCAAGGCGGGCCAGTTCGTTACAGGCTCCGCGAAAGTGGATGCCGCAGTCAGGAGTGGAGCCGCGATCGCCGTGTTCCACGCAACGAATGCCGCCGAGGATGGCGTGAGAAAAATAGACCAGGCTCGCAAGGCTTGGCATCTCGGAATGGAAACCGAGGAGGAAATACCTTCCTTCCGTCTCTTCTCGGAGGACGAAATGGAAGGGGTGATGGGCCAGAACACTTTTATCCATGCTGCAGTGCTTGCAGGGCAGGCGGGTGAGGGTGTAGTGAAGCGCGCAAAGATGCTCGAACAGTACCGTAGTGGCGGTCAGTCCCGGGCACCCGGCGGCGCTGGCCGGCAAAAACAATGATACGGTCACCGGCATCGGCCGGCTGCTACATCATTGATCGACAGTATTTGAACGACAGGGTCTGATGACGTCATCGCTCCCTGTCCGAAGGAACGGGAACGAATGACCGATAGCAATGACGACAAGACACTGAACGGACCGGGCAAGAAAACTCTGACCCTGAAGCCGTCGGGAATGAGCCAGGGCACCGTGCGCCAGGACATGGGCCGCGGTCGCACCAAGGCGGTCGTTGTCGAGACCCGCAAGCGGCGTCCGATGCGTCCGGAAGACGAACGCCCCATCACGCCCGTAGGCTCCGCCCCGGCTCGCACCGAAGCTGCTCCGAGCACGCACCAGCCGCGCCCACCGCAGGCGCCGCAGCCGCGTATTCATCCGTCGGGTGGCCAGCAGTCACGTCCGCAGCAGCCGTCTTCGCAGCCGCCGCGCCAGCAGGATCGTCCGCGTCCGGTGGTATTGAATCATCTTTCGCCGGAAGAAATGGATGCACGCCGTCGCGCACTTGCCATGGCGCAAGTTCGCGATGCAGAGGATGCGGTCCGCCGCGCCGAGGAAGAAAAACGTCGCGCCGCCGAAGATGCTGCACGCCAGGCCGCGGAAGCGGAAGAGGCCAAGCGCCGCGCTGCCGAAGAGGCTCTGCGCGCTGCCGAAGCGGCTATTGCTCCGGCTCCGGCTCCGGCTGCGGTCGAAGCACGTACGGAAACGCCGCGCGTTCAGCCATCGGTCCCGGTCGCGCGCCGGCCTGATGCTACGCCATCCGCGGCTCCGGCAAGGCCTTCTCCGGCCGGCGCCCCTGCACCGGCCGCCGCTCGTGGTCGTCGCGAAAACGAAGATGATGACCGCGGCGCACCACGTGGTGCACCGGCTCGTGGCCGCGTCGTTCGTCCCGAACCGGCCAAGCCCGTAACGACCCGTCCGAAGACCGACGAGGAGCGTCGTCGCGGCAAGCTGACGATCAGCACCGCGGGTGTTGACGATGACGGCAGCGCACGCGGCCGTTCGCTCTCGGCCTTGCGCCGCCGCCAGGAAAAATTCCGCCGCAGCCAGATGCAGGAAACCCGCGAAAAGGTTGTTCGCGAAGTCATCCTGCCGGAGACCATCACCATTCAGGAACTGTCGCAGCGCATGTCCGAACGTGCCGTCGACGTCATCAAGTACCTGATGAAGGAAGGCCAGATGATGAAGCCGGGCGACGTCATCGACGCCGACCTTGCTGAACTCATTGCCGGCGAATTCGGCCACACCGTCAAGCGCGTCTCCGAATCCGACGTCGAACTCGGCATCTTCAATGTTGCCGACCAGGAAGGCGATCGCGTTTCGCGTCCGCCGGTCGTCACCATCATGGGCCACGTCGACCACGGCAAGACCTCGCTGCTCGACGCTATCCGTCATGCCAACGTGGTTGCCGGCGAAGCCGGTGGTATCACGCAGCATATCGGCGCCTATCAGGTCGAACAGAACGGTCAGAAGATTACCTTCATCGACACCCCCGGCCACGCCGCCTTCACGGCAATGCGTGCCCGCGGTGCGCAGGCGACCGACATTGCGATCCTGGTCGTTGCAGCTGACGACAGTGTCATGCCGCAGACGATTGAATCGATCAACCACGCCAAGGCGGCCGGTGTTCCGATCATCGTGGCGATCAACAAGGTCGACAAGCCGAGCGCCGATCCGCAGAAGGTGCGTACGCAGCTCCTACAGCACGAAGTCTTCGTGGAATCGATGGGCGGTGAAGTTCTCGATGTCGAAGTTTCGGCCAAGACGGGCTTGAACCTCGACAAGCTGCTGGAAGCCATCCTGCTGCAGTCCGAAATCCTCGATCTCAAGGCCAATCCGAACCGCACGGCGGAAGGTACGGTCATCGAAGCCCAGCTCGACCGCGGCCGCGGTTCGGTCGCCACGGTTCTTGTCCAGAACGGTACGTTGAAGCCCGGCCAGATCATCGTCGCTGGCGATGTCTGGGGCCGTGTTCGCGCGCTCGTCACCGACAAGGGCGAACACGTCAAGGAAGCCCCGCCGGCCATGCCGGTCGAGGTGCTCGGCCTTTCCGGTACGCCGCAGGCCGGTGACAAGTTCGCCGTCGTCGAAAACGAAGGCCGCGCCCGCGAGATCTCGGAATACCGCCAACGTCTCGCCCGCGACAAGGCCGCGGCCCGCCATTCGGGCCAGCGTGGCTCGCTGGAACAGATGATGACGCAGCTGCAGTCCGCCGGCGTCAAAGAGTTCCCGCTGGTCATCAAGGGCGACGTTCAGGGTTCGATCGAAGCGATCGCCGGCGCTCTCGAAAAGCTGGGCACGGACGAAGTTCGCGCCCGCATCGTTCACTCCGCCGTCGGCGGGGTTACGGAATCGGATATCTCGCTTGCCGAGGCATCAGGCGCCGCGATCATCGGCTTCAACGTCCGTGCAAACGTGCAGGCTCGCACGCTGGCAGAGCGCCAGGGCATCGAAATCCGCTACTACAACATCATCTACGACCTCGTTGATGACGTTAAGGCGGCGATGTCGGGTCTGCTTTCGCCGGAGCGCCGCGAAACCTTCCTCGGCAATGCCGAGATCCTCGAGGTGTTCAACATCACGAAGGTCGGCAAGGTCGCGGGTTGCCGCGTTACCGAAGGCAAGGTCGAGCGTGGCGTCGGCGTCCGCCTCATCCGCGACAACGTCGTCATCCACGAAGGCAAGCTCAAGACGCTCAAGCGCTTCAAGGACGAAGTCTCGGAAGTGCATTCCGGCCAGGAATGCGGCATGGCTTTCGAGAACTACGAAGACATCCGCGCCGGTGACACGATCGAGTGCTTCCGCGTCGAGCACATCACCCGTACGCTCTGATCGTGTGATATTGGAAATTTGGACGGGCGCCGGATCATGTGAGGCCGGCGCCCGAACCTTTTGAGGCAAAGAAAAATGGCAACAAGACCAACAACCTCCGCACCTTCGCAGCGCATGCTGCGCGTCGGCGAGCAGGTTCGCGCCGCCATCACGCAGGTTCTGCAGCGCGGCGAAGTGCGCGATGACGTGATCGAGAAGACCGTCATTTCAATCTCGGAAGTCCGCATGTCGCCCGACCTGAAGATCGCGACGGCCTATGTGACGCCGCTCGGCGTGACGGATCATGATGCGGTTATTGGTGCGCTGAACCGCAATGCGAAGTTCATCCGCGGCCGTCTCGGCCCGCAGCTGCGGCAGATGAAATACATGCCGGAAGTTCGCTTCCGCGACGATACGAGCTTCGACAATTATAAGAAGATCGACGAGTTGTTGCGCTCGCCAGAGGTGAGCCGCGACCTCGATCACGACACTGAAGACGAATAGTAGAAGAGACTGATGTCCAAACCACGTAAACCGAAAGGCCGCCCGATCTCGGGTTGGCTGATCCTTGATAAGCCGGTCGATTTCGGCTCCACTGAAGCCGTTTCCAAGATCAAGTGGCTGTTCAAGGCGCAGAAGTGCGGTCACGCCGGAACGCTCGACCCGCTGGCCTCGGGCATGTTGCCGATCGCGCTTGGCGATGCGACGAAGACCGTTCCCTACGTGATGGACGGCCGCAAGATTTACGAATTCACCGTGACTTGGGGCGAGGAGCGCGCAACCGACGATCTGGAAGGCGATGTAACGAAGAGCTCTGACAAGCGCCCGAGCGAACAGCAGGTCCGCGACCTCCTGCCGAAGTACACTGGCGTCATCAGCCAGGTTCCACCGCAGTTTTCCGCCATCAAGATATCAGGCGAGCGTGCCTACGACCTGGCCCGCGACGGAGAGGCGGTGGAAATTCCCTCCCGCGAGGTCGAGATCTTCCGTCTGACACTATTGTCCTGCCAGGATGCCAATACGGCACATTTCGAAGTCGAATGCGGCAAGGGCACGTATGTGCGTGCGCTGGCGCGCGATTTTGGTCGTGAACTCGGCTGTTATGGCCATATATCAGGTCTGCGCCGCAGCTTCGTTGCGCCCTTTGCCGAAGAGACCATGGTACCGCTCGCCGATCTCGTCGCGCTTGAAGCGATCGAAGACACGGACGATCGGCTTGCTGCCCTGGATGCTCTGCTGATCGATACCAGCGAAGCGCTTTCCTCGCTGCCGCATCTCGTTGTCAATGACGACCAAGCGCATCGGTTGAAGATGGGTAATCCGATCCTCGTGCGTGGTCGCGACGCGCCCGTTGCCGAAAGCGAAGCCTACGCCACGTCCCGTGGCAAGCTGATCGCGATCGGCGAGATCGGCCAGGGCGAGTTCCGTCCGAAGCGCGTCTTCGGCTGAGGTTCGCTAAACCTCCGGTTTCGGGTCGCTGCAGGCCGGAAAAACCACAGATAGCAATTGTCAACTTTCACCATTGGGATATGTTTCCCTGATCTGGGCCAAGGGTCCTTCAGATCAGGGAGACAGTCATGCGCAGACTTGCAGCCGGCATCCTGATGTTCTTCGCGGCGGTTTTGATGGCCGCCAACGTTTACTCTGCGGAGCGCTGGGCGACGTTGCCAGCCTTTCCACCAATGCCCACTGCAAAGACGAGTGGCATGGCCCCCGCCAACGACATCAAGATGTATTATGCCGAATACGGCGAGGGTGATCCGATCCTGTTCATTCACGGCGGGCTCGGTAGCGCCGATGTCTGGGGCTATCAGGTGGCTGAGTTTGCGAAGGATCATCGCGTGATCGTGGCCGACAGCCGCGGACACGGTCGTTCGACGCGCAACGGGCAGCCGTTCGGCTATGATCTGATGACCTCAGATTATGTCGCTTTGCTCGAATACCTGAAGCTCGACAAGGTGACACTGGTCGGATGGTCGGATGGCGGCATCATCGGCATCGATATGGCGATGAAGAATCCGGAGAAGTTGACGCGCGTGATTGCGCAGGCTGCGAACGTGACGACCGATGGCGTGAAGCCCGACATTATGACCAACAAGACGTTCAGCGACTACATCAATACGGCCGGCGAGGCTTACAAGAAGCTCTCGCCGACGCCGAGCGATTACGATGCTTTCGTCACCCAGATCTCGGCGATGTGGGCGAGCCAGCCGTCGTGGACTGCCGATGACCTTGGCAAGATCAAAGTACCCGTCACTCTGGCGATTGGGGATCATGACGAGGCTGTCAAGCTTGACCATACCGAGATGATGGCCAAACAGATTCCAGGGTCGAATCTGGTCATCCTCAAAGACGCGAGCCACTTCGCCATGCTGCAGGACCCCGACGGGTACAACGCAATGATACGCGAGGCGATGGCCGGCCGGTGACGAATCGGCCATCTGCGGCATGCCTCTTTCCATTGCAGCGCATTTGGTTTATACGCAGCGCCAGCAATCGGGCTCTGCCCGGATGCATTCGCGGCCGAAGCTGGACGACATCCCGGCTTTTGGCGACCTAATCTCCTCTCATAGAAAGGAACATCCGATGTCGATTACTGCTGAGCGCAAGACGGCTCTCATCAAGGAATACGCAACGTTCGAAGGCGACACCGGTTCTCCGGAAGTTCAGGTTGCCATCCTGACCGAGCGTATCAACAACCTCACGGAACACTTCAAGGGTCACAAGAAGGATAACCATTCCCGCCGTGGCCTGCTGACGATGGTTTCGAGCCGCCGCTCGCTTCTTGACTATCTCAAGAAGAAGGACGAAGGCCGCTACACCAAGCTGATCGGCAGCCTGGGTATCCGCCGCTAAGACTTCTCGGCGGGCGCTCCTCTTTCGGACGCCCGCCGGATTTTTTCGGGGAGACTTCCCCATCCCGCCACGTGTGGCGGACTGCTCGGCAGACCCGGATGGGCCGGTTCTGCCAAACCAACCGTTGACCTGTCATGGGGCAGGATTGCCGGATGCTTTTGGCCAGAGCTTCACAAGCTTTGGCCCGGTCTCTTCGGAGATCGATGATGCAAAGCCTCCCGTTGTCTTGCCCATGATGCGTCACACCGATTGCAGTTGACCGTGCGCCGTGCCTTGGAAGGCGACGTGCATGTTCCTGCATTGAAGGACAAGACATATGTTCGATACTCATAGTGTGGAAATCGAGTGGGCAGGCCGCCCGCTGAAGCTCGAAACCGGCAAGATCGCCCGCCAGGCTGATGGCGCCGTTCTCGCGACCTATGGCGAAACCGTGGTTCTCGCCACCGTTGTCTCCGCCAAGGCGCCGAAGCCGGGCCAGGACTTCTTCCCGCTGACCGTCAACTACCAGGAAAAGACCTACGCAGCCGGCAAGATCCCCGGCGGCTATTTCAAGCGCGAAGGCCGTCCGAGCGAAAACGAAACCCTCGTTTCCCGCCTGATCGACCGCCCGATCCGCCCGCTCTTCCCGGAAGGCTACAAGAACGACACGCAGGTCGTCGTCACCGTCATCCAGCATGACCTGGAAAACAACCCGGACATCCTGTCGATGGTTGCTGCTTCGGCAGCTCTGACACTCTCCGGAGTCCCCTTCATGGGCCCGGTCGGCGGCGCTCGCGTCGGCTACATCAACGGTGAATACGTCCTCAACCCGCATCTCGACGAGATGGACGAGTCGATCCTCGACCTCGTCGTTGCCGGCACGCACGATGCTGTTCTGATGGTTGAATCCGAAGCCAAGGAACTCAACGAAGAAATCATGCTCGGCGCCGTCATGTTCGGCCACCGGGGCTTCCAGCCGGTTCTCGACGCGATCATCAAGCTCGCCGAAGTCGCCGCCAAGGAGCCGCGCGACTTCCAGCCGGAAGACTATTCCGAACTCGAAGGCGAAATGCTGAAGCATTTCGAAGCCGAGCTTCGCACCGCCTACAAGAACACGCAGAAAGCTGAGCGCTACGCTGCCGTCGACGCCGTCAAGGCGAAGGTCAAGGCGCACTTCCTGCCGGAAGAAGGCGAAGCCAAGTACACGGCCGAAGAAGTCGGCGCGATCTTCAAGCACCTGCAGGCAAAGATCGTTCGTTGGAATATCCTCGACACCAAGAGCCGCATCGACGGTCGCGATCTCGAGACCGTTCGCCCGATCGTCTCCGAAGTCGGCCTCCTGCCGCGCACGCACGGCTCGGCGCTCTTTACGCGCGGTGAAACACAGGCGATCGTCGTTGCGACGCTTGGCACCGGCGAAGACGAGCAGTATGTCGACTCGCTCACGGGCATGTACAAGGAGCGCTTCCTGCTCCATTACAACTTCCCTCCCTACTCGGTTGGCGAAACCGGCCGCATGGGCTCCCCGGGCCGCCGCGAAATCGGCCACGGTAAGCTCGCATGGCGCGCTATCCGTCCGATGCTGCCGACTGCTGAGCAATTCCCCTACACGCTGCGTGTCGTTTCCGAGATCACCGAATCGAACGGCTCTTCCTCGATGGCAACCGTCTGCGGCACCTCGCTTGCTCTGATGGACGCCGGCGTTCCGCTCGCTAAGCCGGTTGCCGGTATTGCCATGGGCCTGATCCTCGAAGGCGACCGCTTTGCGGTCCTGTCCGACATCCTCGGTGACGAAGACCACCTCGGCGACATGGATTTCAAGGTCGCTGGTACGGCCGACGGCATCACTTCGCTGCAGATGGACATCAAGATCGCCGGCATCACCGAAGAGATCATGAAGGTCGCTCTCGGCCAGGCTCAGGGCGGTCGCGCCCACATCCTCGGCGAAATGGCAAAGGCCATCACCGAGAGCCGCGGCCAGCTCGGCGAATTCGCTCCGCGCATCGAAGTCATGAACATCCCGGTCGACAAGATTCGTGAAGTTATCGGCTCCGGCGGCAAGGTCATCCGCGAAATCGTTGAAAAGACGGGCGCAAAGATCAACATCGAAGACGACGGCACGGTGAAGATCGCCTCTTCTTCCGGCAAGGAAATCGAAGCCGCCCGCAAGTGGATCCACTCGATCGTTGCAGAACCGGAAGTCGGCCAGATCTACGAGGGCACGGTCGTCAAGACCGCCGACTTCGGCGCGTTCGTCAACTTCTTCGGCGCCCGCGATGGCCTCGTCCACATCTCGCAGCTTGCTTCCGAGCGTGTTGCCAAGACGCAGGACGTCGTCAAGGAAGGCCAGAAGGTCTGGGTCAAGCTTCTCGGCTTCGACGAGCGGGGCAAGGTCCGCCTGTCGATGAAGGTTGTCGATCAGGCGAGCGGCCAGGAAATCCCTGCCGACAAGAAGAAGGAAGAAGCTGCAGCCGAGTAAGCTGCGCCTTCCCAAGACGTCATGGGCGCGGGGTAATTTCCGCGCCCTTTTTGTATTCGAGGACGAGATAGACCCATGAGCAGCGAGACGCTGAAGACACTGTTCCACCCCTTTGTAAGCGGTACCGTCGAGGCGCCTGGCGAGGGCGAGCACGTGCTTTTCCTCGGTGCCAAGGCGGGCTTCGCGCTGCCGGAGGCCTTTGCCGCCTCGCTGAGCGCCGTACAGGGCCTCCGGCCACTTTACCGGCAGTTGCTCGCCCAGCGCATCGAAACCGCACCTGAGATCGAAGGCGAGGACTACGACGCCGTTCTAGTGCTGTGCAACAAGCATAAGGGCGAGAACGAGGCGAATATCGCGGCTGCCCTTCAGCGTGTTAAGGTCGATGGCCTCATCGTGATTGCCGGCGGCAAGGAGGATGGCATCCAGTCGCTGCGCAAGCGGATGGAAAGCCTCGGCCTCGAGGTCGAGCATATGCCGAAGTATCACGGCGTCGCACTGTGGTTCGCGCGGCCGGCCGATATCAGTGAGATCGTCGGCAAGTTCGCCAGACGGCCGGTTCGTGTCGACGGTCGCTTCGTGGCCGCGGCGGGCATGTTCTCGCACGACCGCATCGATGACGGATCCGAGCTGCTCGCCTCGCGCCTGCCTTCTGATTTCACCGGCGATGTCGCCGATTTCGGCGCCGGTTGGGGTTATCTCTCGGTCGAACTGGCGCAGCGCTCGCCCGGTGTCAGCCGTCTCGACCTCTACGAAGCCCATCACGCCGCTCTGGAGGCCGCCAAGGCAAATCTGGCGGAGAATTGCCCCGATGCGCCTGCTCGCTTCTTCTGGCTTGATCTGGCAGGCGAACCGGTCAAGGACAAGTACGACCTCATCATCATGAACCCGCCCTTCCATGAGGGCCATGCGGCGGAGCCGTCGCTCGGTCAGGCGATGATAAAGACGGCTGCGTCTGCACTGCGCGGCGGCGGGCGCCTGCTGCTGGTTGCCAATCGTGGCTTGCCCTATGAGCCCGTGCTGGCTGCGAACTTTAAGGAAAGCGGCGAGACGTGCCGCAATGCCCGCTTCAAGGTGCTTTGGGCGAAGAAGTAAGCTGTCCGCATAGGCAGCCTTGGGAGATCTGCCAGACTTGCAGCAGATGGAGAGACAACGGGGGAAGATGCATGGAGACGGAAGCCAACAAGACGCTCGTGAGGGCGTATGTCGAGGCATTCAATCGCTTCGACATGGCGGCACTGCGAGAGCTGTTTGCCGCCGATGCGCGGGTTTACGGTGTCTTGGGATATGGAGGCCTGGATGACGTCGAACCCATCTGGCGTGAGCTCCACGAGGGTATGAATATAAACCTCGAGATCCTCGATATCGCCGCGGAGGGAAGGAATGTCGTGGTCCGCTTTAGGGAACGCGGGCGCTATTCCGGCTTCTTTCGTGGACTCGTTGGTCATGACCCGACCGGCAAAAGCTACGAGGTCACTGCAATGGAATGGTTCGTCGTCGAAAACGGAAAGATTACGACCCGCTGGGGCGCCAGGGATTCTGCGGCTATCTTGCGGCAGGTCACTCATCCCTAGAGGATGGGTTTTGAAGAAAAGCCGGGCTCGTCTTCAAGCCCGGCTTTCCGTCTTTATTCCACGTCTGCCCTGCGCAGCGCGTCGAGCGTCGGCATCGAGGTGATGTTGAACCCGGCATCGACGAAATGGATTTCGCCGGTCACACCAGCGGAAAGGTCGGACAGCAGGTAGAGGGCGGAATTGCCGACCTGATCGATCGTCACCGTCTTGCGCAGCGGCGAGTTGCGCTGGTTCCACGAAAGGATCGCGCGTGCATCGGAAATGCCGGCGCCGGCTAGCGTCCGGATCGGGCCGGCGGAGATCGCGTTGACACGGATGCCGCTCGGGCCGTAGTCCGCAGCCAGATAGCGTACCGACGCCTCGAGAGCGGCCTTCGCAACGCCCATGACATTGTAGTTCGGGATGACGCGCGTCGAGCCGTTGTAGGTCAGTGTCAACATAGAACCGCCTTCATTCATCAGCGGTGCGCAGCGCTTGGCGATTTCCGTGAAGGAGAAACAGGATATCACCATCGTGCGGCTGAAGTTGTCGCGCGTCGTGTCCGCGTAAAGTCCCTTCAACTCGTTTTTGTCGGAGAAACCGATGGCATGAACGATGAAATCGAGGCTGCCCCATCGCTCCTTGATGGCATCGACGGTGGCATCGACAGAGGCGATGTCCTCGACGTCGCAAGGCAGAACGAATTCGGATCCGACTTCAGCGGCCAGCGGCTTGACCCGCTTGCCGAGAGCGTCACCTTGATAGGTGAAGGCGAGTTCCGCGCCCTGCGCTGCCAGAGCCTTCGAAATTCCCCACGCGATGGAATGGTTGTTCGCGACGCCCATGATGAGGCCGCGCTTACCCTGCATAATTCCCGTCATACTATTATCCGTTGTAGCGCTGGAAGACGAGCGTGGCGTTCGTGCCGCCAAAGCCGAAAGAGTTGGAAAGGGCGATGTCGATCTTGGCATCGTCGATGCGCTTGCGAACAATCGGAACGCCGTCGAATTCCGGGTCGAGCTCGGTGATATGCGCGCTTTCGCCGATAAAGCCGGCCTGCATCATCAGCAAGGAGTAGATCGATTCCTGCACGCCCGCTGCGCCCAGCGAGTGGCCCGTCAGCGACTTGGTCGACTGGATGTGCGGAATCTTGTCGCCGAAGACTTCGCGGATCGCGCCGATCTCCTTGCTGTCACCAACAGGGGTCGAGGTGCCGTGCGTGTTGATATAGTCGACATCGCCCTTAACGGTCGCGAGCGCCTGGCGCATGCAGCGGATCGCGCCTTCACCCGACGGAGCGACCATATCGTAGCCGTCGGAGGTCGCGCCGTAGCCGACGATTTCGGCGTAGATCTTCGCCCCACGCGCCTTGGCACGCTCTAGCTCTTCCAGGACGAGGACGCCCGCACCGCCGGCAATGACAAAGCCGTCGCGGCTCACATCATAGGCGCGCGAAGCTGTATCTGGCGTGTCGTTGTACTTGGAAGACATGGCGCCCATGGCGTCGAAGAGATTCGACATCGTCCAGTCGAGGTCTTCGTGGCCGCCGGCAAACATGACGTCCTGCTTGCCCCACTGGATCATTTCCGCGGCGTTGCCGATGCAGTGCGCCGAGGTCGAGCAGGCCGACGAGATCGAGTAGTTGACGCCATGGATCTTGAACCAGGTGGCAAGCGTCGCCGATGCCGTCGAGGACATCGCCTTCGGCACGGCAAACGGACCGATGCGCTTCGGGCTGTTGTTTTTGATGGTGATGTCGGCCGCTTCGATCAGCGTGCGCGTCGACGGGCCGCCCGAGCCCATGATGATGCCCGTGCGTTCGTTGTTGCTGATATCGCCTTCTTCCAGACCGGAATCCGCGATCGCCTGCTTCATGGCGACATGGTTCCAGGCGCCGCCCTGTGACAGGAAGCGCATGGCGCGGCGATCGACCAGATCGGTCGGATCCAGCGTCGGGCGACCCCATACCTGGCATTTGAAGCCGTGTTCGGCAAAATCGTTGGAGAAGGAAATGCCGGACTTGGCATCGCGCAGCGAGGCAGTGACCTCGGCGGCATCATTGCCGATCGAGGAAACAACGCCCAGACCCGTGACAACTACCCGTCTCATGTGTTTCGACCTTTTCGTTTTTTCTAACTTGGAAACCGGGCATGTATGCCCGGTGCAATCAGGCTTCTTTGTCCTTGGACAGGCCGACGCGCAGGTCGGTGGCCTGGTAGATGGTTTCGCCGTCGGCCTTCAGCCAGCCATCGGCGGTGCCGAGAACCAGGCGGCCGCGCATGACGCGCTTGAAATCGATGCCGTACTCAAGCAGCTTCGTTGTCGGGCGGATCATGCCCTTGAACTTCACTTCGCCTGTTGAAAGCGCCATGCCGCGCCCGGGCTCGCCCAGCCAGCCCAGGAAGAAGCCGGTCAGCTGCCACATGCCGTCAAGGCCAAGGCAGCCCGGCATGATCGGGTTGCCTGCGAAGTGGCATGGAAAATACCAGTCGTCAGGCTTCACGTCGTATTCGGCGCGGATGTAGCCCTTGTCGAAGGTGCCGCCGGTTTCGGAAATGTCGGTAATGCGATGAACCATCAACATCGGGGGGAGGGGAAGCTGCGCGTTGCCCGGACCGAACAGTTCGCCGCGGCCGCAGGCCAGAATTTCCTCGTAGTTGAAGCTGGATTGTTTCGTCGCCATGAAAACTCTAATTCCCCCCGCAACTATGCCGATGGATGTGAACGTTTAGTCCAACTTCAGCGGAAAATGAAGCATAAGCATGACTGAGCTTCACCCACCTTCGGAGGACCGGCTGCGCGCCTTATTTGGTGGTCGCATACAGGAAGGCCAAGCCCCCGGCCAGCACTAATTGCGTCAAAAGCCCGATTTTGCGGCGCTTTAGCACTCTTTGTCCCCATTGAAACTATTGAAACGCTTTTGCGCAAAAGTTATATGGCTAATGAAACCTGATTGCTTGACGCTAGATTAACCGGAGTTCGTTGGATGGTGGCAGAGGCCCCGCTTACCATTGAGGCACGGCTGAGGCACGCCGGCCTACGTCCGACGCGCCAGCGCGTCGCGCTCGGCGACCTGCTCTTTGCTAAGGGTGATCGGCATTTGACGGTTGAAGAACTCCATGAGGAGGCTGTGCAGGCGGGCGTGCCGGTGTCGCTGGCGACCGTCTACAACACGCTGCACCAGTTCACCGAGGCCGGCATGATCCGGGTTCTTGCGGTCGAAAGCGCCAAGACCTACTTCGATACCAACGTCTCCGACCATCACCACTTCTTCATCGAAGGCGAAAACGATGTGCTCGATATTCCGGTCAGCAATCTGACCATCGGCAATCTGCCGGAGCCGCCGGAAGGCCTCGAAATCGCGCATGTCGACGTGGTGATCCGCCTGCGCCCGAAGCGGCGCTGATTCACATTACATCATCAGGGTGCCGGCCGGGCTTGGCCTTGTAGGTTGGGAAGGTCCAGCCAAAATATAGCGCGCCGCCACGCACGGAGAAGGCCGCGATGACACCGACCGCGGAGGCTGCGTAAAGCGGTAGGTCGAGCGCGTTCGCAGCTGTAAACAGGCCGCCGCCGACAAGTGCTGCCGTGATATAGATTTCCGGCCGCAACAATACTGACGGCTCATTGGCCAGAAGATCGCGCAAGATCCCGCCGAAGGTTGCCGTCAGTGTTCCGGTGACGATGCCGATCGTTGGCGAGCCGGTGGCCGCGAGGCCCTTTGCCGCACCCATCACACAATAGGCGGAGAGCCCGATGGCATCCAACCAGATCAGCAAGCGATAGCGCGACTCGACAAGGTGGGCGGTAAAGAACACCAGGATGCCGACGGCGCAGCAGACGATAACATAGGTCGGGTTCAGCACCCAGAATACCGGCACGCGGCCAAGGATAATGTCGCGCACCGTGCCGCCGCCAGTGCCGGTAACGATCGCAAAGAAGAGAAAGCCGATCAGGTCGAGCTGCTTGCGCGAAGCCGCGAGCGCGCCTGTTGCCGCAAAGAGCGCAACGCCGGCATAATCCACGTAGACGAACAGCGGCATGCAGTCCTCCAGAACCGACGTGTATCTTTGCGAAATATGAATCACGGCGGCAAGGGCGGCGCAAGGCGGATCAAGCAAACTGCGCGGCCAACAGCGTCCTTATCCGACCAAAAGAGAAGCCCCTCGTGAAAACGCTCCTGATCGCTCTGAACATTGCCGCGTTACTCGCCGCCCCGGTTGCGGCCTTCGCCCAACAGTCGCTTATCTCGGACCCGGAGATCTATGAGAAGAAGCACTTTCAGGAGCAGTGCACCAAGGCCGAATTTTCGGATGGCTACGTCATCCGCCAGGATATCAACAATGACGGCCTGATAGACGCCGTCGTCAACGAGGGCGAGCTGACTTGCGACGGAGAGAAGGGTCCGCAGTGCAATGACGACGGCTGCACCTACAATTTCTATCTGCAGGTCGCCGAGGGCGGCTATTTCATGATCGCGACCGCCCAGATCTACGGCTATGATTTCGTGAAGCGCTTCGGCAACATGGTGCTGGCGATGAAAATGCACCCGCGCTTCTGCGATCGCCCGGATGTCGAAAAGGAGAAGGAGCCCTGTATCGTCACGGCCCGTGTGCGCGGCACCAAGTTCGTGACGATCTCAAAGAAATAGCGCGGTCAGCCGGGATAGAATTCTGAGGTCCGGCCGGCAAGATAGTAGCCGACAAGCCCGAACCATTCGCGGATTGCTGTCGCCAGGTTCTGAGAGTTTCGGCTCGGCTGTGTGAAATCGAGGCCAAGGCTCTCCCGCCCGTCGGTCCGGTAGTCGGTCGGCCAGGGCACGACGTCGATATCAAGCTTGCGGAAAATGCCGACAGACCGCGGCATATGATAGCCTGAGGTGATCAGCAGGCAATTCGAAAGGCCTTGGCTCGCCAGGAGTTCCTTGGTGTTCATGGCGTTTTCGAACGTCGTCCGCGACGTCGTTTCTTCAACCAGGCGTTCCCCGCCGACACCAAACATCGGGAAGAAGCGCGCCGAAATCACCGCGTCGCCTTCATAGATTCCGGAGATCGATCCATCGCCGCCCGAAATCAAGATTCGCGCCTGCGGATATTTCTGTGCCAGACGCAGCGCCTCGACGAAGCGATCGCCACCGGCATTGAGCTCGATGCCGTGGCGGGCGGTGTTCACCTCGTTCTCGAAAGCGCCGCCGAGCACGATCATGCACTGCAGATTTGCCGGATCCTGCGGTTTAACAAACCGATCCTCCAGCCCCTGCAGAAGGTAGTTGCCGACGGTCGTGTAGAGCGTGACGAACAGGATGAGGCCCGCAATCGCGGAGGAAACGAGGCTTGTCGCGCGCCGGCGGAAAAGACCCGCTACCAGGGCAAACACGACGAAAAGAAAAGCGAGCGACAAAGGTTGCCCGAACACCCAGACGAGCTTTGAAAAGAGAAACAAGGATGCCTTCCTCTAGCGGTTTCCGCGTGCCCTCTATCTGATTCGATGGGGTTTTATTGCGACCGTGACTTCATATGCACTGGCGAGTTTGGCGCGGCATTGAACCGGCGTTGCGTGCGTTTCGGAATTAAAAGGGTGGCGAGCGCAACCAGCATCGCAAAAACGGCAATCAGCCAGAGCGCCGCTGCCCCCGCGATCTGTGTCAGCAGCGCCCCAATGATAGCCCCACCCAGCATGCCGACCCAAGGCACGATCTGGATCGTCCAATCCGATCGCCTGTCGCCAACGACCCAGCGTCCGAGACCGCGTCCGAAACGCGAAAGTGCCCCTGTCACATAGGTCAGCCCGATCGGCAGCCCTTCGATCTGCTCCACGGCCGCGTTCACCATCCCCATGGAAGCAACGATGAGATAAAAGCGCGGCATCGCCAAGTTCCCGCCCGCCATGAGGGAGGCCGTTGCCAGCGCGATGCTGACGCATGAAAGCACGGCGAAGGTGCGCCGGTCCGAGAAATGTGCGATCACGATGCCAACGGCATTGCCAAGCACGAAGACCATGATCGCCGAGAGAAGAATGGCTGCATGACGCAAATCCCCATTTCCGAGCGACAGGGCAGCACGGGTCGTGTTTCCCGTCATGAACGACACGAAGTCTCCCGTCAGTGCAAGGCCAGTCGCATCGGTCATACCGGCCAAAAAGGAGATCGCGCCGGCAAGAGTCAGGCCCGTTGCCGTTCTGCGCGTATGGATAAGCCGCCGTCGTCTTTCTCGTGTCATTGAACCAAGGCTCCAGTCCGCCGGACAAGTCGGCATGGAAACCATAGTCGCCGTTGCTAAAAATTTGGCAAAGCATCGGCGTGCGAAGCGCCGCGGCAAACTGTTTCTTCAGTTGATCGTGACTCTGCCTGAATTCGGCGCACTTAACATGTAGTGCTGCTCTATCGGGTCGCGGTGGCTCATCGGCCAAGCCAAACCCGTGAGGGCTGGGAGGTAGGGGTCCGGAAGGAACTTGTCTTCGGTCTCCTTGCGATTCAGCATGCCTACCAATTCGCCGCCTTCCTCAGCGGTCACCATATCCATGACAAACCCGTCGAGCACGGCCTTCTGGCCGGTGACGTCGTCAAACACTGTCCAATAGATGTTGAGGTTCTTGTGCAGGCTGTATCTCTGGGCTTCCATGGGAAAATCCTCCGGCTTTCCGATATCGCCAGGCTTCCGCGCGGAATTGGGTGGTGGCGCAGAACCTTTGAACACCCGGTAAGAAGACCATGATTGCTCCGCGAAATGAATCGCACGCGCGTATAGGCAGCCTATCCGTTCGGATAGGATCCTGAGTACAGGGAAACCGAAGGATCTGCTCTGGCCCTTTGCCAGCAGGCGTTAAGACGCAGGCCTTTTAATGCAATAAGACAGTCAGCACCATCTGCTTGGTAGATTTGGTGGAGCTAAGCGGGATCGAACCGCTGACCTCTTGCATGCCATGCAATGGGCCATCGTTTCCGGGTGTTTCCGCATGCCGTCGCGCCTTGCCGTAACACCTTTCATTTCAATGAAAATCTAGTACCATGCCTCCGTATGTTTCCGCTGGTTTCCGATTTCGTGCTTCCCCCGTGTTTCCCTAGTTAGGCGCCGCGAATGCCGATAAGGGGATTTGCCGTACCGATGCAGAGTGGGACATTATCGGCCGCTATATGATGAGGGATACATGTGTCCTCACCAAGCGGCTCGCCGCGAAGTTTCGACAGGCCAACCCGACAGCTTGTTTCGTCGTCATGTCGGTGGAGGATGCCCAAGAGAGACTTGAGCGGGCGACAACTTATGTTCCAAAGGGCCGGACGGAAAAGGCCCTTGCCGCGAAACGCGCGCTGAAGGAGCGGTATATCGCCGAAAGTGAACGTCAGCTTGTTCTCGCTCGCGAATACCATGCCGAGACCACCCGCCTCCGGATAGCTGCAGGCGTTGACAAAGCTAAGCGACGCGTCGGCCATGCAGAGACCGCAGTCAGTGATGCATGCACAGACATCTCCCAGGCTGCGGCATTCACTCCTGAAGGTCTGCGCATCAAGGCCGAGGCAATCAAGGCGAGCGGCATCTTCGAAGCCTTCAGGGGGTCGGGCGGGATTATGGCTGAGATGGCCAGTTTCGTTCAGTCGGTCATAAACCTTGCCCCGAAGTCGGTTGCCATCCACGTCGCTGATCTCGACAAGGTGGCCTCATGAACTCGCACATCCGAGTCCTTCAATTCGGCCGCAAGGCGGTAGAGGCTAAGATTGAGGAACTTATCGATCTCCTCGATCAACTCGACGGCGATGCGGATCTTGAAGACGGCGCCGACGATGAACCATCTGTCGGCTCTGCATGGGTAGGAAATCGAGTGGTAGACGACATTGAGTTCGACGAGGCGGAGCGAGGCATCGCTGATAAGGACGCGCTTGAACTTTTACAGAGTGATGGTGGGTTCGGGGAAGGGTTCCACTTCGACGGTTCCGGTCAGGCGATAGCACGTAAGATGCTTCGTGGCATTCGTTGAGGCAGGTAATCGTTAGCAGATGGCATCGACCTTGACGTCTCATTCCTTTCAGTGTCAGTTCGCTCTGGCGGCACTGAGAGGAACGAATGTCCAAAGACCAGAAGCCGCCGCATATCCATCTTGCCGTCGAAAATGACCACGTGAACTGAATCGGCGTAATGCCGAGTTTGATCTACGTTGGCCTCTCAAGAGGTTGGCCGCCAACGTCCTTCGGATTGTGCGAGGCGCTGGCCGCCCGGAAGAGCTTGGGCGCCAGTGTGCCGAGGTAGTGCAAGCCTATCGCGACTATCATGATGCCCTGGGCGAATGGCCCAGTTCCTTCCTGATCTCTGACATTCTCTCCCTTCGCCATCGGGAGTATCACGCGAAGACCGACCGAGCGTGGGAATGGGAGGATGGGGTTCGGCAAATGGTCGCCGGGGGTCTGCAGATTGCTGCGTTGCAACTGCTGGCTCAGAATACCCAGGAGCGCGCTGGGGAGAGATGTTTGATGGGCTGCGTATTATCGAAAAGCAGCGAAGTGAGAACGCCGCCGCTCGTACGCCCAAGCTGAGGAAGCCCGCAAAGCGCAAAGCGAAGCCGCAGGGGGCAGCGGCTCGTAGAAGACCACAGATCGACTAATCCTAGGTTCCGGAAAGTTAAAGGTTATCGGCACTCAAAAACGTGCCCAGATCAGCAAACTAGGGATAGAACGGGTGCGCCTTCTGCGTGGTGTTAGCCTGTGGCCTCGTTCAGAGAAGCTGCTATGTCCTTAGTCGGCAGAATGAGACGCCGCTCCATGTTCTTCGTCTCCTGGAAGCCGAATTTTTTATAGAAAGTGACGGCATCATCATCGAAAGCGTGGATTATCACGGCGCGAAAAGCGACTACTTGCGCGGCGGACACCACACTCATGAGCGCGTTTTTGAGGAGCGCTTTGCCAAGACCATTACCTTGATGATCGGCATCAACCGCAAGTCGGGCTAGAACTGCAATCGGAATTTCGGTGGGAGCTTTTGACCCTTTCACCGATCGGGAAACATCGCTTCGGTGTATCATGCCTGCACAAACCGAATGGTAACCTACGACTTTGAAGTTTTCGTCCGCAATTACAAATGTACGGGTGTATCCCTGCTCCTGATTATGTAAGGCCATTTCCTTTAGCCACGAATCCAAGGAGGGCTTCCCCGAAGAGAAGCCCTCAATGATGTGCTGATTTGTAATAGGGCAAGGCTTCCGATACGGCAAACGTCAGTCCATCCAATCTACTTTGGTCTGAAAAAGCTTGACCAAGTTGTCTCTGGCGACGCCTGGAGCAGCAAGCTGCTCACTTACAGCTTCAAACACGTCAGCGGAAACGCCTATGAATCGTTGATCTAGCAACTCTTCCTGCGCGGTATACACAGAGGCTTCGGTCATGAACGCAGTTATGCTCTTTCCACAAACCTCAGCAGCACGTGCAATTAGATCATGCGTTTCCGGTTCAATCCGAAGATTGACGGTTTTGGTTTTCCTAGGAGCGGACATCATACTTCTCCATCAATCGCACAGTTGATTTTGATTTGTGCGACGTACTCGATGAACGTTCGGATACGACCATGTGTAGTCAATGTAAATACGTTTCTATAATTTTCAATTACTGAAAAGGTTGCATTTCCGCTAATGCGCTGAATCCATTTCTGGATTTTTGTCATTGCGTAGGTTCGTGCGCCGACTCTATGAGCACAGAGGAGGATGCTGATTTCAGACATCAGCGCTCGTACTTCCCTGGTGCTTCCCCGGAACGAAGTCAATTTTCGTCACGGCCGAAGCCAATCTATATGGAATTGATCTTGCAGGGAAAATTTGGTGGAGCTAAGCGGGATCGAACCGCTGACCTCTTGCATGCCATGCAAGCGCTCTCCCAGCTGAGCTATAGCCCCATCAAGGCAGTCCGGCGAGCCGGTCCTGGGATGCTTCGCGAAGGCTTGCCTCGCGGAGTGGCGGCTTCTTACTTCCGGTTTTGGGAGATAGCAAGCCAAAAAAATCGGCCCGGCGAAATTTTCTCGTCCGGGCCGACACTTAATCGGATCAGACTTCGTCTTCGTCGCCGGTGACGCCGATGATGTCGCTCATGTCGTCGTCATCATCATCTTCGTCAGCTTCGAGAAAGGTGTCGTCGTCATCGCCTTCGATTTCGACATCGTCATCGCCCATATCTGGAATATCGTCGCCGGATGCGCCTTCATCGGCGTCCTCGAGCGAAACGAGTTCGACTTCCGTGCTTTCGGTATCGACTTCCGCCACTTCCTCTTCATCCTGGGCTTCAGCCGCTGCAGCAGCAGAGGTTTCCTCGAAGAAGGAAAGGGGATAGGACTTGCCGGTGTAAGGAGAAACAATCGGATCCCGGTTCAGGTCGTAGAACTTCTTGCCGGTTTCCGGATCGGTACGCTTCGTTCCAAGTTCAGCTTTCGCCACTGTAAGCCTCGTGAGAATGGCCGAATCAAGATTCGGCAAATGCCGTGAAAACCGGCGTTCTATTCGGAATTTATAAGCCGGTCCCCATAATCGTTGCAGCACGGCATGTCAAAGCCAAACTTCATGCATCGCTCATGCGCGCCCGATGACCGGCGCCGCCATTTGTGGTAGTGAGCCGGCGATTGTTCGTTTGCAAGGCAGATCGGTGTGTGGCCGGCTGCCGGAATGGGTTTAAGACAATGTACCAGCCGCCGCATTTTCGTGAGGAAGACCTAAGCGTCCAGCACGCCTTGATCCGGGCGCATCCGCTCGGCTTGCTGATCACCGCGGGTGCTTCAGGCCTGATGGCGAATTCGGTTCCCTTTCATCTCGATGCAGCAGCTTCCCAGAAGGGCACGCTGCGCCTTCACCTCGCCAAGGCCAATCCGCAGTGGCGCGATATCGGGGCGGGCGCCGACGTGCTTGCAGTGTTCCAGGGTGCCGATGCCTACATTACCCCGTCCTGGTATCAGACGAAGCAGGAGACCGGCAAAGTCGTGCCGACCTGGAACTACGCCATCGTGCAGGTGAGGGGCAGGGCGCGTGTCATCGACGATGCGGCCTGGTTGCTTCAGCAGATCAACGCGATCACCACGCAACAGGAAGGGCCACGTGACAGGCCCTGGGCGGTCGGCGACGCGCCGGATGATTTCATTCGCGCGCAGTTGAAAGGCATCATCGGCGTCGAGATCGAGATTGCCGCGATCGAAGGCAAGTGGAAGGTAAGCCAAAACCGACCCGTTGCCGATCGCGAGGGCGTTGCTGCCGGTCTCGGCGAAGAGGCCGGTCAGGCAGACATGCTCGATCTCGTCCGCCGTTACGGCGGACTGACAGAGAAATGAACGGATAAATGAGCTCCAAACAGTTTACGATTGCCATCGATGGGCCTGCCGCGGCCGGCAAGGGAACACTCTCGCGCCGCATCGCGGAGACCTACGGATTTCATCATCTCGACACGGGACTGACCTACCGCGCGACTGCCAAGGCTTTGCTGGATGCTGGCCTGACGCTCGACGACGAGGCCGTGGCGGAAAAGATGGCGCGCGAGGTTGAACTGGCCGGACTCGATCGCGATATACTCTCGAAGCACGAGATCGGCGAGGCGGCCTCGAAGATCGCCGTCATGCCCGCGGTGCGGCGTGCACTGGTTGAGGCACAGCGGCGGTTTTCGGAAAAGGCGCCCGGAACGGTGCTCGACGGCCGTGATATCGGCACCGTCGTCTGCCCGGCAGCGCCGGTGAAGCTCTATGTGACGGCAAGTCCCGAGGTTCGGGCGAAGCGCCGCTACGACGAAATAAGAGGCAACGGAGGAATTGCCGATTTCGATGCCATTTTCGACGACGTCAAGCGCCGCGACGAACGCGACATGGGACGGGCCGACAGCCCTTTGAAACCAGCCGAAGACGCGCACTTGCTTGATACGTCGGAAATGAGTATAGAGGCCGCGTTTCAAGCTGCGAAATCGATCATCGATGCAGCTTTGAGCCGAAGTACCTGAATTCGAGCGATTTGCCCAAGCGTTGGCTGGGTCGCTTTTGAAGACTAAGCCTGAAATTCCGTCCAAGCGCCGGATTGCTTCCCGACAGGAGGCGGACTGGGTTCAGGCCCGTTCAACACGAACCAACCGGCGCATACGTATCCGGATTCGGATATGCAGGAGATTACATGTCAGTAGCTACTCCCTCTCGCGAAGATTTCGCGGCCCTTCTCGAAGAGTCCTTTGCCAAGCACGACCTGGCTGAAGGGTATGTCACCAAGGGCATCGTAACGGCAATCGAGAAGGACTCTGCCGTTGTCGACGTCGGCCTGAAGGTCGAAGGTCGCATCCTACTCAAGGAATTCGGCGCCAAGGCCAAGGACGGCTCGCTCAAGGTCGGCGACGAAGTCGAAGTTTACGTTGAGCGCATCGAAAACGCTCTCGGCGAAGCTGTTCTGTCGCGCGAGAAGGCTCGCCGCGAAGAAAGCTGGATTAAGCTCGAAGCCAAGTTCGAAGCTGGCGAGCGCGTTGAAGGCGTCATCTTCAACCAGGTCAAGGGCGGCTTCACGGTCGATCTCGACGGCGCGATCGCCTTCCTGCCGCGTTCGCAGGTCGACATTCGTCCGATCCGCGACGTCACCCCGCTGATGCACAACCCGCAGCCCTTCGAAATCCTCAAGATGGATAAGCGCCGTGGCAACATCGTCGTATCGCGTCGTACGGTTCTGGAAGAATCCCGTGCCGAGCAGCGTTCTGAAATCGTTCAGAACCTCGAAGAAGGCCAGGTTGTTGACGGCGTCGTCAAGAACATCACCGACTACGGTGCGTTCGTTGACCTCGGCGGCATCGACGGCCTGCTGCACGTCACCGACATGGCATGGCGCCGTGTGAACCATCCGTCGGAAATCCTGTCCATTGGCCAGCAGGTCAAGGTTCAGATCATCCGCATCAACCAGGAAACCCACCGCATCTCGCTCGGCATGAAGCAGCTCGAGTCGGATCCGTGGGATGGCATCCAGGCCAAGTATCCGGAAGGCAAGAAGATTTCCGGTACCGTCACGAACATCACCGACTACGGTGCGTTCGTCGAGCTGGAGCCGGGCATCGAAGGCCTGATCCACATCTCGGAAATGTCCTGGACCAAGAAGAACGTACACCCCGGCAAGATCCTGTCCACGAGCCAGGAAGTCGAAGTCGTCGTTCTCGAAGTCGATCCGTCCAAGCGCCGTATTTCGCTCGGCCTCAAGCAGACGCTGGAAAATCCGTGGGCGGCATTCGCTCGCAACCATCCGGCCGGCACTGAAGTCGAAGGCGAAGTCAAGAACAAGACCGAATTCGGCCTGTTCATCGGCCTCGACGGCGATGTTGACGGCATGGTGCACCTCTCCGACCTCGACTGGAACCGTCCGGGCGAACAGGTCATCGAAGAGTTCAACAAGGGTGACGTCGTCAAGGCTGTCGTTCTCGATGTTGATGTCGAAAAGGAGCGGATCTCGCTCGGCATCAAGCAGCTCGGCAAGGATGCTGTCGGCGAAGCAGCAGCTTCCGGCGACCTGCGCAAGAATGCAGTCGTTTCCTGCGAAGTTATCGCAGTCAACGACGGCGGCATCGAAGTGAAGCTCGTCGACCACGAAGACATCACCTCGTTCATCCGCCGCGCAGACCTGTCGCGCGACCGCGACGAGCAGCGTCCGGAACGCTTCTCGGTTGGCCAGGTTGTTGACGCCCGCGTCACCAACTTCTCCAAGAAGGACCGCAAGATCATGCTGTCCATCAAGGCTCTGGAAATCGCGGAAGAGAAGGAAGCTGTCGCTCAGTTCGGTTCGTCCGACTCCGGCGCTTCGCTCGGCGACATCCTCGGCGCGGCTCTGAAGAACCGCGGCGGCGAATAATCGCCAGCCTCAGGCTTGAAGAATCAAAGAACCCGCCGGAGCGATCCGGCGGGTTCTTTGCATTTCCGCTGCTGGTGTAGGGTCGCGGGCTATTCCCAGTCGACCTTGCGCCGATAGCGCGTATAGGCTTCGTCCGGGCTCGCCGCCATTGGCAGGGCCGGTGCCGGACGGTGAGGCGGCGTCCCTGCCTTGATCTGGCTTTCCCGGGCGGCCACGGCAGCGGCGGCTTCGTCGTCGACTGCGACACCCGTCTCGTCCTCGTTCGGCGGCTCACCTTGCTGGTCCGCATCCTCCTCCGACGGCTCGCCGCCGTTGTGATCTTCGCGGTACATCTCATGGGCGCCGCTATCGTCGGCCTCGTCCTTCGAGAATTCGTAAGGCTGCGTCGCGTAAGGAACGCCCTCGATGATCTTCATCAGCACCGGCACATAGGTTTCGTCGATGGCCTGCTGTACGATCAGGGGCATTGGGATATCCGGAGCCGGATGTTTCTTCGCTGTTGCGATAGCGGCTTCGCCTGCCGGCTGTTCCCCGACAATCGGCGATTGGCGCGCCATGCTTTCCGGCAGGGAGGCGCGATCAGGCAGCGCAGTCAACTCCTCCGGGAGATCGGTCAGGATACTCTCATCGAGGATGATGTCGATTTCGACTGCCGGATCCGGTTCGGCTGCCTCGAGCAATACTTCTGTTTCCTGGTCCTGAATGATTGTTACGATCAGCTTCGTCGTATCGTCCGAGAGGGATGCAGGTATCGCCGGCCAACTCTTTGGAATGATGGGATCGACCTTGGATGCTGGCCCGTGCGTGTTCCCTTGCACTGCTTTGTGCGCCGACTCGACCTCTTCCTCGGACGCTACACTTTCTTGCAAGTCTTCGCCGAGCTCAGGGAACACTTTTTCGCGGGCTGCCTCGACGGCCGACTTGGCGAGAGGCTCGTCGGCAGGGACAGATCCTTTGATGAGTTGGACCTGTTGGCCGTCTGCATCGAGATAGGCGGCGGCAACGAGCGCCGTCTGCGGCCGCAGAGCTTCCGGCTCCTGCCTCGTTGCGACAGGAGTCCGCGCAGCGCCAGCCAGATTGTCCCGATGGATGCTGATTTCGGTGCGCTGCTCCTGGCGCAGCGGCGAGGCATCATTCTGGCCGTAGGAGCGAACCACGGCGCGGGCCGCGAGATCGCGATCCTTGTAGCGAATGGTTTCGAGATAGGTGGCAATGCGGGCGGCCTCCGGTCCGGCCGGGTTTCGGAGCGCCTCAGCGAGCTGGCGAAGCGGGACTGCATGTCCCTGCATTGCAAGCTGACGCTCTACCTGCTCGATTTTCGCCGGCGGCAACTTCTGTATCGCGGTCGCAAGGCGGGAGGCAAAGATAAGATCTGTTTCGTCGTCCTCTCGCGGGATTGAAAGCGCCTCGCTGGTCGCATTGAGGACATCAAGAAGGGCATCGACCATGCGTGCACGTACGGCCAGCAGGAGGATGTTGAGTTTGCCGGCAATCGAGGAGTTGAGATCCGCGCCCTGGATCTGGCTGACCGGAGCAACGGCACTGGCAGTGCGCACCAGGCCGTCGGTGCTGACGGCGGTCGTCTGGCTCTGGGTGGATAAACTCGCATTTGACGCTGAACGAACCGGAGTCAACATGCCATGCTCCTTCTTTCGTAAAGTGCGATGAAAGCAGGTTACAAGAAGGCCGCGCTCATCCGGCCCGTCGCATTCCCCGGCAGTTCCTTCCTGCGCGACGTGACGCTCCATCGCGCCGTCGAATGCATAAAAATTGGTAAAGAATTTAACGAAGCGACGGTTAACGAATTGCTAATGGCCAGTGCGCGGATGGCCACGCCCGGTTCTATCTTTGCAAAATCCAGAAATGTCTCAGCTATGCGCGAAGATGTCGGCTTCTTCCCAGCCGAGCAGATCGAGCTTGGCGCGTGTCGGAAGGAATTCGAAGCAGGCATTGGCGTGATCCATGCGGCCGTCGCGCACCAGCCGTTCCGTCAGCTTGTCGCGCAGCGCATGCAGATAGAGCACATCAGAGGCGGCGTATTCCAATTGTGCCTGAGATAGCGTCGCGGCTGCCCAGTCGGACGACTGTTGCGTCTTGGAAATATCGACGTCCAACATTTCCTTGAGATTGTCCTTGAGGCCGTGCCGATCGGTGTAGGTGCGGATGAGGCGTGAGGCGATCTTCGTGCAGAAGACCGGTTGGGCGGTGACGCCGAAGGTATGAAACAGGACGGCAATATCGAAGCGGCCATAGTGGAAGATCTTCTGGCGGGAAGGGTCGGCCAACATTGCAACGAGGTTCGGCGCGTCCTTTTGGCCGGCAGCGATGCGGATTACATCGGCTGAACCGTCGCCCGACGAAAGCTGCACGACGCACAATCGGTCGCGGCGCGGCACAAGCCCGAGCGTTTCGGTGTCGATGGCAATGGCTCCGGTGTAGCGCGCAGCATCCGCCGCGGAAATATCACCTTCATGGTAACGTATGGTGGCTGCCATCGATCTCGTCTCTCACTCAAACTGTCACTTGTGGCGCTATAGCGCAAAGCCATGGCGGGCGATACCGCCAAGGCTTAAAATGTCGGCGGTGTATTGATCCAGATGAGAATGGTTTCGCCGTCGTGACGGTTGCGCCAGGAATGGTAGCGGCGGCTCTCGAAGTAAAGCGAATCGCCAGGCCCGAGGTCGAAAAACTGGTCGGAATCGAGCACGAGTTCGAGCCGTCCCGACAGCACGTGCATGAACTCTTCCCCTTCGTGCCGGTAGGCGCCCTCGCTTGCCGCGCCGGGCGCGAGCACGAACCGGTGGCAATCCATCATGGTTCGGCCCTCGGCCAGAAGCTGGACCGAGACACCAGGCGTCGTCTCCGGCCATGTACGCCAGGCGCCGGCGCGGACGACCACAGGCACGTCGTCGCGTTCTTCGCCGGACAAGCGGGAAACCGTTGTGCCGTAATATTCGGCAAGGTCGTGCAGCGTCTTGAAGCTCACGCCTTGCGAGGTCCGCTCAAGCGTGGACAGCGTCGAGGCGGCAATACCGATGTCACCTGCGACCTGATCCAACGTCTTTCCCGCGCCATGGCGAAGGCTGCGCAGGCGCCGCCCGAGATCCGACGAGTCGGCTGTGTCCGAGTTTTCCGACGGTTCCTCGCCTTCCAGCGCCTCGCGAATGGCCGCCGGATTGAGGCCGCGCTCGGTTCGATACCAGGCTATCTTTTTCAACCTGGCCACGTCCTCGGCGCTGTATTGCCGGTGTCCGGTCTCTGAACGGTCCGGCACGACGAGGCCCTGGCTTTCCCAAAGGCGCAAGGTGGATGCGGAAACGCCCGCTGATTTCGCCGCCTCCGCCACCTTGTAGCGCACGGTCGTCCCATTGCTCATAAGCCAAATATTCCCGGTTCGCTTGTCTTCTTGAGGCCGTTTCCCGGCCCTTCTTTTCTTGAGGGACCATCGCCGAAAACAGCGACGGTTTGAAGCGGAAAATGCCGCTTGCTTTCTTGCAGGAAAAATGTAGGAATTTTCTACACCTCTTGCCGAAGTTATGCAAGATAGTTCATCAATTCCAGAGCGCAGGAACGCACCGATGACCGCGACCACCCTCACAGACCGGAAGAATGCCGCCATTTCGCGCGGCGTTGGCATGACCACGCAGATCTATGCCGACCGCGCGGAGAATGCCGAAATCTGGGACAAGGAAGGTCGCCGCTATATCGACTTCGCGGCCGGCATCGCCGTTCTCAACACTGGCCATCGCCATCCGCGCGTGATCGCCGCCGTCAAGAATCAACTCGATCACTTCACCCATACCTGCCATCAGGTCGTGCCCTACGAAAACTATGTGCATCTTGCTGAGCGCCTGAATGCGCTGACGCCGGGTAATTTCGCCAAGAAGACGATCTTCGTCACGACAGGCGCCGAAGCCGTCGAGAATGCCGTGAAGATCGCGCGTGCCGCAACCGGTCGCTCGGCCCTCATTGCCTTCGGTGGCGGCTTCCACGGCCGCACCTTTATGGGTATGGCGCTCACAGGCAAGGTCGTGCCCTACAAGGTCGGTTTCGGCGCGATGCCGGGCGATGTCTTCCACGTCCCGTTCCCGGTCGAGCTCCATGGCGTGACACCGGATCAGTCGCTGGCCGCGCTGAAGAAGCTGTTTGCCGCCGATGTCGATCCGCAGCGCGTTGCCGCAATCATCATCGAGCCGGTGCAGGGCGAGGGCGGCTTCTATGCGGCGCCGGTTTCGTTCATGAAGGCACTGCGCGAACTCTGCGATCAGCATGGTATCCTGTTGATTGCCGATGAGGTCCAGACCGGCTTTGCCCGGACTGGCACGATGTTCGCGATGGATCAGCACGAGGTCGCGCCCGACCTGATGACCATGGCCAAGAGCCTCGCCGGCGGCTTCCCGCTGGCGGCCGTCACCGGCCGTGCCGAGATCATGGATGCGCCTGGGCCCGGCGGCCTTGGTGGCACCTATGGCGGCAATCCGCTTGGTATCGCGGCTGCTCACGCAGTTCTTGACGTCATCAAGGACGAAGATCTCTGCAACCGCGCCAATCAGCTCGGCAGCCGGTTGAAGCAGCGTCTGGAATCGTTGCGCGAAAAGGCGCCGGAGATTGTCGATATCCGTGGCCCGGGCTTCATGAACGCGGTCGAGTTCAACGACAAGACGACAAAGCTGCCGAGCGCGGAATTCGCCAACAAGGTGCGTCTGATCGCGCTCGAGAAGGGCCTGATCCTTCTGACCTGCGGCGTCCATGGAAACGTCATCCGCTTCCTCGCCCCGATCACCATCCAGGACAGCGTTTTCGGTGAAGCGCTCGACATTCTGGAAGCCTCGATCCTCGAAGCAAGCGGCAAGTAAGGCGATAGCTTCTTTGCCCGGAGTTACATGACATGGCATTCACGACTGCACTGACAAAACACGTTCCGTTTTCCTCGCCCTTCCTGCGCGATGCCGGTTACATCAACGGTGTCTGGACAGCCGGTGGCGCGACGAAGACCTTCGACGTCCTCAACCCTGCCACGGGCGAGGTTCTCGCCTCGCTGCCCGACATGGGCGGCGCCGAAACGCGAGAAGCGATCGATGCCGCCTATGCCGCGCAGCCGGCCTGGGCCGCGCGCCCTGCCAAGGAACGCGCCGGTATCCTCCGCAAGTGGTTCGACCTTATGGTCGCCCATGCCGATGAGCTGGCCGCCATCCTCACCGCTGAAATGGGCAAGCCCTTCGCGGAGGCCCGTGGCGAAATCCTTTACGCCGCCGCCTATGTAGAATGGTACGCAGAAGAAGCTAAGCGCATCTATGGCGAGACGATCCCCGCGCCGTCGAACGATAAGCGCATGATCGTCATCAAGCAGCCCGTCGGCGTCGTCGGCACGATCACGCCCTGGAATTTCCCAGCCGCGATGATCACCCGCAAGATCGCACCGGCGCTCGCCGTCGGCTGCACCGTCGTTTCCAAGCCGGCCGAGCAGACGCCGCTGTCGGCACTGGCGCTCGCGGTTCTTGCCGAGCAGGCCGGCATCCCGGCCGGCGTCTTCAACGTTATCGTCGGCGAAGACGGCCCGGCGATCGGCAAGGAACTCTGCGGCAACGACAAGGTGCGCAAGATCAGCTTCACCGGCTCGACCGAGGTTGGCCGCATTCTGATGCGCCAGTGTGCCGATCAGATCAAGAAGATCAGCCTCGAGCTCGGCGGCAACGCGCCCTTCATCGTCTTCGAGGACGCGGATCTGGACGCAGCGGTCGAGGGCGCTCTGGCGTCGAAGTACCGCAATGCCGGTCAGACCTGCGTCTGCGCCAACCGCCTCTACGTGCAGTCGGGCGTCTATGACGCCTTCGCCGCCAAGCTTGCCGCCAAGGTCGAGACGATGGCGGTCGGCGACGGTTTCAAGGCAGGCGTAAGCATCGGTCCTTTGATCGATGAGCAGGGGCTGGCGAAGGTCGAAAGCCACGTGGCGGATGCGGTATCGAAGGGTGCTAGGATCCTGACGGGCGGTAAGCGCGTCGAAGGTGCCGGCACTTTCTTCACGCCGACCGTGCTCACCGGCGTCACCCGCGAGATGAAGGTCGCGCGTGAAGAGACGTTCGGTCCCGTTGCCCCGCTGTTCCGCTTCGATACCGTCGCGGATGTGATTGCTCAGGCGAACGACACCGAATTCGGTCTTGCTGCCTATTTCTTTGCTGGCGATCTGAAAAAGGTCTGGCGCGTCGCCGAGGCGCTGGAATACGGCATGGTCGGTATCAACACCGGCCTCATGTCGACGGAAACGGCGCCCTTCGGCGGCATCAAGCAATCCGGCCTCGGTCGCGAAGGCTCGCGTCACGGCGCCGAGGATTATCTCGAAATGAAGTATATCTGCATGGGCAATGTCTGAGCGACATCTGGCTCAGATGCGTTGAGACAACAAGAAAGGGATCGCCGGTAGCGGCGATCCCTTTCTCTTCGACTGCGTGATGCCTAGCTTTGCGATGCTTGCGTGACAGGCTGCCAATCCGACAGTGGGAAGATACGGTCATAGGCCCAGTTGAAGACGAAGGCGTAGACCATGTAGAAAAGCGCGAAGGATACGTCCATCATCAGCGCTTGTACGACACTGATGCCGAGGTACCACGCAATCATCGGCAGCAGCGCCAACAGCAATCCCACCTCGAACATGACAGCATGCAGCACGCGGGTCGCGACACTCTTCTGCGTGCCGCCGGTCAGGCGCTGCATCAGGTGGTCGAAGCCGAGATTGTAGATGTAGTTCCACATCGTCGCCAGCGTTGCGCCGGCAACGCCGACCACGCCGATATCGGCCATGGGCATGCCGAAGGCCAGCGCACCGAGCGGCGTGACGAGCGCTAGTCCAATGAGTTCGAAGCTGATGGCGTGACGGATACGGTCTGCGGTTTTACGCATAGTTACCCCAACGGGAATGTTCGGGTCGTCCCGAGTTGATGCCCGTACTGGGGGAGGTCGTCCTCACGCCCCCTTAATAGGTATTCCGGCCGCCGAAAACAAGGGTCGGAGCTTTGTTCAGTAGTGCGGGGGTCGCGTAATGGCGGGGGCTTCCAGTGATTGCTCCTCGACCGACAGAAACCGCTCCGTCAGCCTGTCGAGCTTGGCGCGTGTCTGCTCCATCACCTTCCACTGTTCGGCCAGTTGATCGGACAACTCTTCGATCGTCTTCGCCTGATGGGCGACGATTTCCTCGAGCTTCGTCACGCGGCTCGTCTCTTCGGACATGGAACCTCCTTGCCGCAAGCGGCCAATTTCATCCGCATCTGAAAAGCGGAAATAGTCCGTACGGTCAATCATTTCGAGGGTTGGGCGGGGCGATTTGAGAAAGCGAACTGTTTGGTTACTAAAAGCCCTTGCCGCATTCCGACTTGTGGGGTAGGCCGGTAGCCCTTCAGGGAGGAATTCTCATGGATGTTGGAAACGGCTTTCTTCATCCGGACCGGCTCTTTCCGGCCGATCCGACAACACGCACGATCGCGCGGGACCTTTACGAGACGGTTCGCACGTTACCGATCGTAAGCCCGCACGGGCATACGGAACCGTCGTGGTTTGCCGAAGACAAGCCATTCGAGGATGCTTCTTCGCTCCTTGTCATCCCAGATCATTATCTCTTCCGCATGTTGCATAGCGTCGGCGTCAAGCTTGACGATCTCGGCGTACCGCGCCTCGACGGCAAGCCGGTCGCCAAGGGCCGCGACATCTGGCGCGCTTTCGCCACGCAGTACCATCTCTTCCGCGGCACGCCCTCCAGCCTGTGGGTCGATCACGCAATGTCGGCCGTCCTCGGCTGCAAGGAACCGCTGACGCCTGAAAATGCCGATGCGCTCTACGACCATATCAATGCGCAGCTGGCGCTTCCCGAGTTTCGCCCGCGCGCCCTGCACAAACGCTTCGGTATCGAGACGATCGCCACGACCGAAGGCGCGCTCGACCCGCTGGTGCATCACCAGAAGATGGCGGAAGACGGCTGGGTCGGCCGCGTCCGCACCACCTACCGGCCGGATAGTGTCACCGACCCGGATGCCGTCGGCTTCCGCGAAAATCTCGTTCGGCTTGGTGAACTGACCGATTGCGACGTGACGAAGTGGGATGGGCTGATCGATGCCCATCGCAAGCGCCGCGCCTATTTCCGCAAATACGGCGCGACCGCCACCGACCATGGCGTGCCGACGGCCTTCACGGCGGACCTGCCGCTTGCCGACAAGCAACGGCTGCTCGACCAGGCGCATAAGGGTACGCTGAGCGCCGAGCACGCTGAGCTTTTCCGGGGACAGATGCTGACCGAGATGGCCGGACTTTCGGCCGAAGACGGCATGACGATGCAGATCCATGCCGGCTCGCGCCGCAACACCGATCGTGAACTGTTCCAGACCCGTGGTCCGAACATGGGTGCGGACATCCCAACGCCGACCGATTGGGTCGGCGGTCTCTCTGCCATGCTCGCAAAGTACGGCCATGCGCCGGGTCTTCGCGTCCTCCTGTTCACCCTCGACGAGACAACCTATGCCCGCGAGCTGGCGCCGATGGCCGGCCATTGGCCGTGCCTGATGATCGGCCCGCCCTGGTGGTTCCACGACAGCCCGAACGGTATTCGGCGCTACCTCGATCAGGTGGTGGAAACGGCCGGTTTTGCCAATCTGGCAGGCTTTAACGACGATACGCGTGCTCTTCTGTCGATCCCGGCTCGCCATGATGTCTGGCGCCGCGAGGTTTGCCGCTTCCTGGCGCAGTTCGTGACGGAACACCGGATGTCCCGCAAGGAAGCCGAGACTGTCGCCGGCGAACTCTCCTACGGAAACGCGAAGAAGGCATACAAGCTGTGATCGAACGTCTGACGAGCCTTTCCGGCCTCGCGCCGACCCCAAAGCTTCCCGGCTATGATCGCAAGGCGCTGAAGCCGGGTATCCTGCATCTCGGTCCGGGCGCATTCTTTCGCGCCCACTTCGCCCCTTTCACCGATGCCGCGATTGCGGTCGCTGGCGGCGACTGGGGCATCGAGGTCGCGAGCCTGCGCACGGCCGACGTTGCCGATCACCTGAACGAGCAAAACGGGCTCTACACGATGCTCGTGCGCGACACCTCGGGCACGACGGCGCATGTCATCGGCCCGATCCTGCGTGCCCATGTCGCGACCCGCAACCCCGGCGATCTGCTCGCCAGGCTCGAGGATCCTGCCATCCGCATTGTCAGCCTGACGGTGACGGAGAAGGCTTACGGCTTCGACCCCGCCACGGGCGGGCTTGACTTGAAGCACCCCGACATTGCCGCCGACCTTGCCAATCGCCATGCACCCCGTGGCGTTATCGGCTATCTCGTCGAAGGCCTTGCGCGCCGCCGCGCCAAGGGTATCGCGCCATTCACGCCGCTCAGCTGCGATAACCTGCCGAGCAATGGCGCCGTGTTGAAGCGGCTCGTGCTCGAGTTTGCCGGTCGCATCGATCCGGAACTGAGGCAGTGGATCGAAGAGAAGGTACCCTTCCCATCGACCATGGTCGATCGCATCACGCCGGCAAGCACGGATGCCACCTATCGCGATGCCGAGAGGCTCACCGGCAGGCAGGATCTGGCAGCGATCGAAACCGAACCCTTCACGCAATGGGTGATCGAGGATCACTTCGCCAATGGCCGCCCGGAATGGGAAAAGGCCGGTGCGCTGATGGTCGAGGAAGTCTCGGCTTACGAAAAGATGAAGCTGCGCATGCTGAACGGCGCGCATTCGCTGCTCGCCTATCTCGGTTATATCGCCGGCTATGAATTCATCCGCGACGTCATGGATGATACCGGCCTGGCAGCCCTTGCGCGTCGGCACATGAACGCAGCCGCTGCCACGCTCGATCCCGTGCCCGGCATCGATCTCGAAGCCTATGCCGACGAGTTGATCGCACGCTTTGCAAACAAGGCGATTGCCCACCGCACCTATCAGATCGCCATGGATGGCACGCAGAAACTGCCGCAGCGTCTTCTGGAGCCCGCGACCGAGGCTTTGGCGCATGGCGCCAAGGCTGAGACCTACGCGATCGCCGTGGCAGCCTGGATGCGCTATGCCGTTGGCGTTGACAGGAACGGCAAAAGTTACGAATTGCGCGATCCCCGCGCGGCGGAAATTGCTGCGCTGTTGGCCGACGTGCCGCGCAATGGCGGCGCGGTGTCGAAAGCGCTGTTCGGGCTGCCGGGTCTCTTCCCGGCGGCGCTGTCCGGGAATCTCGCGTGGACGGAGGATGTGGCGAACAAGCTGGAGATCCTGATCCAGGACAACAAGCTGCCGCTGTTTTGAGAAAGGCGCGGCGATGGTCGCGCTCGGCGCAGCATGGTTTTTCCAGGCAGGTTATTAGCGGCTGTGCATCCGGGGTGATCGCCGGGCGGCTGCCCGCGTCCAGTCCGTCATTCCTGTGACAAGCACAGGAATGAAGGCCTAAGAGCTCAGCGCCGATCATCCTTTCACGCGCACCATCTCTGGATCGTAGAGCGGCTTCAGCGCGACCCGGCAGGGCACGCGCTTGCGCGCCACGTCAAGCTCGTAGTTGCCGGAGAGCACGAAGTCTTCGCTCACACCTTCCGGGTTGCGGACATAGCCGTAGCCGATCGGCTTGCCGATCGTGTAGCCGAAGCCGCCGCTGGAGAGCCAGCCGACACGCTTGCCGTTGCGGTAGATCGTCTCGCGGCCAAGCAGCACGATATCGGGATCCTCCGGCACGAAGCAGGCCAGCATCTTCTTCACGCCCGACGCCAGTTGTCGTTCTATGGCCTCGCGGCCGCGAAACGGCGTGGTCTTTCGGGTCTTCACCGCCCAGCCAAGCCCGGCTTCAACAGGTGTGTGATCCGGGCCGATATCCGAGCCCCAGGCGCGATAACCCTTTTCGAGGCGGCAGCTTTCGATCGCACGATAACCGGCATTGGTAAGCTGCAGCGGACCGCCTGCCGCCATCAGCGCGTCATAGACCGTCGTTGCGTATTCGACCGGTACATGCAGCTCGTAACCGAGTTCCCCGACATAGGTGATGCGTAAAGCCCGAACCGGGCAACCGGCAATGCCGATTGTCTTGATCCGGCCGAAGGGGAATGCGGCCTTGGAAACATCGCTCGTCGTGACCTTCTCGAGCACGGCGCGGGCATTCGGTCCCATCAGCGACAGGACGGAATAGGCGGAAGTGACATCGACGAGTTCGGCCTGCATCCCATCCGGAATATTGCGCGCGATCCAATCGAAGTCATGCGTCGCGAAACCGGTGCCGGTCACGATGTAATACTCGTCTTCGGCCACGCGTGCGCAGGTGAGGTCGCACTCGATGCCGCCCTTGTCATTCAGCATCTGTGTGTAAACAAGCGAGCCAACCGGCTTCGCCACGTCGTTGGAGGCGATCCATGACAACGCCGCCTCGACATCGCGCCCTTTCAGCACGAATTTGGCGAAGGACGTCTGATCGAACATCACGGCGGCCTCGCGCACAGCCTTGTGCTCACGACCGACGGCTTCGAACCAGTTCTGGCGGCCGTAGGTGTAGATATCCTTCGGCTCCTCGTTGGCGAAGAGATCGGCGAACCAGTTGGGCCGCTCCCATCCGAGCTTTTCGCCGAAGCAAGCGCCCTGTGCTTTCAGCCGGTCGTAGAGCGGTGATTTGCGGCATGGCCGTCCGCTTGAATACTCTTCAAAAGGGAAGGCCAGTGTGTAGTGCTTTCCGTAAGCTTCAAGCGTGCGGGTACGCACCCAGTCCGTGTCGAAATGCGGGCGCCCGAAGCGGCGGATATCTACCGGCCAGAGGTCATAGGGTGGTTCGCCCTCGGTGACCCATTCGGCGAGTGCCATGCCGGCGCCGCCGCCGGAGGCGATGCCGAAGGCGTTGAAGCCGGCGCCGACGAAGAAGTTCTTCAGCTCCGGCGCTTCGCCGAGAATGAAGTTGCCGTCAGGGGTGAAGCTCTCCGGTCCGTTCAGCAGCTGCTTGACACCGACATTTTCCAGCGCCGGCACGCGGCCGAGCGCCTGTTCCATGATCTGTTCGAAATGGTCGAAATTGCTGTCGAGCAGCGTGTAGTGGAAACCATCGGGGATGCCATTCTTCGCCCAGGGGATCGGGTGCGGCTCGTAGCCGCCCATGACGATACCGCCGACCTCCTCCTTGTAGTAGGTCAGCCGGTCTGGATCGCGCAGTGTCGGCAGGTTCGAGGGAACACCGAAGGATTCGGTGATGATGTACTGGTGCTCGACGGAAACCAACGGCACATTGACGCCGAAGCGCGCCGCAAAGGCCCGCGTCCATTGCCCGGCGCAGACGACGACACGTTCACACTCGATGCGTCCACGCTCGGTGATGACCGCGCGAATCCGGCCCTTGTCAATCTCGAGGTCGATAACCTCGGTATCCTCGAAGATCGAGACGCCGGACATGCGGGCGCCTTTGGCCAGCGCTTGAGTGATATCGGAGGGGTTGGCCTGGCCGTCAGTCGGCAGAAAGGCAGCGCCGACGAGATCGTCTATGGTCATCAACGGCCAGAGATCGAACGCCTCCTGTGGTGTCAGCAACTGCATTTCGAGTCCGAAGGATTGCGCGGTCGTCGCCTGCCGCTTGACCTCGGTCCAGCGTTCTTCGTTGCAGGCGAGGCGCAGGCCGCCATTCATCTTCCAGCCCGTCCCGAGCCCCGTTTCGGCCTCCAGCTTCTTGTAGAGATCGACGGAATAGCCGAGCAACTGGGTGATGTTGGCACTGGTGCGCAATTGGCCAACGAGCCCAGCGGCATGGAAGGTCGTACCCGAGGTCAGCTTCTTGCGCTCGAACAGCACCGTATCCGTCCAGCCGAGCTTGCCGAGATGATAGGCCGTCGAGCAGCCGATGATCCCGCCGCCGATGACAACCGCCTTGGCGGTCTTTGGCAATTCCTTCGTCATACTATCGATCCTGTTCGAATGCATCGTAGGCGCGCTCGAAGCGCGCAAGATTCTCGGCCGTATAGCCGGCATAGTCGAAATCGATGGTGGAGTGGATTTCGGACACCATACTCCACAGCGTCTCGCGCAACAGCGAGGCGCATTTCATGGCGTGATAGCGCCGCCCGAGATCCGCAGTCAGCGGCAGCTGATAATAGGTCTCGAGCATCGATCGCTCGGTCGCCTCGGAGAACTCGCTGTTGGAGGCGAGGCCGCCCAGATCGAAAAGCGGCGTGTTGAACCCCGCGTAGTCCCAGTCGATCAGCCATAGGCGCTTGCCATCATCGAGAAAGTTGGCGGCCAGCATGTCGTTATGGCCGAAGGCGATCTCGAAGGGGCCACCCGCCGCCTCCAGCTTTTCGGCTTTTGCCAGAAAATCCGGGAAAAGCCCGCAATAGGGGCTGCTGGCGGCCTTCAGATTGGCGATGTAATCGCGGATGACGTGGAAGACCCAGAAGATCGCCGCCGCGCCGCGAAATTCACGGGCGATGTCATGGTGGCAAGCCCGCACCAGCGGGATGACGCGCTCCAACATCTCGGTGCGTCGCAGGTCTTCAGGCGAGAGCGCCTTCGACTCGATGTAGTCGAGAACCAGCGCACCCGGCGCATGATAGATGACCGCCGGCGATAGCCCTGCTGCATGCGCGGCGCGGCTGGCGGCGAGCTCGTTCTGTCGGCTGATATGATGAACCGGAATGTCCTCTCCAAGCCGGACGACGCGGCGCACCGCGCGATCCTGCACGAGATAATTCCGGTTGGTGATCCCGCCGGCGATCGGCACAATTTCAATCGGACCCTGCCAGATGCCAAGCGCATGAATCCGATCTTCAGGCGTCACGCTTTTCCCTTTCGTGGCCTATCCTATTGAAATCATGGCCAGAGCGGGATCGGCTGTCAAGCGCGCTAGATGGCTGCGCCCGATGCGTCGAATATGTGGCACCGCGCCGGGTCGAAGGAGGCTCTCACGTTCGTCCCGCGCTCCACCTTCTGCTGTCCGTCGAGCGCGATCGTCAGCTGCTGTCCGTCCGGCGTCGTGGCGTAGAGCATCGTCGCGCCGCCGAGGTTTTCGACTAGATCGACATTGACGGTAGCAAGTGTGATCCCGCTGTTTTCGAGCACGGAAAGATGCTCCGGACGGATGCCGAAGGTCACAGTCTGGCCGGCTTCGGCCCTCAGCCGCCGCGGCAGGCGAACGGAGTTGCCGCAGACATTGATGGTCGTCTCGGCTTCGCCCACCTGCTCGACCCGCGCCTGTAGGAAGTTCATCTTCGGGCTGCCGATGAAGCCCGCCACGAAACGATTGGCCGGATTGTTGTAGAGATCGAGAGGTGCCCCGACCTGCTCGATGCGGCCGGCGTTCAGCACCACGATCTTGTCCGCCATGGTCATGGCCTCCACCTGGTCGTGGGTGACGTAGATCATCGTATTGCCGAGGCTGCGATGCAGCCGGGAAATTTCGACGCGCATCTGCACCCGCAGTTCCGCGTCGAGGTTGGAGAGTGGCTCGTCGAACAGGAAGATGCGCGGCTCGCGCACGATCGCGCGACCGATCGCCACGCGCTGGCGCTGGCCGCCGGACAATGCCTTCGGCTTGCGTTCCAGCAGCTTTTCGATCTGCAAGATCTCGGCAGCGCGTCTCACCTTCGGCTGGATCTCGGTCTTCTTGTAGCCGGCCGTCTCAAGCCCGAAGGCAAGGTTCTTGTAGACCGACATATGCGGATAGAGCGCATAGGACTGGAACACCATCGCGATGCCACGCTTGGCTGGCGCCACCTCGTTCATCCGCTCGTTGTCGAGCAGAAGCGCACCACCGGTGATCTCCTCAAGACCGGCGATCATGCGCAGCAGCGTTGACTTGCCGCAGCCCGAAGGGCCGACGAAGACCGCGAACTCGCCGGGATCAATCTTCAGGTCGATACCGTGGATGACGTCCAGGGCGCCGTAACGCTTCTCGACCTTCTGGAGAACGACGCTTGTTGCCATGATCTCAGGATCCTCCCTGGTCCGTTATTTCGTGTGAGCACGCCAGTCGGCGTACTTCGGGCTGTCCGATCCGATCGGCAGGATGACTTCGCTGCCGGTATCGGACGATTGATAGATGGCGGTGACGAGCTCCAGCGCACGGCGCGCATCCTGGGTCGTCACCGGCAGCGGCCCGTTGCCGCTGAGATAGGCATGGAATTGTTTCATCTGCGTGGTGAAGCGCGGTGCGACCGGCCGCCAATCGCCGGTGACGGCATCGATGCGCGCCTGCACGTCGTCATTCGCGGCGATGATCTTCCAAGGGTCCTTGCCCGGCGAATAAGGTTCGTGATTGCTCTCGAAGGTGACGTTCTCGAAGTGCAGCCGCAGGCGGCTGATCTGCTCCTGCGAACCAAGAGTGCAAGAGAGCGACACGAAGGCGCCATTCTGCATCAGCAGGCTTGCCGAGGCGCAGTCTTCGACCTCGATGTCGTTGACGCGGGTCGCAACACGGCCGAACACCTTTGAAACCGGGCCCATCAGGTGCAACAGCATGTCGTGCAGATGCAGCGCGTGGGTCACGAGGACGCCGCCAAGCTCGGTCGCCCATTTGCCGCGCCACGGCACGGAATAATATTCGGGCGTCCGCAGCCAGAACGTCTCCACCGAGCCTATGTAAGGCTTGCCGGCGATGCCGGCCTCGATGATCCGCTTCGCCTTCTCGATGCCGTCGCCGTAGCGATACTGGAAAATCGGCATCAACGTGCCGATGGCTGCCTTTTCCGCCTCCATGATCGTGTCGACGCCCGAGAGCGAGCCAGTCAGCGGCTTTTCGCAGATGACGTGCTTGCCCGCAGCCAGCGCCGCCACCACCTGCTCAAGATGAATGCCGGGCGGCGTGCAGATATCGACGATGTCGACGCTCTCGTCGGCCAGCACATCGGCAAACGAGGTCGTGCGCTTGGCGATGTCGAACTCGTCGCCGATCTCGCGCAGCCGCTCTTCATTCAGGTCGCAGATCGCCACGACCTTGAACTTGTCGGGATGCGGCAGGTAGCCTTCAACGATGTGGGAACGGCCGATGCCGCAGCCAACGATCGCAACATTCTTGATACTCATTGACCTAAATCCGTAACTGCATCAGCGCTTCATGCCTGTCGTGGCGATGCCTTCGATCAGCAGTCGCTGGAAGAACAGGAAGAAGAAGAACACCGGCACGAGCGTCAGCGTGGACATGGCAAACAGACCGCCCCAGTCCGATGCGCTGGTCGAGTCGACGAAAGTGCGCAGACCGAGCTGGATCGTGTAGGTGTTCATGTCGTTGAGGTAAATCAGCGGGCCGAAGAAGTCGTCCCAGGTCCAGATGAAGGAGAAGATCGCGGCGGTCGCCAGCACTGGCAGCGACAGCGGCAGCATGATCTTCCAGTAGATCCGCCAGGGGCTGCAGCCGTCCATCATGGCGGCTTCATCGAGTTCGCGTGGGATGCCGCGGAAGAACTGCACCATCAGGAAGATGAAGAAGGCATCGCTTGCCAGGAACTTCGGCACCACGAGTGGCAGGATGGTGTTGACCCAGCCGAGATTGAGGAACAGCACATACTGCGGAATGAGCGTCACGTGATACGGGATCATCAGCGTGCCGAGCATGATCGCAAACCAGAAGTTCCGGCCGGCAAAGCGCAGGCGCGCAAAGGCATAGGCTGCCAGCGAACAGGCAACGACATTGCCGATGACGGTCAGCACCGAGATGACGAGCGAGTTCCAGAAGAAGCGACCGAAGGTGATGTCGAGCCCGGTCCAGCCGCGAAGATAAGATGAAAAGTCGATCGACGACGGAATGAGCGAGGTCGACGAGAAGATCTCGTTTTCCGGGCGGACCGAGGCCGAGACCATCCACAGCAGCGGATAGAGCATCAGCAGCGAGCCAAGGATCAGCAGCGTGTGGATCGCAACCGACGCCGGAAGGCTGCGCTTGGTGATGTCGGATGGCGGTGCCGCAACCGCGGTGGTGATCCCGTTAGTCATCGTAGTGCACCCAGTAACGCGAGGTCAGGAAGGAGAAGGCCGTGAAGATCGCGATGATCAGCACGAGGATCCAGGCGAGCGCCGAGGCGTAGCCCATGCGGAAGTTTCCGAAAGCCTCCTGATAGAGATAGAGCGTGTAGAACAGCGTCGAGTTGATCGGCCCGCCCGTTCCGCCTGAGATAATAAAAGCCGGCGTGAAGGCCTTGAAGGCGTCGATCGTCTGGACGACGGCATTGAAGAAGATGACCGGCGTCAGGAGCGGCAGCGTGATCTTGTAGAACTGCCGGAACTTGGATGCGCCGTCGAGGCTGGCGGCCTCGTACATATCGGTCGGAATCTGACGCAAGCCGGCGAGGAAGATGATCATCGGCGAACCGAACTGCCAGACGCTCAGCGCCACCAGCGTGTAGATGGAATAGCTCGGGTGCGAGATCCAGCTCGGGCCTTCGATCCCGAAATGGGCGAGCGCCGCATTGACCAGACCATCGCCGGCAAAGAGCTGTCGCCAGAGGACGGCGATCGCCACGCTGCCGCCGAGCAGTGACGGCAGGTAGAAGATTGCGCGGTAGAGCGGCAGGCCGCGAACGCCCTTGTTGAGCGCCATCGCGACCAGGAGTGCGAAGGTCAGCTTGAACGGCACGGACAGCACGACATATGTCAGCGTGACCGTCATTGCCGCGGCAAATTTCGGGTCGGCGGTTGCGATGCGCACGTAGTTCGCCGCTCCAACCCACTCGGCCGACCGGATCATGTCGAAATCCGTGAACGAGAGGTAGAGCGAGATGACGGCCGGTCCGAGCGTCAACCCGAAAAAGCCGATCAGCCACGGCAGGAGAAAGAGGTAGCCTGGAGCATTGGCAGTCCAGAGGCGTTTGAAACGCCCCTGGGCCGCCGCCCCATATTCACTCTTGATGGCGTCCGGGGCGGTCGTGCGCATCACATCACTCATCCGCGTCAGCCTTTGGCGAGCAGGCGGCTGATCTCATCGACCAGTTGCTTGCCACCGTCGCTCGGCGAAAGCTGGCCGAAAGCGACTTGCTCGGCGATGGTGCGCAGCACCACCTGGCCTTCGCCGGCGCCTGAGGGGGGCGGCGGCGGCAGCTTGCCCGCGAGGTCGCCGAGACCGCTGACGTAGTTGAGCGGGACTTTGCCCGTTTCGTCGAGCTTGGCGGCCACGACGTCGCGCATCGCCTTCGATTCCGGAATGCCGCGTTCGACGTCGAGCGCGAGAGCAGCATCGGGATTGGTGACGAAGAAATTGACGTAGTCGACCGCCTGGTCAATCACCTTCGACTGCGAGGATACGGAGAAGAACATCGATGGCTTGCGATAGTGGCCGCCCTTCGAATCCGGCTTGATGCGCATGTAATTGGTCAGCGCCAACTTGTCTTTGCTGATGGCCTGGAAGCCGACGAACTGGTTGCTGTGCGCGTAATCGGCCGCAGCCTTGCCAAGGGTGAGCGGGCTGGTGTCGATCGTGTCCTTGTAGAGCGCCTGAACGTCGGGCGGTACGCAGGCGCTCGCCTCGCGGAATTTGCTCCACATGTCGAACCATTCGGAAGCCTCTTCGGCGCCGAAAGCGATCTTGGAATCGGCCGTGTAGAGTGCTTTGCCGCGCTGGCGGAGATAGTTTTCCAGAAGCGGTTCGTTGCCGCTACCGTCGGCAAAGCCGTAGAAGCCCTTGCGCTTGCCGGCCTTGGTGATCTCGGCGCCGATCTTGCCGAATTCCTCCCAGGTGGTTGCCTGTGTCGGCAGGTCGACACCGGCTTCCTGGAACGCGGTGGTATTCAAGACCGTTGATGCGGCGTTTGCGCCGAGGCTGACGCCGTAGAAGTGTCCGTCAACGCTGCCGCCCTCGATCTGTGCCGGGTCGAAGTCGCCAAGATTGAGCTTGGCCGGCATGTAGGATTCGAGTGGGGCGAGCGCGCCGCGCCGCGCATATTCGACGATATAGCGGTAGTCCATCTGGATGACATCGGGCGCATTGCGGCCGGCGACCTGCGTCGCCAGGCGTGGCCAATAGTCTCCCCATCCGAGAAATTCGCCGGTGATCGACGTTCCCGCATTCTTCGTCTGATAGAGCTGCGAAACCTTGTTGGTGCGGTCGGCGCGCGGCTGCGAACCCCACCACAGAAGCCGCAGGCGGGTATCGGCGGCAAAGGCCTTCGATCCCAGTGCGGACAACGAAAGAAGCGTTGCTCCCCCCGCCATGAAATTACGTCTGCTTACGCGTAGTGTCATCTGTTCTCCTCCTCCCTTGGGGAACGCCTCCACACGTTCCTTGCTGGTTTCTCTTGCAACAAATAACCAATTGGTTACAAGCTATGGACAAGCTTTGAGCCTGTCAAGCGCTGATGTGATAGTGCTCCTCGCGGTTCTCGTTTTTTACAACTTGCTCACAACGTACTATGAGCGCATTGGGGAATTAAGAAAGGTGGGTCGATGGACAGCGCCAGCGAAAATAGGGAAAAGAAGACAGCAAGGCGTCAGTCATCCGAGCGGGTCTTGCAGAGAGACCCGGAGCGGACGCGCGCGGCAATCCTCCAAGCAGCAACAAAGGAATTCGCCGAAAACGGCATGGGCGGGGCGCGCGTAGATGCGATCGCCGAGCGAGCCGGCACCAATAAGCGCATGCTCTACCACTATTTCGGCGACAAGGAGCAACTCTATCTGCGGGTGCTTGAGGAGGCCTATGTCGGCATCCGTACGGCGGAGCGCGAGCTTCACATCGGCGACCGCACGCCGCAGGAAGGGATTGGCGAACTGGCGCTGTTCACCTGGCGCTATTTCCTGAAACACCCCGAATTCCTGAGCCTGCTCGGCACCGAAAACCTTCATCGCGCGCGTTGGCTGCGCCAATCCGTTCGGCTCAAGGAACTGCATTCGCATCTGATCGGAGAACTTGCCGAGGTGCTGGAGCGCGGCAAGAAGGCTGGCATATTTATTGCCAGCGCTGATCCGCTGAATGTCTACCTGACGATCGCCTCGCTCGGGTACTTCTACCTCTCCAACCAGTATACGCTTTCGACGATCTTCGGCCGTGACCTGGTCGAACCGGGCAATCTCGACGCCTGGGAACGGCACATCGTCCATGTGACGCTCGCGTCGATTTCTGCCTGATCTGCGAAATTCGCGATCGGCTATTGACAGTGGACGGCGTCTACCATCAGGTAACTGTTTAGTTACAGCCTGATATGGTCCGCAGATTGGGGAGCCGCGACTTGTTGGGCACCAGACCAATTTTCGTTTCATGACGCATGAAGGAGGATCATAGGATGGAGAAACGTCGCTTTGCCTTGATTGGAACGGGAAACCGCGGCACAACCATGTGGGGCAAGGAACTGCTTGCCGGCTGGCGCGAGCATGTGGATCTCGTCGCGATCGTCGACACCAATTCGCTGCGTGCCGAGCGGGCCCGCACGATGATCGGCAGCAATGCGCCGATCTATGAGAGCATCGACGCCATGCTGGCCGAACAGCAGGTCGACCTCGTGATCGTCTGCACGCCCGACTATACGCATGACGATATCGTCGTCCGTGCGCTGGAAGCGGGCATCGACGTCATCACAGAAAAACCGATGACCACCGCTGTCGACAAGATCCGCCGTATCCTCGATGCCGAAAAGCGCACAGGCAAGCGCGTCGACGTCTCCTTCAACTACCGCTATGCGCCGACAGCCGCCAAGATCAAGGAACTGCTGAACGCCGGCGAGATCGGCCGCGTGACTTCGGTCGACTTCCACTGGTATCTCGACACCAAGCATGGCGCGGACTATTTCCGCCGCTGGCACGCCTATACGGAAAATTCCGGCAGCCTTTTCGTCCACAAGGCGACGCACCACTTCGATCTCTTGAATTGGTACCTGGATAGCGACCCGGATGCAGTCACCTCTTTTGCCGATCTGCAGAATTACGGCCGCAAGGGACCGTTCCGCGGCCCGCGCTGCAAGCTCTGTCCGCATACCGGCGAATGCGACTACTATCTCGATCTCGAGGCCGATCCCTTCCTCGATTCTCTGTACGAGGATCCGTCGAAGATCGACGGCTACTTCCGCGACGGCTGCGTTTATCGCGAGGATATCGACATCCCCGACACGATGGTCGTCAGCATTCGCTACAAGAACAATGTCCACGTCTCCTATTCACTGAACACCTTCCAGCCGATCGAAGGCCACCACATCGCTTTCAACGGCACGCAAGGGCGCATTGAGTTGAGGCAATACGAGAAGCAGCCGTGGGAAACACCTGATGAGGACACCATCGTGCTCGTACGCAACTTCCCGAAGGACAAGGATGCCGTCGAGCGGATCGTCGTGCCGCACTCTCCGGGCGGCCATTACGGCGGCGACGACCGGATGCGCAACATGATCTTCAAGCAGGGCATGGACGACAAGCTCGGTCAGCGGGCCGGAACGCGCGCCGGCGCCATGTCGGTCCTCTGCGGCATTGCCGCTCTGAGCAGCTCGCGCACCGGCAAGGTCGTGAAGATCTCCGACCTGATGCCGGAGATCGTCGCGGGTGGCGCTCCGGCAAGTTTGAAGGCTGGCTAAGCGATGAGCGCCAGATCGCTACGCAGGATTTGATAGAGGAGCGGTTCGCTTTTGACGAACCGCTCTATTTCATCGACCACCATGTCGCCGAGCCGGCCGCGCTCCAGCCCCACTGCGCCGGCGATATGCGGTGTCAGGAAGACATTCGGCAGGTCGTAGAAGGCGGAAGCCTTCTCCGGTATTTCAGGATCCGTCACGTCGATGATGGCGTCGATCCGCCCGGTGGCAAGCGTCTTCAGCAGCGCGGCTTCGTCGATCAGAGCGCCGCGCGCCGTATTGATCAGCGTGGCCCCATCTTTCATCAGCGACAGTTCTTCGGCTCCGATCATATGACGTGTCGACGGCAGCGAGGGTGCATGCACGGAGACGATGTCGGATTGTTTAATGAGCGTAGGCAGATCCGCCTTCTCGGTTCCAAGACTGATCGCCTCGGCAGTGTCGACGGTGGGATCGAAGAGAAGCACGCGGTATTCGAATGGTCGCAGCAGTTCGATAACCCGTCGACCGATGCGGGAGGCGCCGACAATGCCGACCGTGCGACGATAGTTGCCGATTGCCAACCGCTGCATCGCATGCGTCCGGTCGCGGTTGCGTTCAGTGACGTAGAGGTCGCGGAAGCGGAACACCTGTTTGCCGGCGAAGATGATCGCCGCAAGCGTAAACTCGGCAACAGGGATCGAATTCGCCTCTGCCGCATGCGTCACGGCAATCCCGGCATCGAAGATCTGCTCGTCGACAATCCCCTTCACGGTCCCGGCGGCATGGGCGATCAGCCGCAGCCCGGGAGCAGCCGAAAGGACCTCGCGCCCGACATAGGGGGATCCCCAACCGGTGATGAGGATGTCGGTCTCGGCGAGAATACGCCGGGAGCGATCGTCATCGAAGCTCTGGAGTGGTTGAGGATCGAGAAGGTGGCCCATTTCACTTAGGCGACGCAGCGCCGCGGGGGTCAAAACATGCTCCGTCCGGGACGGCTGCATAGCGAGCGCAATGAAGTGGCGCTTCATGGCATCTGTCCTGGCGCTTCTATGGCACTCACCCTGAGACCTCGATTTGCGACCAGCGCTTCGAGTTCGGCAATATCAATCGCCCGCGGTGGGGTGATCCAGGCACCGGCTACGGTACCTGTGTCGTTTGCGGCAAGCACGGCTGTCATCAGGATTGTCCGGCCAGCCGGTACTTCTCCACGCAACTGCGGCACCAGCGTCTTGGCGACGATCATGTTGGTATTCGGAGGCGCCTTCTGCGTCAGGCCCGTGCGCGGCACCTCAGAACCGATGTCGAGAATGCCGCTGAAATCCTCTTCGCCGATCGCGTAGGCGCTCGAGCCCTCCGCGACCAGCGTATCGAGCTCGAAATCGCGACGCGCAATCGCAAAGCCGCCTTCCGCCGTCTGCAGCGGCCGTGGCGTGTTGATGCGGTGAACGCGGATGTGCCAGGGCGCTGCCGGCACCAGCCAGGTTTCGACCTCCACGTCCCGGAATGGTGACCACTTTGAGTAGAGAACGTTGCTCGCAAGCTTGGCTTCCTGGTTGGTCTCCCGAACCCGGTAGTGCAAACCGTCATCGCTGAAGGCGAGGGTCGAATCGAGGGCCGCGCCAGCGAAGTTGCGCTCGTCGGATTCCACACTGAAGCCGTAGCGGCTGGAATAGGCGAATTTCGCGTATTTCTCCGTGCCGAACCGCATCTGCAGGTTCTCCTGGCCGGAGGAGAGCGCCACCACGTCGCCGGCGTTGCGCATGATCACCATGCCGGGATGGCGTTGCGGCAGGACACTCGCCGTCTCCTGAGGCGGCGTTTCCTCGGTCGTCCAGAAGGGGTGATTTTCTGCGAGGGCAAGCGGCAGAAACGCCTTGAAGGCCCAGTAGGGCGAACCGGCGGAATTGTAGTTCTCCGACATCAGCAGGTTGGGATAGCCGAAACCGATCGACAGAATGCCGTCACGGTTCGTCATTGGCTTGTCCTTCCACCAGCGCAGATGCTGAAGGCACAGGCTCTTGATCTCGCCCCAAGGCAGCGCTTCAAGATCGGCAAAGGCAAGCGCTGACCAGAAGCCTGCACACGCGAAACGGTAGGTCAGGCTGCGGCCGAACGGGATCGTCGCCCCATCCGAGCCGAACCAGTGCTTGAAGTCGTTTGCGAAGAGGAGGGCGCGCTCGCGATAGCGCTTTGCGTAATCGTCATCGATGAGCTTGGAATAGATCAGGCCGTAGAAATGCATGGCGAACGGGATGTAGTGGTCGATGCGGCGCACATTGCCGTCACGGTACCATCCGTCGCCGATGTAGAAGCCCTCCAGCTCCTCGAGATATTGCTTGGTCAAGGTGCGGTCGAAACTGGCGCCGACGCCGTCGAGTGCGATGTCGACGAAAATGCGGAAGAATTTCCAGTTGTTGTCGGCATAATCGAACTGCCGCGCGTGCTTGAGGTAGGCGACGACGTTGTCGCGTGCCCGGCCGCCAAGCGGCTCCCAGACCTTCTCCGGCACGAGCGCCAGCGCGAAACCCAGCGCCGCAAGCTCGACCATGCGCTGGTCGCGGCCGTTGACGGTTCCCCAATATTCGGGGTGTTTCGGGTCGGTACCGTTGGCGATGCCTTCGGCAAAGCGATGCCACTCCGTAAATTCGCCGCCGCCGGCTCCTAGCGGCGCCAATCCCCAGAGCGGCCGCGCAAAGCCCTCGAGATCCGCTGCAGCGCGGTCGAAATGCGCAGCCGCTCCGTCGAGCCGCACGCGCGCATTGCCTGCCGAGAAATAGGACAGCAACGGATCGAAGAGGTCGCGAAGCGCGCGCGACATATCTTCGCGCGTTTTCAGCGGGTTGTTGGCGAGCGGATTTGCACTGGCAGGGTCATAGGTCATCGGCATTGCTCTTTGAGGAGTGCGGGACGGTGCCGCCGGCAATCGGCACGACGGCATGGCAAATCTGGCGGGCGGGGGCGGCGCGGTCCTTGAAGCGCGCAACCATGAGACTGGCAGCCTCCCTGCCGAGCGTCACGCGATCCACACGCATGGTCGACAGCGGCGGGTTGGTCATCAGCGCGCAGGGAAGGTCGTCGAAGCCGACAATGGCGAAGTCATCGGGCACGCGCAGCCCGGCCTCGGTTACAGCCTCGAGAACGCCGACGGCGATGAAGTCGTTCATGCAGAAGGCGGCGGTGAAACCAGCATTCTCGCCGAGGACGGCGGCCGTCAGTTCATGCGCCTCATGGCTGGCGCTCCCCTGGAAGGTCATCGACACGAGCCGCCCTTCGGCGCCTTCGACCTCGGCAATCGCAGCCTTGAAACCCCGCACGCGTTCGCGAATGGTGTGACGATGCGATCCGGTCAGATGTAGGATCCGGCGGTGGCCGGCATTCAGTAGGCGGGTGGTCGCTTCATATGCGCCGAAGAAATTCGATGGCGAAACGCCATCGAGCCGCAGCCGCGGATCGGTGCCGTTGACAAGTACTGTCGGAATCGCCGCGTCCTCCAACCAGGCGCGCAACTCGGCGCTCGGATCGATCCCGACCAGGAACAGTCCGCCGGCGCGCGCCGTCTGCATGTATTCGTGAACGACATCGGGCGTCGCCCGGTTCTCGCGAATCAGCCGCACCTCAAAGGGTATGCCGGCGTCAAGTGCGCCGGCGCGCAATCCCTCGACGATCCCTTCGTAAAAGACGCTCAGCCCCCCGGTTACGCCATCGCTTGCAATCAGCGCCAGGCCGCCGCGCAGCGGGCCGGTCACGGTGCGGGCCGAATAGCCGTTTTCGGCCGCCACTTTGAGAATATGCTGGCGCACGCTCTCGCTGATGCCGGGCTCGTTGGCGAGCACGCGGGATACGGTGGATACGGACACGCCCGCCATTGCGGCGATATCGGCCTGTCTCAGGCGCTTGGTCTTGATCTCGTTCATGACAACGAAATTATGCAAATAATGCAAATTTGCAAGAGAAAGATAATTTGTTGCATAGGAGATTTTTTTGCGTAATCTACGCCGCATGGCCCGTTAAGCTGTTGGAGGATGGCGGGGCGATGAAAGAGGAGGATGAAACATGCAGGTCAATCGCCGTTCATTTCTGATGGGCTCGGCAGGTGTCGCTGCCGGGCTGGCCTTCGGCGCCGGAAACGCAATTCCGGCCTTTGCGGACGACGCCAAATTGCGTGCCATGTGGTGGGGATCGAACGATCGTGCCAAACGCACGCTCGATGTCGCCAAGCTCTACGAAAGCAAGAATCCCGGGGTCTCGATCGTTGGCGAATCGCTGAGCGGCGACGGCTACTGGACGAAGCTCTCCACGCAGATGGCCGGCCGCGCCATCGCCGACGTCTTCCAGCTCGAGCCGGGAACAATCTCGGACTATTCCAAGCGCGGCGCATGCCTGCCGCTGGACGAATTCGTCCCCTCGACATTGAAAGTCGATTCCTTCGGCAAGGACATACTGAAGCTGACGACGGTGGACGACAAGCTCTACGGCATCGGTCTCGGTCTCAACTCCTTCGCACTGTTTTTCGACCAGACGGCCTTTGAAAAGGCCGGCATTTCGGTGCCGACGGCGGATCTGACCTGGGATGAGTACGCCAAGCTCGCGGTCGAACTCACGAAAGCCGGCGGCAAGGATAACTACTGGGGCGGCCCTTATGGCGCGCGCTACGCCTACGTCTTCGATGCTTGGCTGCGCCAGCGCGGCAAGAGCCTCTATGCCGACGGCAAGCTCGGCTTCAATGTTGATGACGCAACGGCCTGGTTCACCTATTGGGAAGATCTACGCAAGAAGGGTGGCACGGTCGCGGCAGACGTGCAGACGCTCGATCAGAATACGATCGACACCAACTGCCTGGCGCTCGGCAAGTCGGCGATGGGTATGGCCTATTCCAACCAGCTTGTCGGCTATCAGCTGATTTCCAAGAACAAGCTCGCGATCACGCTCCTGCCGCGTGAAAAGAAGGGTGGTCCGTCCGGCCACTACTATCGCCCGGCGTTGATCTGGAGCGTTGGCGGAACCACGAAGAACGGCGAGGCTGCGGCCAAGTTCATCGATTTCTTCGTCAATGATGTCGAGGCTGGCAAGATCCTTGGCGTGGAGCGTGGCGTGCCCCTGTCGCCTGCGGTGCGCGAGGCGATCCTGCCCAACCTTAATCCGACCGAGCAGGCCACCGTGAAGTATATTAACCTGCTGAAAGATCAGGTCGGCGAATATCCGGCGCCCGCGCCGCTCGGTTCGACCCAATTCGATCAACGCGTCTTCCGCCCGATCGCCGACGAGCTCGCGTTCGAGCGGACGAAACCTGCCGAAGCGGCGGCACGTCTCCTGGAAGAAGGTAAGGCGACGATCAAGGGCTGATCGCACGCCACATCGGCTAAGCTTTGGATCGCGGCGGCCATTGGTCTGCCGCGTTTTTCTTTGTCTCCAAATGCTTTGATGACAATCGTATGATTTTTGCGTGAGAAAACCTTTTCTCACTTGACGCAAAAGTTGGGAAAAGCTTTTCTCATCCTTAAACGAGGAGAAAGCGCGGTGAACATCGCGGGAGGAAAAAGAGGCCGGATCACCATCCACGACGTCGCGGCGGCGGCGGGGGTCAGCATTTCGACCGCCTCGAAGGCTCTGAACGAGACCGGTCGCATGAGTGCGGAAACCCGCGAGCGCGTAAAGCGCATTGCCGGCGAAGTTGGTTTCCGCCCGAATGCGCTCGCCCGGGGCCTCTTGAGCAAGCGCAGTTTCACGATCGGCCTGCTGACCAATGATACCTACGGGCGCTTCACGCTGCCTGTGATGGCCGGCATTTCAGAGGCGCTCGTCGATCACGGCGTATCGGTTTTTCTGTGTGCGATCGAAGATGATCCGGCGCTTGGCCAGATTCATGTCGACGCAATGCTCGAAAAGCAGGTCGATGGCATCATCGCCACCGGCAAGCGATTGGATCGGCAGCTTCCGGTCGATCTGTCGAACCTGCATGTCCCTGTCGTCTACGCATTCACAGAGGGGACGCCGGCAAGCGTCATCTTCCGCTCCGACGACGCGCAGGGCGCGCAATTGGCGGTGGAGTGGTTGGTCAAAATGGGCCGTCGGCGGATTGCCCATGTGACTGGGCCGGAGAGCTTTTTTTCCGTCCGCGAGCGCGCGGATGCCTATCGTGATGTCATTGGCGGCGAGGGCCTCGTCATGTTCGGCCATTGGGCGGAGGCCTGGGGGCACGAAGCCGTTGCAGAGATCTGGAACGGCGAGAGCGAAAAACCGGACGCCATCTTCTGCGGCAACGATCAGATCGCCCGTGGCGCTGTGGATGCGCTCCGCGAGCGCGGTGTTCGCGTGCCGGAGGATGTTTCCGTGGTCGGCTTCGACAATTGGGAGATTGTCGCCGGCCAGACGCGGCCGCCGCTTACCTCCGTCGATATGGAGTTGAAGGAGCTGGGGCGCCAGGCCGGATTGACGGTTCTGGCGCTGGCGGAGGGACGCCCGGTTGAACCAGGCGTCAGGAAATTGCCGTGCCGTCTCGTGGTGCGGCAGTCATGCGGGGCCCAAAACCCCAGGAGATGAAGAACCGGCGCGGAGGAGATGCGCCAATTTGGGAGGAAGTGCCATGATTAAGCGTCTGCTGGCTGCGACAAGCGTTGCCACCCTATGCCTGGTGTCCGGAGCATCGGCCGCCGAAAAGGTCGAAATGTGGGTCCGCACGGGTATCGGCGAGTCCTTCAAGAAGGTCGTCGAAGCCTACAACTCCAGCCACGAGAACCAGGTTGTTGCGACGGAGGTTCCGTTCTCGGAACTTGTCCAGAAATACGCAACGGCGATAGCCGGCGGCCAGGCGCCTGACGCCTTGTCGATGGACCTTATCTACAACCCGGCCTTTGCCGCTGCGGGACAGTTGGAAGACTTGACGGATTGGGCAAAGAAATTGCCCTATTTCAATTCGCTGTCGCCATCGCATGTTCGCCTCGGCACCTATCAGGATCGCGTCTACGGCCTGCCGCTTTCTGTCGAAACGTCGGTCTTCGCCTGGAACAAGGACCTGTACAAGAAGGCTGGTCTCGATCCTGAAAAGGCGCCCGCGACTTGGGAGGAAATCACAACCAACGCCGAGAAGATCCGCAAGCTCGGCGACGATACCTACGGCTTCTATTTCTCCGGCGGTGGTTGCGGCGGCTGCATGATCTTCACGTTCACGCCGCTCACCTGGGGTGCAGGTGCAGATATCCTGTCGGCCGATGGCAAGACGGCGACGCTTGACACCCCGCAGATGCGCAAGGCCGTCGACTACTATCGCGACATGGTGAAGAAGGACCTTGTCCCGGCAAGTGCTGCCAGCGACAATGGTGCCAACTTCCTGACCTTTACCAATGGCAAGATCGGTCAACAGAGCCTCGGCGCATTCGCGATCGGCACGCTTGTCACCGAGCATCCCGACATCGACTTTGGCGTGACCCTCATCCCGGGCGTTGACGGCAAGCCGTCCTCCTTCGCCGGCGGTGACAACTTCGTCATCACCAAGGGCACCAAGAAGATCGATGCCGTGAAGGAATTCCTCGAATACATTTATTCGATGGACGGCCAGAAAGTCATGGCGAAGTACGGTAGCCTGCCGACCCGCGGTGATATCGCCGACAACGTGCTCGCGGGTCTCGATCCAAGGATGCAGGTCGGCCTGAAAGCCATCTCCGTCGCAAAGACACCGTACACGCTGCAGTTCAACGATCTGATCAACAGCGCCAACGGTCCGTGGGCAACCTTTACGAACGCCGCCATCTTCGGTGACGACGTCGACGGTGCCTTCAAGAACGCACAGTCGGAGATGCAGTCGATCATCGACAGCGGCCAATAATCTCCCAACGGCCGTGGCCGGAGGGTGGTGGCAGTCCTCCGGCCGATTTTATCAGGATGATGCGGAGTGTTTCGATGACCGTGACGGGTCGAAAGCAGACAGCATGCGTGCGCAGACGTGCCCCGAGACCGGAATGGACCGGTCTCCTTTATATCGCTCCAGCGATGCTTTTGGTGATCATGTTCTTCGTGCTGCCGGTCGGGTTCACCGCCTGGATGAGCCTTCACAACTGGCCGCTGATGGGGGCCTCGCGCTGGATCGGCTTCAACAACTACTTCCGCATGTTCAATGACGGCCGTTTCGTCGCGGCGCTGAACTTCACCGCCTATTACACGGTCATCGTGACGATCCTCATCTTCGCGGTTGCCTTTCCGCTTGCTCTTTTCGTCGAGCGGCAGCGGGCCTTCGTCAGTACCTATCGCACCGTCATCTTCCTGCCCGTCGTCGTCGGTCTAGCGTCGGCGTCGCTGCTGTGGGTATGGCTTGCCAATGTCGACAGCGGGTTCATCGGACCTTCCTTGAAGGCGCTCGGACTTGTCGAGAAGAGCCCCAATCTGCTTGCCACCTTCGACAGCGCATTCCTGACGATCTGCGTCATGGTGGTGTGGAAGATAGCCGGCTTTACAATGATCATCCTGCTGACAGGATTGCAGGCAATCCCGGCCGATCTGACGGAGGCCGCCGTCGTCGATGGGGCAAGCTGGTGGCAGCGTTTCCGCTTTCTGACGCTGCCGCTGATGCGCAGGACGATCGCGCTCGCGCTCATCATTTCCGTGACGGGGTCGATCCTCGCCTTCGATCAGTTTTACATCATGACCTCAGGCGGACCGCAAAACCGTATGATCTCCGTCGTCTACTACATCTTCAACCAGTCTTTCGTGTCCTTCAATCTCGGATATGGCGCGGCTTTGTCGATTGCGCTTCTCGCCATTCTCGTGGTCATCAGCGTCGCGCAGCTCTGGCTGCTGCGTGTTGGGGAGGAGAGCTGATGAGCCTCGTCACCGGTCGCAAGAGAAGCCGCGAAATCCGTGGGCAGGCCGCCTACCACGGCACCGGAATAGCCGTTGCCATTTTCTTTCTCGCTCCGTTTGTCATTACGCTGCTGGCCTCGTTCCGGCATGGAACGGAGGCGCGGCTGCCGCCGCTGCCGCCATGGCCGACAAACGGCATCAGTTTCGATTCATACCGTTCGCTCGACAGTTTCGGCGCCGGCATTTTGCAGCACACCCTCAATTCGCTCATCGTGTCGCTTGCGACCGTTGTGCTGACCGTGGTGATCAGCCTACTCGCCGGCTACGGCTTTTCGCGCTATCGCTTCCCGCTGAAGAATGTCTTCTTCATCCTGATCATCGCGACGCTGATGATCCCGTTCCAGTCGATCCTCACGCCGCTCTTCATCATCCTCGCCAGGCTCGGGCTCAACAATTCGCTCTTTGGCCTGACGCTGGTTTACGTGACGCTGCAACTGCCGTTTTCGGTGTTCATGATGCGCAACGCCTTCGATGCGGTGCCGAAGGAGATCGAGGAAGCAGCGCGCATCGACGGCGCCCACGATCTGAAGATGCTCGTGCTGGTTCTGCTGCCGCTCGTACTGCCGGGTGTCGCGACGGTGGCGATCTTCGCCTTCCTCAATGCCTGGAACGAATTCCTGGCCGCGCTTGTGCTGCTTTCCAGCAACGAGAAATACACGCTGCCTGTCCTGATGATGGCGGTGCGCGCCGGTCGCCTCGGGGCGATCAACTGGGGTGCCGTGCAAGCGGGTGTCGCAGTCATGACCATCCCTTGCCTCATCGTCTTCCTGCTTCTGCAACGCTACTACATGCGCGGGCTCATGGCCGGCGCGGTGAAATGATTTCTGAAAGAGAGATGGATCAAGCCATGAACAAGTTGAAAAGAGACCGCCAGTTTCGTCCGCTTCCCGTGCCTGATGTCGATGTGCACGGCCTCTTCGGGGAGCGCCAGGACGCGATCTGCGATTCCACCGCTGAAACGCTGCTCGACCGTTGCGTCGAGGCGGGGATGCTGCGTGCGATCGATATCGACCAGCCGAGCCCCGGGATCGTGATCCCGATCGGCCCATGGGGTGGTTCTACGCAAATGTTCTGGGACAGCGATTTCGGCAAGTCGATCGAGACGGTTGCCTATTCGCTCTATCGCCGCGCCAATCCCGCTCTGGAAGCCCGCGTCGATGCCATCATCGACATGTATGAGAAGCTGCAGGACAAGGACGGCTATCTGAATGCGTGGTTTCAGCGGGTTCAGCCCGACCGCCGCTGGACCAACCTGCGTGACCACCACGAACTCTATTGTGCCGGCCACCTGATCGAGGGCGCCGTTGCCTACTACCAGGCTACCGGCAAACGCAAGTTGCTCGATATCATGTGCCGCTTTGCCGACTACATGATTACCGTCTTCGGCCATGGACCGGGCAAGATCCCGGGCTATTGCGGTCACGAGGAGGTCGAACTGGCACTGGTCAAGCTTGCCCGTGTGACGGGCGAGAAGAAGTATTTGGACCTCGCCAAATTCTTCATCGACGAGCGCGGCACCGAGCCGAACTTCTTCACCGAAGAAGCAATTCGTGACGGCCGCGATGCCGCCGACTTCCATCAGAAGACCTATGAATACGGCCAGGCGCACGAGCCGGTTCGCGAGCAGAAGAAGGTCGTTGGTCATGCCGTGCGCGCCATGTATCTCTATTCCGGCATGGCCGACATCGCGACGGAGTATAATGACGACAGCCTGACCGGGGCGCTCGAGACGCTCTGGGACGACCTGACGACCAAGCAGATGTACGTCACCGGCGGCATCGGGCCGGCGGCCGCGAACGAGGGCTTCACCGACTACTACGATCTGCCGAACGAAAGCGCCTACGCCGAAACCTGCGCATCAGTCGGCCTGGTTTTCTGGGCGAACCGCATGCTCGGACGCGGCCCGAACCGGCGCTATTCCGATATCATGGAGCAGGCGCTCTACAATGGCGCCATGGCCGGTCTGTCGCTCGACGGCAAGACGTTCTTCTACGAGAACCCGCTGGAAAGCGCCGGCAAGCACCATCGCTGGATTTGGCACCATTGCCCCTGCTGCCCGCCAAACATTGCCCGGCTGCTCGCCTCGATCGGCTCCTATATGTACGGGGTCGCGGAAGATGAGATCGCCGTCCACCTCTATGGCGAAGGCAGGGCGCGATTCAAGATGGCGGGTGCCGATGTTGAGCTGACGCAGAAGACCCGCTACCCTTGGAACGGCGCCGTCCACTTCGACGTCAAGGCGAGCAAGCCGGCGCGGTTTGCGGTTTCACTGCGCATTCCGGAATGGGCAAAGGGCGCGACGCTGGCCGTCAACGGCGAAACGATTGGTCTTGGCTCAGTCGAAGTCGATGGCTACGCCCGCATCGAACGCGAATGGCGCGATGGCGACAAGATCGATCTGAACATCCCGCTGGAAGCGCGCTCCCTCTGGGCAAACCCGTTGGTGCGCCAGGACGCCGGACGCGCAGCACTGATGCGCGGCCCGCTCGTCTATTGTGTGGAGGCAACGGATAATGGGGCAGGCCTGAACGGCATCCGGCTTGGCGAAGACATTGCGGCAAAGACGGCGGAGATCGCCGAGCTCGGTGGTGCGATTGCCCTCGATATTCCTGTGACGAAGGATGAGGCGGATTGGGGCGAGACGCTCTATCGCACCAGGCCTCCCGCGGCCGAGAAGGCGACAGCCCGTTTCGTGCCCTACCATCTCTGGGACAATCGTGCGCCCGGTGAAATGCTCGTCTGGGTCCGTTCCGCGACCCAGCGTGAGTGATGCCGCGTTAGTTCGCCAACTGTCGTCGCCGGCTTTATCTGCCGGCGACTGCCTTGGGTTGCCGCGGCGCCTCCGCTTTGATCATGCATACCCAATTGCGCCCGATCGCAAGGCCGCTTGCATCTGATTCGCTCGCATGCTTGGCAGCAAGCTCCGCATAGCCTTCATGCCAGCCCGGCTCCATCTGCTCGATCGAAGCGGCAAATTCGGCCTTCCAGCTGTCGATCACCGATGCGCTGGCCTCGAAGTGGAACTGCATGCCATAGGCCGCGCGTCCAACGCGAAACGCCTGGTTCTCCGTCAGGCTGCTTGTGGCGAGACGTGTCGCGCCCTCCGGTAGCGTAAACGTGTCACTGTGCCACTGGAAGGTTGTGAAATCGTCCGGGAGGTCGAAGAGCAGTGCATCCGTCTCGCCCTCCTTGGACTTGCTGACCGTGTGCCAGCCGAACTCCAGTCCGGCGTTCAGATGGTTCTCCGCGCCGTAAGCACGCGCGAGAATCTGTGCGCCGAGGCAGATACCGAGCACTGCCTTGTCGTCCTCGACGAAGTCGCGCATCAATTGCGCAAGCGTCGGCAGATACGGATAGTTCTGATCATCGATCGCATTCTGCTCGCCGCCGAGCACCATCAGAGCGTCATGATCGGCACTGCCCGCAGGCAGCTTGCCGTCGATCCAGGGACGGAAGCGCTCAATCTCTGCGTTGGCCTCCGCCAGCGCCACGCCCAGCGAGCCAAGCGGCGTGCTCTTCATGTTCTCGATGACGGCGACCCGCATCAGCATCTCCAATACGATCTTCGGCTCGGACAGGAACACCAAGCGCTTGGTGATTGCAATATCGATTGCGCCACACCTCGGCAGTTCTTAAATCGGCATGACGAAAGGAAACCTGACATGAGTGACAAGAAAGCCCGCGTGACGATCCTCTACTGCACCCAATGCAACTGGCTACTGCGTGCCGGCTGGATGGCGCAGGAGCTTCTGCAGACCTTTACCGACAGCGTCGGCGAGGTGGCGCTCATTCCTGGCACTGGCGGCAACTTCGAAATACGGGTCGATGACGCGCTGATCTGGGAGCGCAAGCGCGATGGCGGCTTTCCCGGTCCGAAGGAGTTGAAGCAGCGCGTCCGCGACATCATCGAGCCCGGCCGGGATCTCGGCCACGTCGATCGCGCCTCGCTGGAAAGCTGAACCTGAATCAGGATGATGTTAGGCCGACCGGTCTAAAATCCGTATCCTGAACTGCTTTAAATAGCTGGAGCGGGATTTCAGCCGAAATCCGCTGACACTTTTCGGCGTCCCGCTCTAGTCATAGGGCGAATTGCAGGTCTTGTAGATGCCTTCGTAGGTCACGAATCGGTCGGTCTTCGGATTGTAGGTCCGATACTGATTTCGGCACCAATCCACGTGGAATTGTCGTCCCTGTGTCTTCGGCTGCACCGTGCGCACGGGCGGCGGATCATAGTAAAGCGGTGCAGGCCCCCGCGCGCCTGGCCGATAGTAAGTCGGGCCGGTGGCTGTCGGCGGTCGATAGTTTGGCTGCACATAGGACGGGCGGAACGATTGCACCGGCCCGAAGGTAAAGCAGCCACGCGCGTCGCACATGGTCGAGCCCGCATGGACGATGTCCGATTGGCCGGCGGCGGGCGCAAACATGCCAAGCGGCATCGCAAACGTCGCACAGGGCAGCAGCGAGAAGAGCGCGATCAGGCAGAGATTGTGAAGGCCAGGCATCGGACGATCCTTTCTTGCTACACATATAGGGCGGATTGCGCTGATCGCTACCGCCGCCTCAGATTGCGCCGCCGTCAACCTACGCCGGCATCAACGACTTTTTTGCTGCCTGTCGGGAAAACTACAAAAACCCTGTTGACAGCAAGAGGCCACCCCCGTACATGGCTCTCCGTCGCCCAGATGGCGGAATTGGTAGACGCGCAGGTTTCAGGTACCTGTGCCGCGAGGCGTGGAGGTTCGAGTCCTCTTCTGGGCACCATTCCCTTTGAACTGCAAGTGAAAGCCGATACCAACGGCTTCCCGGTTCTTCCCCCTAGAAGACATTGCCAGCGAAGGTCACGGCGTCCGGTCAGGCTGCTGATTGTAGTCATCCTTGGGGTGCCCGGCCTCACCGTTCTCCGACCACTCGCATCCAGCCTTTGGCTAGCGCAGCCTCAGCGAACCGGCTGATAGTGTCCGCGCAGCGGCACCTGCGTCCCGACGCTCTCCACGCCGTCACGATCGCAGACATAGACGAGGGTCGGCAGCCCGCCGGTACGGAAGATCTTATCGTATCCGCGGCGAAGCGGCCGCGTCTCCGTCCGGCAGTTATACTGTTCTTCGTCCTTCGGCCCCGGCCGCGCCTTGACGCCCGGCAGGTTCACGTAGGGATAGACCGACTGGGTCTGTGCTTCGCCGGCGCGCCGCCAGTCCGTGGCAAAGCTCGCTCCCGGCGCCAGGCTTGCGCCGGCGGCCATGGCTATCAACAACGCTCTTGCGAACCGCATATTTGCCGCCTCGCCGGATAACGGACTTCATTTTCTTCGTGGATGTAGGCGCACCCGCGATCCGCATCAAGCAAGCGGATCACTCTGTCGGCCGTCATCTCGAAAACGTGACTTCGTCGAGGTGAGTTGCCTGCGGTGCTGTGTACGGCGGGGATACGCGTCTTGACGACGCAAGCGGAACGGAGTTTTGCGAGCTCTGCCGTAAGTTGGTCGTGACGGGGAGACGCAAGGGCCTGCAAGGTTCTGACGGTTTCTCTTGCAAATAGTTGCACGAATGAAGGCGCGGTGCTCTATCCGTGACTTTCGCTTTGATCTAAGCAGCCGGCCGATAGGCGGCGCGAGAGGACGGAACAGATGACGAGCTATGTATTGACGGTGACGTGCAAGTCGACGCGCGGGATCGTTGCAGCGATTGCGAACTACCTGGCTGATCAAGGCTGCAACATCGTCGATTCGTCGCAGTTCGACGACCTCGATACCGGCAAGTTCTTCACCCGTGTTAGCTTCATTTCAGAAGAAGGTGTGGGCCTTGCGGCGCTGAAAGAAGGCTTCAAGCCGGTCGCCGAGAAATTCGAAATGGATGCTGAAATCCATGCTGGCGACAGCCGCATGAAGGTGCTTCTGATGGTGTCCCGTTTCGGCCACTGTTTGAACGACTTGCTCTACCGCTGGAAGATCGGTGCTCTGCCGATCGATATCGTCGGCGTGGTCTCCAATCATTTCGACTATCAGAAGGTTGTGGTGAACCACGATATCCCGTTCCACCACATCAAGGTGACGAAGGAAAACAAGCCGCAGGCCGAGGCTCAGCTCCTCGACCTCGTGGATCAGACCGGCACCGAGTTGATCGTGCTCGCGCGCTACATGCAGGTCCTTTCCGACGCCATGTGCCGCAAGATGTCGGGCAGGATCATCAACATCCATCACTCCTTCCTGCCAAGCTTCAAGGGCGCCAACCCATACAAGCAGGCCTATGAGCGCGGCGTGAAGCTCATTGGTGCCACGGCGCACTATGTGACGGCGGATCTCGATGAAGGGCCAATCATCGAGCAGGATACGGCCCGCATCACGCACGCTCAGAGTGCGGACGACTATGTCTCTATCGGCCGGGACGTCGAGAGCCAGGTGCTGGCGCGCGCCATCCATGCCCATATCCATCGCCGCGTTTTCCTGAACGGCAACCGCACGATCGTATTTCCCGCAAGCCCGGGCAGCTATGCCTCCGAGCGCATGGGCTGATCGCTGCGGCGGGTTGCCGTTGAGTGAGTGAGATCTCCTCGCTTGCCGGTGGCAAGGATTCGATTATCTGCTTAGTCTGCAAAATCGAATCATGCCGCGGGGGATGCCATGACTGACGAGACGCTTGCCGATCGCGCGATGTTGCCACGCCCTGACGTGAGCGCCGCGGAAGCTGGCGACATTCTTCAGTCGCGCTATGGCTTGTCGGGTACGATCACTGAGCTCGGCAGCCAACAGGACCGCAACTATCGTCTGGATACGGACGAGCGGCGCTACGTGTTGAAGATCTGCCACGTGGCGTACGAGACGCTAGAGCTCGAGGCGCAGAACGCGGCCATCCACCACATCACTACGAAGGAGGGTGCACCGCGTGTCCCGCGGGTGATCCCGTCGACCGACGGCCAGGACATAGTTGCTGTCACCGTCCGCGATCAGACCTATCAGGTTCGCCTTCTGGAATATCTGGAAGGTGAGGGGCTGACGCATCGGAAGTATCTGCCGAAGGAGTCGGTCGCGGCACTTGGGGGGCTCTGCGCACGCCTGGCGAAGTCGCTGTCCGATTTCACGCATCCCGGACTCGATCGCAGCCTGCAATGGGATTTGCGCCGTGCCGGTCCAGTCGCCGTCCAGCTGCTGTCGGCGATCACCGACAGCGCTGCGCGCGATCGCATCGCCAAGACGATGGTATCAGCCGTGCGGCGAATCCAACCCTTGGCGCCATCCTTGCGTCTGCAGGCCGTGCACCACGATGTGACCGGCGACAACGTCGTCAGCCGTCGCGACGATCGCGGCCACCTGGTTCCAGACGGCGTCATCGATTTCGGCGATATCATCCGCGGTTGGCTGATCGGGGATCTGGCGGTCACCTGCGCCTCACTGCTGCACCAGGCAGATGGCGATCCGCTCTACATTCTTCCTGCGGTAAAGGCATATCACGAGGTCTATCCGCTCACCGAAGAAGAGCTGCGGGCGCTCTGGCCACTGGTCGTTGCCCGCGCCGTCATTCTTGTCGCCAGCAGTGAGCAGCAGATCTCGATCGACCCCGAGAACGACTATGTTCGCGGCAATCTCGAACTTGAGCGCCGCATATTCGATACGGCGGTATCCGTTCCGTTCGAACTCATGGAGATCGCTGTCCTCAAGGCAGTCGGTATCGAAACGGCCGCGCTGTCGTCGGAGAACTGGCAGCCGCTGTTGCCCGATGTCGATCCGGCGACCATTTCCTTCGTCGATCTCGGTGTCCAGAGCCCGCATTTTGCCGCGGGCAACTGGTCGCAGGCCGACATGGATTGGCGGCTGCTTGCCCGCGCGGCGGCGGAGACCGGTACCGCGGCGACGCGCTACGGTGAATACCGATTGTCGCGCTCGAAGCTTCTGAGCGCCGCCCCGTCTTCAACCTTCACACTGCATTCCGATATCTGCCTCGCAGGCGGCACCACGGTTGTTGCTCCATTCGCCGGGAAGGTGAGTTGGAAGAACCACCATTTCGTTCTGGCAGGCGAGGGCATCAGCCTTCATCTCGACGGAGTTGAGCCGTCGCTTGAGGATGAAGCAGAGGTCGAAGCCGGGCAGTCGATCGGGAGGGTCTCTGGCGAAGACGGCTCTCTCGGTGGGCTGCGCGTGCAGCTCTCCACCCTGCAAGGCGCGGAGCCCCCGCTGTTTTGCGCCCCGCAGGAAGCGGTCGCCTGGTCTGAACTGTGTCCGTCGCCAGCCGCCCTTCTCGGCCCCGATGTGAATGCGCGCAAGCCGGTGTCGGCGGAACTGTTTGCGCTCAGGCAGGCCCATCTCGCAAAGCCGCAGAAGAACTACTACGAGATGCCGCCGCACATGGAGCGCGGTTGGAAAGAGCATATGTTCGATGTCGAAGGCCGCGCCTATCTCGACATGCTCAACAACGTCACGATCCTCGGCCATGGCCACCCGCGCCTGGTGGAGGCGATCAGCGAACAGTGGCTGCGGCTGAACACCAATTCGCGATTCCACTATGCCGCCATTGCCGAATTTTCGGAGCGCCTTGCATCACTTGCCCCGGAGGGGCTGGACACGGTGTTCCTCGTCAATAGCGGATCGGAGGCAAACGACCTCGCGCTACGGCTTGCTTGGGCTCACACCGGCGCCAAACACATGCTCAGCCTTCTCGAGGCCTATCACGGCTGGTCGGTTGCGAGTGACGCAGTCTCCACGTCAATCGCCGACAACCCGCAGGCTATGACGACGCGGCCCGACTGGGTGCATGCCGTTCACTCGCCAAATACATATAGGGGTGCCTTCCGTGGGTCGGAATCAACGATCCACTACCTGGAAGCGGTCGTTGAGGTCCTTGAGGCCATCGACGCAAAAGGCGAGGGGCTGGCCGGCTTCATCGCCGAGCCGGTCTTTGGAAATGCCGGCGGAATTTCGCTTCCGGACGGTTACCTTGCGGCGGTTTATGGGCAGGTCCGTGCTCGTGGCGGCGTCTGCATCGCCGACGAAGTGCAGGTGGGTTACGGACGGCTTGGGCACCATTTCTGGGGTTTCGAGCAGCAGGACGTCGTCCCCGACATCATCACTGTCGCGAAGGGTATGGGAGACGGGCATCCGCTCGGCGCTGTGATCACGACTAGGGCCATCGCCGGTTCACTAGAGAAGGAAGGCTATTTCTTCTCGTCCACGGGCGGCAGCCCTGTCAGTTGTGTGGCCGGTATGACGGTGCTCGATATCATGGCCGATGAAGGTCTGCAGGAGAACGCGCGCGATGTCGGGGATCACCTCAAGGGTCGTCTTGTGGCGTTGATCGAACGCTATCCGATCGTCGGCGCCGTGCACGGCATGGGACTTTATCTTGGCCTCGAACTGGTCCGCGACAGAACGACGCTGGAGCCGGCGACCGAAGAGACCGCGGCAATCTGCACCCGACTCCTCGATCTCGGCGTCTTGATGCAGCCGACTGGCGATCACCTGAATGTGTTGAAGATTAAGCCGCCGCTCTGCCTGACGGTCGAGAGTGCCGATTTCTTCGTCGACATGCTGGAAAGGGTGCTCTCGGAGGGGTGGTAGGCCGTTTGTGGCAGCGTTAACCATTTCGGTCATTTCGAGGTTTTCCGTCTTTTAATCAAATGCCCCATTGCCGGAATCAGCAGCACTTCCTATGTCTGCTCCGTGATCGAAAGAGAGCTTCGGACCGTCACGTGAATTGCACAAAGACTTGATAGGGTTCTTGCAGTCAATTCGAGCATGATGGAATGAAATTTTCCGAATGGTCGATTTTTTGACATGTTTCGGAATATGTTTCTGACAGACTGCGATGTATAGTCTACCAATGAAGTAGATTAATAGCGGAGTCGTCGCCGGCCCTGGAACACCAGGGCCTTCAGCAAGCGCAACGCCAGAGAAAGGAACGAGACATGACTGACATCGATACTCTCGCCAATTTCCTTGGGCGATCCGTGCTTGGCAATGACCGTCCGGGCGCCCTCTCCCGCCCGAACTGTCGAATGTGACCTTCGTCCACCTTTAACGGAATCAGACAAGTCAATTCGCCATCGCCAGCGCATACCGCGCGGCAGGAGTTCTACGCATGAAAAAAGAAGTAATCGAGTACGCAGGTGTTCCCGTCGGGATCGTCATCCCGGATGAGAACCGGTTGAAGTTCATCGCAGTGAAGTTTCACGTTCACGATCTGGACGAGCAGCATTTCAGCTCGCCGGCGGAAGTGAAGCTCGCTATCCATGATCTGATGACCCGCCGCCACCCGAAGCCCATCCATGCCTGAGAGCATGAAGCACGGCCTAACAAGCCTTGACGGATTTCAGACCGGTCTTGCCAAAGGTGAGGCCGGTCTTGTCTTTTGATCGCCGTTGCGGTCCTATCGCGCGCTCTTGCTTAAACAAGGATGACGCGCGTGCTCAATCTGATCACCGACATTGAAGGAGTCTCCGTCGGGAACGCGACGGATCTGAAGCTCGGCTCAGGTGTGACCGCAATCGTCTTCGACGAACCTGCGACGGCGTCCGGCGTGGTACTAGGCGGTGCTCCCGGCGGCCGCGACACAGCTCTTCTCGATCCGTCGATGACGGTCGGCGCAGTCGACGCCTTCGTGCTTTCCGGTGGCTCCGCATTCGGCCTTGACGCAGCAGGCGGCGTTCAGGCGGGTTTGCGGGAAGTCGGCCGAGGCTTTCCGGTCGGCGATGTGAAGGTGCCGATCGTTCCCCAGGCGATCCTGATGGACCTGCTGAACGGCGGTGACAAGAACTGGGGTCTGCAGTCGCCCTATCGCGACATGGGCTATGAGGCTTTCAAGGCGGCGGCGAAAGGGCCGTTCGCTCTCGGTACCGTCGGCGCTGGCGCGGGTGCAACGACCGCGACTTTCAAAGGGGGGCTCGGTTCGGCAAGTGCCGAAACCAGCGCTGGCCTGAAGATCGCGGCGATCGTCGCCGTCAACGCGCTTGGCTCGGCGACGGTGGGGGAGGGGCCGCATTTCTGGTCGGCGCCCTTCGAGCAGAACGGAGAATTTGGCGGCCTTGGCTTGCCCTCGCCGATCTCTGAAGCTGACACCCGCATGCGGCTGAAGGGCATGAGCACCACGGCGACAACAATCGGCGCCATTGTGACCGATGCCGAATTGACCAAGCAGGAGGCACATCGCCTGGCGATCATGGCTCACGATGGTTTCGCGCGCGCCCTGCTGCCGGCACATCTGCCGCTTGATGGCGATACCGTCTTTGCGGCCTCGACGGGCAGGAAGCCGCGGCTGGATCTTTGCGCTTTTCTGGAGCTCTGCCACTTTGCTGCAACGGTAATGGCGCGCGCCATCGCGCGTGGCGTCTACGAGGCCACCGTTCTTCCCGTCGCCGGCGCGCAAGAGGCTTGGCGAGACCGCTACCCGGATCGCGCAAGATCGCCTAAACAGGGCGACATTGCCTGAAGCGGCGGAGACCAAGACATGCAGATCCGTGCCCTGATGTATTTCGACGAGCTGGTGCGCACCAACTCCATGCGCCAGGCCGCGGAGAATCTGAACGTCGCGCCGACGGCGATCAGCCGCCAGATCGAGAATCTGGAGTATCACTTTGGCGCGCCGCTTGTGGAGCGCAGCGCCCGCGGCGTCAAACTGACCGCCGCCGGCGAGTTGCTTGCGGCGCGCGCAGGACGGACGCTGCGCGAACTCGATCACGTCGGCCAGCTTATCGAAGACCTGAAGGGGTTGCAGCGCGGCAAGGTCAGCATTTATGCCAACGGCGCCACCGTCGCCAATCTGCTCGCTCCGGCGCTGGCGGAATTCAGCTTGAAGTATCCAAAGCTGCGCTTCGAGGTCGCGATCACCAGCGCGCGGCAGGCGATCGAAGCGGTCAACGGCGCGGAAGCCGATATTGCCGTGACGTTGTTCGCGCCACCGCTGTCGGGTACGAAAGTACGACTGCGCTCGGAAATCGCCTATGATCTGATCGTTGCTCCAAAACATGTCGCCGCGGAACGGGCCGAGATCCAGGTGAAGGATATCGCCGCCTACTCCCTGGCGCTTCCCGACCAGTCTTTCGGTTTCCGCCAGGCTTTCGATGCGCGCATCGAGAAGGATGGCCTTGATGTTGAGCCCGTCTTCGTCACCAGTTCGCTCGAAATGCTCAAGGAGCTGGTTTTGAGCGGCGCAGCCGTAACTCTGTTGCCGGCGTTGACCGTCCGTCGCGAGATCGAGGCAGGCCAGCTTCGCGCCATTCCCTTGGCCGGCAAGAATGCAATACGCACCCATGTCGATCTCTGCGTCGCTCCGGACCGCCAGCTTTCCTTTGCGGCAACAAAGTTGGTGGATTTTATTGAACGGTTCATGCGTGAGCGCGCGGAAACAAGTTTGCAGGCAAAAGATTAGCCCCATGGACTTGCTCGGAACACATCTTCGAGTGTAGCAATTTCGGCTACACTGAGAACACATAATCGCCATTGTGTGTGCACTCCGACAGTGACACCTTAGCGCGCGTAAAGGTCATCGCTACGGCGGCGGCCAGACAGGGGAATATAATGATGAAGGTTTCGCTTGCGCCGTCGGCGCGGCTGGTTCGGCGGCTCTATCTCGGCGCGGCCGCTTCGGTCGGCGTCGCTCTGCTGGGGCTTACCCCGGCGGAAGCCGCCAAGACCACGCTGACCCTCGGTATGACGGTAGAGCCGACTGGCCTGGATCCAACGATTGCGGCCCCTGTCGCAATTGGCCAAGTGACATGGCAGAACATCTTCGAAGGACTTGTCGCAATTGATGAGGACGGCAAGGTCCAACCGCAACTCGCCAAGAGCTGGGAAGTCTCCCCGGACGGCCTCGTCTATACCTTCAAGCTACAAACCGGCGTCAAATTTCACGATGGCGAGGCTTTCGATTCCGCTGCGGCGAAGTTCGCGCTTGATCGTGCCCGCGGTGCCGATTCGGTAAACCCGCAGAAGCGCTTCTTCGCTTCGATTGCTTCCATCGAGACGCCCGACCCGGAAACGCTCATCCTGCATCTCTCGGCTCCAACGGGCAGCCTCCTCTATTGGCTCGGCTGGCCAGCCTCCGTCATGGTGGCGCCGAAGTCTGCCGCCGCAGACAAAACCACGCCTGTCGGCACCGGCCCGTTCAAGTTCGTGAATTGGGCAAAGGGCGACAAGGTCGAGCTCGAAAGGAACGCCGACTATTGGAATAAAGATGATGCGGCAAAGCTCGACAAAGTGACCTTCCGCTTCATCGCCGATCCGCAGGCCCAGGCCGCGGCGTTGAAGTCGGGCGATGTCGACGCCATTCCGGAATTCGCGGCGCCCGAGCTGATGAGTTCGTTCGACGGCGATGCCAAGTTGGTGACTAAGATCGGCAATACCGAGCTCAAGGTCGTGGCCGGCATGAACAACGCCAAAAAGCCATTCGACGACAAGCGCGTGCGTCAGGCCCTGATGATGGCGATTGACCGCAAGACGGTTGTCGACGGTGCCTGGTCCGGCCTCGGCACGCCGATCGGCAGCCACTACACACCGAATGATCCGGGTTATATCGATCTCACCGGCGTTCTGCCCTACGATCCCGAAAAGGCCAAGGCACTGCTTGCCGAAGCCGGCTATCCCAATGGTTTCACCTTCACGATCAAATCGCCGCAAATGGCCTATGCGCCACGAAGCGCACAGGTCATGCAGGCAATGCTGGCTGAAATCGGCGTGACGTTGAACATCGAGCCGACCGAGTTTCCGGCCAAGTGGGTGCAGGATGTCATGAAGGACCGCGCCTACGAGATGACGATCGTCGCCCACGCAGAACCGCTCGACATCGACATCTACGCCCGCGATCCTTACTACTTCAATTATAAGAATCCGGCTTTCAACGACCTGATGAAGAAGGTGCAGGAAACCTCGGATCCTGCGGCGCAAGCGAAGATCTACGGAGAGGCTCAGAAGATTCTGGCCGAGGATGTGCCGGCGCTCTATCTCTTCGTCATGCCCAAGCTCGGCGTCTGGGACAAGAAGCTGAAGGGTCTCTGGGAAAATGAGCCCATTCCCTCGAACGTCCTCACGAAGGTCTCCTGGGAAGACTGATTGCGGATGGATGACATGGCGGGGCGGCAAACAGTACCGGACGTGAAATGATAGCCCTTCTGTCCCGTCGCCTTGTTGGTCTGATCGCAACGCTCGCCGTCGTTTCCCTGTTGATCTTTGCTGTGATGGATTTTCTGCCGGGCGATCCGGCCTCCATCATGCTCGGTACGTCGGCGGCGCCGGAAACGCTGGCAACTCTCCGTCATGAACTTGGCCTCGATCAGCCGCTCTTGTGGCGCTATGGTGAATGGCTCGCCGGCGTATTCCGCGGCAATCTCGGCCAATCCTATACCTACGGCGTGCCGGTTGCCGGGCTGATCCTTGAGAGATTGGCGGTGACGCTGCCCCTGGCGCTGATGGCAATTGCGCTCTCCGTCGCCATCGCCATTCCTCTGGGTGTCCTAGCGGCCGCGCATCGCGGTGGGCTGCCGGATGCAGTGGTTTCGGTATTTTCGCAGATCGGCATCGCCGTTCCCGGTTTCTGGGTGGCCCTGTTGCTGATCATGCTCTTCTCGACTGCGCTCGGCTGGATGCCGGCTGGAGGTTTCCCGGGGTGGGGTGTCGGCATCTTGCCCGCTTTCAAGGCACTTGCCATGCCCGCAATAGCGCTTGCCTTGCCGCAGGCAGCCGTCCTGACGCGCGTCACGCGCTCTGCCGTTCTGGAGACCCTGCATGAGGATTTCACGCGAACAGCGCTTGCCAAGGGACTGTCGAAGCGCCGGGTCCTGTGGCGCCATTCGGTGCCGAATGCCCTCGTTCCCGTTCTGACGATCCTGGGCTTACAGTTCACTTTCCTGGTCGCGGGCGCGGTTCTTGTCGAAAACGTTTTCAACCTCCCAGGCCTCGGTCGGCTTGCCTATCAGGCGCTGTCGCAACGCGACATTATCGTCATGCAGGATGTCGTGCTGTTCTTTGCCGCGCTCGTTATTGTCATGAACTTCATCGTCGATCTCTCCTATTTGGCGATCGACCCGCGCTTGCGAAAAGGCGTCTGATATGGCGCCCATCGTATCCAATCAAATGAACGCTCGGCGCCGGCGATTTGAAATTAGCCGGAGAACGGGTCTGGTGGTGGGCGGGGGCATCATTGCTGTTCTTGTTGTCGTCGCGTTGCTGTCGCTTGTCTGGACACCGCTGCCGCCGGCAAAGATGCAGATCATTCACAAGCTGCAGCCACCCTTTGCGTTCGGCGTTCTCGGCACCGACCAGTTTGGCCGGGACGTCCTTTCGATGATGATGGTCGGCTGCTGGAATTCTCTTTCGATCGCCATCGCCGCCGTGTTGATCGGCGGGACGCTCGGATCAATCGCCGGTATCTCGGCCGCCGCCGTGCGGGGCACATTCGAAACATTGCTGATGCGCGCCTGCGATGTCGTCTTCGCACTGCCGCCGATCCTCTCGGCAATGATGCTGGGAGCCTTTCTCGGTCCGGGTCGACTGACGGCGATCACTGCGATCGCGACATTTATGATTCCCGTGTTTGCGCGGGTCACGCTTGCCACAGCCCTGCAGGCGTGGAGCCGCGACTATGTGCTCGCCGCTCGCGCAATCGGGAACAGCCGCTTCACGATCTCCGTTCGACATGTGCTGCCTAATATCATCAGCCAGATCATCGTCCAGGCGACGATCCAATTGGGGCTGGCAGTGCTGACGGAAGCGGGCCTCAGCTTCCTTGGCCTCGGTATCGCGCCACCGGCTCCTACCTGGGGCCGCATGCTTGCTGACGCACAAACTTACCTTGCACTCGCGCCGTGGCTGGCAATCCTGCCTGGGCTTGCCATCGCGCTCTGCGTCTTCGGCTTCAACATGCTCGGCGATGGGCTGCGCGACATGCTCGACCCTCGCGAGGCGAATCGCCGTTAGTTTTCGAAACCACAGGCCCGGATGACAATGCCATGTCCGAAACCGACTTAACGATCCGTGACTTGAGGCAGCGTTTTGCCGATCGCAGCCTGTCGCCGCTCGAATATTGGTTGGCGTTGGAGCGACACATCGAAGCGTGGGAGCCCGCCATCTGCGCCCTTTACGCCTACGATCCAGAGGCGGCGCGCAAGCAGGCGCAGGCTTCGACCGACCGATGGATGAAAGGCGGGACATTCGGCCCGCTCGACGGCATCCCGGCGACGCTGAAGGAGTTAATCGCCACCAAGGGGCAACCGGTGCCGCTCGGGACCCGAGCCGTCGAATTGGTGCCTGCGACCGAGGATGCCCCCCCCGCCGCGAGGCTGCGCGAGGACGGCGCCGTGATCTTTGCGAAGACAACCTGCCCGGACTATGGGATGCTCTCCTCAGGCCTCTCGAGCTTCCATCCTCTGAGCCGAAATCCCTGGGATACGACGCGGAATCCTGGAGGATCGAGCGCCGGGGCCTCCGCCGCGGCCGCCGCGGGTTACGGACCTCTGCACGTCGGTACCGATATCGGTGGGTCGGTGCGCTTGCCGGCTGGCTGGACAGGCACCTTCGGCTTCAAGCCGAGCCATGGCCGCATACCTGTCGATCCGTTCTATGTCGGCCGCTGCGCCGGGCCAATGACGCGTACCGTCGAGGATGCCGCCTACGCAATGGCCACGCTCTCGCGCCCTGACTGGCGTGATGGCACCAGCCTGCCCCCGAACGATATCGACTGGTTGGACCTCAACACGGATCTCCGCGGCCTAAAGATCGGGTTGATGCTCGATGCCGGATGTGGCCTTGCGGTCGACGACGAGGTACGTGCGGCGGTCGAGGTGGCCGGTCAGCGATTTGAAGATGCGGGCGCAATTGTCATTCCGGTTCAGCCTGTTCTGACGCGGGTGATGCTCGACGGACTGGACACATTCTGGCGGTCCCGCTTCTGGGGCGATATCGAGAATCTGAGCCCGGAGCGTCGAACCAGAATTCTGCCTTACATCTACACTTGGGCCGAAGGCGGCGCCTCCATCAGCGGCGCCGAGGCCGTCAGGGGCTTCAATCAGACGATCGAGATGCGCAAAAGCTGCGGCCTGCTGTTCACGAAGGTCGACGCCGTGATTTCGCCAACCAACCCCATTGTCTCCTATCCGGCAGACTGGGCTTCGCCGACGAACGATCCGGCGCGCCCCTTCGAGCACATTTGCTTCACCGTGCCGTGGAACATGTCCGAGCAGCCCGCCGCGTCGATCAACTGCGGTTTCTCGCGCTCCGGAATGCCGATCGGCCTGCAGATCGTCGGTCCGCGCTTCGACGATATGCTGGTGCTGAGGCTGTCGAAGGCTTTCGAGAGCTGGACAGGCGGTGTTAGGTCATGGCCGAAGCCGCCGGTCAGGTGACCGGGCGGCGATAGCCCGTCGGCTGTTGGTAAAGCCAGCCGATGCGCTTGATCGCCTCCTCGAGGTTTTCGCGAGCAACCGTCATCGTATGTCCGTTGGCATGAATAATCGTTTCCGGATCTTCCAGAACGGCAACGTGACCCTTCCAGAAAACCAGGTCGCCTCGGCGCAGTTCCGACCGACCGATCGGCTCCCCAAGGTTTGCCGACTGCATGTCGGTGTCGCGCGGCGCGCTTCGTCCGGTCATCAGCATCGAAAGCTGGACGAGGCCTGAGCAGTCGATGCCAAGCCCGGAGCGACCGCCCCAGAGGTAAGGCGTCTCGATGAATCGGCTTGCCACGTCGACATAATCGCCCCCTTCGCCTGCGCCGATCGGCTGCAGATGCTTGGCAAAGATCGCCGTACCGTCGTCCAGCATCGCATAGCGGTTGCCGCGCGTTTCGGCCTCGCCGACAATCCGAACCCGGCTGCCCATGGACAAGATGCTCTTGTGGGGTTTGCGCAGCTCAGCTTCCAGATAGAGAAACGTCCGCTGAACCGTGACGATATGCGTCGGCTCAACCAGCGCATCCGAAAGGGCGGCCTCCGGCAGATAACCGACATAGCCATCGGAGGCGGCCTTGATCCAGCACCAGCCGTCTGCTCGGTCGAACACGGTAACGTCCTCGCCGAGGAGCAGTTCTGTATCGATCCCCTTGGCGACATCCGGTGCGGGTCTGAGCCCAACGACGGGCACGCCTACACGGGCCGGCGTGCCAGAAACGAAGCGCAGGGCTTCCACACGTCCTTCCAGTCCAGCCTCGGCGAGGTCCGGTCGGTAGGCATGAAGGCGGCGATCAAGCATCGTCATCGTATCCCTTTCACGGCGTCAGGCGGCGACCCTTGTCGCGCACGAGATCACCAAGCTTTTCCAGATAGAGCGCCCCGCCGACGGTGCGCTTTATCACGACGTTTCGCCGGTCGCGTTCGTCCCGCACACGGTCGACCAGACCCATATCTCCCATCGTATCCAGTGCCCGGGTAATGACAGGCTTGGTCACGTTGAGCGTCGCCGCCAGGCCGCGCACTGTATGCGGTGGCGGCACGAGATAGATATGCAGCAGGATCGCCATCTGGCGCAACGTCAAATCGCGATCGTCGAGCCTGACCTGATCGAGCGTCACACCATGCCACAGGCCCAACGCCTGCGAAGCCGTCAGTTCGATCGGCATGGGTCCTCCGGAAACTCGTTACGCTCGCGTTCCATTTTCCGGCAGTGCACCGTGCGACGCAATGGGGCGGCAAACTTTGCCGCCCGTCACGGTGAATAAAATTTTAACGATCGCCGCCTAGCGTACGCTTTGCCGGATGTGATGGTAGAGCGCGCGAATTGCCTGCGCCTCGCCGCCGCCAGGAGAGTGCGGTCGTTCGGACGGCGCCCAGCCGTAGATATCGAAATGCGCCCAACTCGTGGTGGTGGAGACGAAGCGCTTCAGGAACAGGGCGGCAGTGATCGCACCCGCCATGCCGCCTGCCGGTGCATTGGTGATGTCGGCAAACTTGGCGCGAATGTCCTTTTCATAGCCAGCGTAGAGCGGCAGCCGCCAAAGGGGATCGTCGGTCTCGAGGCTTGCCTCGGTCAGGTCTTGGGCCAGTTCGGCATTATCGGTAAAGAAGGGTGGCAGGTCGGGACCGAGCGCCACGCGGGCAGCACCCGTCAGCGTCGCCATGTCGATCAGGAGGTCCGGCGCGTCCTCATCTGCATAGGCAAGCGCATCTGCGAGGATCAACCGGCCTTCGGCGTCCGTATTGTCGATTTGCACCGTCAGCCCCTTGCGGCTCCGGTAGATGTCACCCGGGCGGAAGGCATTGGACGAGATCGAGTTTTCGACGGCAGGAATGATTACCCTGAGATCGACCTTGAGCTTGGCGTCCATGATCATCAAGGCGAGGCCCATGACGTTTGCCGCGCCGCCCATGTCCTTCTTCATCAGCAGCATCGAAGACGCCGGCTTGATGTCGAGACCGCCGGTATCGAAGCAGACGCCCTTGCCGACGAGCGTGATCTTGCGGTGCCCCTTCTTGCCCCAACGCAATTCGAGCAGGCGCGGCGCATCGGCGCTGGCGCGGCCGACGGTATGGACGAGCGGAAAGTTCTGTCGGAGGTCGTCGCCGCTGACGACGTTGATCTCCGCCTTGTAGTGGGCCGCCAGGCCGCGGAAGGCTGCTTCCAATTCGTTCGGCCCCATATCGTTCGTTGGCGTATTGATTAGGTCGCGTGCCAGGAAGACGCCGGCCAGCTGCCGCTTGATGTCAGCTCCATCGGCATCGCGCGGGATCATCAGCGTGGGCGCCGAGGTTTTCTCCGATTTGTATCGGTCATAGCGATAGCTGCCGAGGCCGAAGCCAAGCGAAAGGCGGTTTGCCGTGAGCGGCGCCGTTTCGATGTGCCAGTCGCCGGCCGGCAGCGCGCGCGCAAGCTTGCCGGTGATGTAGGGTTGTTCAGACGGATTGGTGCCGAGCCCGAACAGGGCGCCACCGAGATGGCCTTCGTCCGTCGGAACGAGCAGCAGCGAGCCGCTCTCGGCCTTGTAGCCAGCCTTCTTGGCCCAATCGAGTGCGATCGGATCGATCGTGCCCGTTTCGATATGCGCGGGAGTGACGGCAAAGATCGGCAGCGTCGAGCCACCCTTGCTGTTGAACGGTGTCGGTCTCTCGATGAACTGATAGGGTGCCATGAGTATCCTTTGGGGCGTCCGGGAATCGCGTCTTAACGGTCTGTTAGGGTTAACAGACTATTGCTGGAGTGAAGATTGCGTCAAAACCTTTCCCTGTTCCGTTTTGAGGTCAGACGCCGATTCGGATCTCAGGGACGCACGATGCCTGCTTCGGCCAATACTTTGCTTGAAACCCGTGTTTTTCAGGGCGTGGCGACTGCGCTCGTCGTACTGGCGCTTGCCGGTTGCACGACGACCAAGGACCGCATGACGACCGGATCCGTGCCGACGCTCACCAAGCCGGTCGAAACGATGAATGAAGTCGAGCTGCGCAGCTCGACCGAGCGCGTTGGACAAGCATACGAGAAAAATCCTCGTGATGCCGCCAATGGCGTGAACTACGCCAACCTGCTGCGCATGCAGGGCCGCGACGCCCAGGCACTGGCCGTCATGCAACAGGTTGCGATCGCCAACCCGAACGACCGAAACGTTCTGGCCGCCTACGGAAAAGCTCAGGCCGCAGCCGGTCAACTGCAGCAGGCGCTCGATACGATCGGTCGCGCCCAAACGCCCGACCGTCCCGATTGGAAATTGACATCGGCCGAAGGTGCCATCCTCGATCAGCTCGGCCGCTCCGCCGAAGCCCGCCAGCGCTACCGTGAAGCGCTCGACATCCAACCAGGCGAGGCATCGATCCTGTCCAATCTCGGCATGTCCTATGTGCTGACCGGCGACCTGCGGACAGCCGAGACCTATTTGCGCCAAGCGGCAGAGCAGCCCACGGCCGACAGTCGCGTTCGCCAGAATCTCGCACTGGTCATTGGTCTTGAGGGCCGGTTCCCCGAGGCAGAGAAGATTGCGCGCGGAGAGCTTTCGCAGCAGCAGGCCGATGCCAACGTCGCCTATCTGCGCTCGATGCTGTCGCAGCAGAATTCCTGGCAGAAGCTTGCGGCCAAGGATGGCGGCGGTAGCGCTCCCACCAGCACCAACTGACATCAGCGGCCGGCCAGCCCCGAGGTGACGAGCTGTACGCCGAGGCCGGCCATCACCGTCCCGGCCAGGCGATCGATCCACGTCTTCGCAGCCAGATAGAGCCGTCTCGGATGTCTGGCCGAGAACGCGAGCGCTACGACCGCGTACCAGCCGGCTTCAACCGTAAAGACGCCGATCGGCACTGCGAAGATCAGCCCGAGTGGAACCGTCTTCGGCAGCAAAGCTGCAAAGATGCTTGCGTAGACGACGATCGTCTTTGGGTTGCTAACCTGCGTCAGCAAGGCGGTGGTAAAGCTTCGGGCGAGTGCCCGACGATCGCTTCCCGCATCTCCGACATGGATCGGCTCGCGTGCCCCGCGCCAGATTTTGAAGGCGATGTAGACGAGATAGGCTCCGCCAGCCACCTTCAGAACCAGATAGAGCCATTCGAATTGCGAAAGCAGCGCTGTTAGTCCCGCGAGCGCCAAGATGCTGAACGCAACACCACCAATCCCCATGCCGAGCGCCGCCGCAAGCCCGTCGAGACGTGAACGCGACATTGCAATACGTGAAACGAGAACAAAACTCGGGCCGGGGCTCATCGCCCCGATAGAGAGAGCAGCGATGATGCTCAGGAAGATGCTTAGGGACGACATCAACGGCTCCTGCCGGCTTACGGAGATGTCGGTTAGCCTATGCGCAATGCTTTGAGATGACCAGCCCGGCGGAAATGGCTGGCTAGAAGCGGTCGGCGACCTGGATGCCAGCCGGGCCGAGGATGACGGCGACGAGAACCGGCAGGAAGAACAGGATCATCGGCACCGTGAGCTTCGGCGGCAGGGCGGCAGCCTTTTTCTCAGCCTCGTTCATGCGTTCGTCGCGACCTTCCTGCGCCAGTACGCGCAGTGCCTGCGAAACCGGTGTGCCGTAGCGATCCGCCTGGATCAGCGCCTGGGTGACGGACTGCACCAATGGGATCTGCGTCCGTAGGCCGAGGTTTTCCAGCGCAACGCGTCGGTCGGGAAGGAAGGAGAGTTCGGCCGTCGTCAGGATCATTTCTTCCGCCAGCGGCGGGGAGGCCTCGCCCAGCTCTTCCGAGACACGGCGCATGGCTGCCTCGATCGAAATACCCGACTCGACGCAGATCAGCATCAGGTCGAGCGCGTCGGGCCATGCACGCTTGATGGAGTGCTGGCGCTTCGACATCCGATTGGAGATGAAGATATTCGGCGCATAGAAGCCGACATAGGCTACGCCAAGTGTCACGAGAAAGCGCATCGGCGTCGGCTTGTCGGCCAGATGATCGAGACCGAAGACCCAGAAGACCGCAAGGCCGAAGAACAGGAATGGCAGCAGGAAACGCGCGACAAGGAACATATTCAGCGCATTTTCCGAGCGGAACCCGGCGGCGCGGAGTTTGTTCATGGTGTTTTCGTCGACCAGCGCCTCGCGGAGGTTGAACTTCTCTACGATCTGCCGAACAGAACGGTTGTTCTGGGTACGAAGCGTGGTCTTTCCGCTCGTATCGGCGTTCATGCGCGCGCGTTCGCGGGCGCGGATCTGTTCGCGTTCTGTGGAAACAGCCTTCATGCGCTTGTTGAGGTCACCACGTTCGAAGAACGGGATCGCGACAGTGTAGAGGCTGGCGAAAACCGCGATCGCGACCAGCACCGCGATCAGCATGGCGGGGTCTGTCAGTTTACTAGCGAGATCAGATGACACGGCCCGTCCTCCATCAGATGTCGAAATTGACCATGTTGCGCATGACGAAAATGCCGATCGACATCCAGACCGCCGAAACGCCCATGATCAGATGGCCGCGAGGGTCAGTGAACAGGATCAGCATATATTGGGGCGATGTCAGATAGACGAGCGTTGCGACGATGAACGGCAGCGCACCGATGATGACGGCAGAGGCCTTGGCTTCCATCGACAGTGCCTTGACCTTCGCCTTCATTTTCTTTCTGTCGCGCAGCACTTTGGCGAGGTTGCCGATGGCCTCCGAGAGGTTGCCGCCTGCCTGTGACTGGATCGCGATGACGATCGCAAAGAAGCTCACTTCCTGCAGCGGCATGTAGTTGCTCATACGCGCGCAGGCATCCGGCACACTGAGACCCACCTGCTGTGATTCCACAACGCGACGAAACTCGCTTTTCACGGGATCCTTGCCCTCGTTGGCAATGAGCCGGATGGCGTCGTTTAGTGGCAAGCCAGACTTGATCGAGCGCACAATGACGTCGAGCGCATTGGGAAACTCCGCGAGGAACTTGTTCTGACGCCGCTTGATGAGAAAGCCAAGCACCCAGCGCGGCAGCCCAAGCCCGGCAATGATGGGCAGGCCGAGCACGACCATAACAGGTGCATCGGCCAGAAACGCCACGAACATCAGGACAAGGCCAAAAATAGCGCTGAACATATAGAAGCGCCCGGGTGTGATCCGGAGACCGGCCTGCGTCAGCCGCGACTTCAACGACAGCTTTTTCTTGGTGTTTTCCTGCTGGCGCTTCTCGAGATCCTTCAAATTGTCCTGCACCGATTTGCGGCGCTTCGACATTTCCTGGACGCGGTCACGAGCCGCCTTGACGCTGGCCTTGTCAGCCTCAGCCGAAACGACACGGTTGACGCGGTTTGCCGACTTCTTCTCGGTCTCGATCCGCGCGAAGAGAAGGCCATAGCAAACGGCACCGGCCGCGACGGCGGCAAGCACGATAATGGCCAACACGACAGGATCGAACCCGAACATCTTACTAATCCTTGGACTTGGCTTCCATTTCGTCGAGGGCGGCGGCAAGGCGCTTTTCTTCGTTGAAGTAGCGTGCGCGATCCCAGAAATGCGGCTTGCCGATACCGGTCGATTTGTGCCTTCCGATCAGACGGCCGGAGGCGTCTTCGCCTTCAATTTCGTAGCGCATCAGATCCTGGGTGATGATGACGTCGCCTTCCATGCCGATTACTTCGGTGATCTGCGTGATGCGACGCGAGCCATCGCGCAGGCGCGCCGCCTGGACAATGATATCGATCGAACCGGAGATGATTTCGCGCACCGTTTTCGCCGGTAGTGTGAAACCACCCATTGCGATCATCGACTCGATACGGCTGAGGCATTCGCGCGGCGAGTTCGAGTGGATCGTGCCCATGGAGCCGTCGTGACCGGTATTCATTGCCTGCAGCAGGTCAAAGACCTCAGGTCCGCGCACTTCACCGACGATGATCCGTTCCGGACGCATACGCAGGCAGTTCTTGACGAGGTCGCGCATGGTGATCTCGCCTTCGCCTTCGATGTTTGGTGGGCGGGTTTCCAGGCGCACAACATGCGGTTGCTGCAGCTGCAGTTCGGCCGTGTCTTCGCAGGTGATGACGCGCTCATCGGCGTCGATGTAACGCGTGAGGCAGTTGAGCAGCGTTGTTTTGCCCGAGCCGGTACCACCCGAAATGACGATGTTGCAGCGAACGCGGCCGATGATCTGGAGCAGCGTCGCCCCTTCCGGCGTGATGGCGCCGAAGCGAACGAGTTGCTCGAGGTTCAGCTTGTCCTTCTTGAACTTACGGATCGTGAGTGCCGGTCCGTCGATGGCGAGCGGCGGGGCAATGACGTTGACGCGGGAGCCGTCGGGCAGACGGGCGTCGCAGATCGGGCTTGATTCATCGACGCGACGGCCAACCTGGCTAACGATGCGCTGGCAGATCGACAGCAGTTGCGAATTATCGCGGAAGCGGATTTCGGACTCGATCGTCTTGCCGCCGACTTCGATGAAGGTCTGGCCAGCACCGTTGACCATGATGTCGGCGATGTCGTCTCGTGCAAGCAACGGTTCGAGCGGACCATAGCCGAGAACGTCGTTGCAGATGTCCTCGAGCAGTTCTTCCTGCTCGGAGATCGACATCGCGAAGTTCTTGATCGTGATGATGTCGTTGACGATATCGCGGATTTCTTCACGTGCGCTTTCACCGTCGAGCTTGGCAAGCTGCGAAAGATCAATCGTATCGATCAGCGCGGAGAAGACCTGCGCTTTGGTATCGTAATATTCGTCTGTACGGGTAGGACGCTTTCGCTGCGGCGTCTGCATCGGTGGCGGTGAAACCTGTTGACGGGGAGGCTCGCGCTGCGGTTCGACCAGAACCGCAGGTGCTGACGGGGAGGATTGTTGCGCCGGCTGAGGCGGTGCGAACGCGCCACCCGCCTTGCCAAAACCCTCGTTTCCGCGCTTTCCGAACATGCCTTATTCCAATCCACTCTTGGCGGGCGTCATTTGCGTTTCAGCAGGCCGAGCAATCCGCCCTTCCGTGCCTTTTTGATAGCAATCCGCCCGGTTACGACGTGCGATATCTGCGAGAATGTTTCTGCGGTTGGCGACTTTGCATCCATCTCCGAAATCATCCTGCCACTGTTGGCCGCGTTACCGAAGAGGTTGGCATCGAAGGGGATGATCGCGATCGGATCGGTTTCCAGTGGCTCGCAGAAATCGGAGGGGCTGATCTCCGGCCGCTTCGGCATGCCGACCTGATTGAGGATCAGATGCGGCATCTTGTCGTTGGGCCGCATCTTTCTCAACGCGTCCATCATGTTCTTGGCGTTACGCAGGTTGGCGAGATCGGGCGACGCGCAGATGACAACCTCGTCGACGCTAGCCAGCACGGAGCGCGTCCATTCCGACCAGGCGTGAGGCACATCGAGTACGGTGACAGGCGCGTTGCGCTGAAGGACATCGAGAACAGGCTGGAACGCCTGTCCTTCGAAATCATAGGCGCGGTCGAGAAGCGAGGGGGCAGCGAGCAGCGATAGATGCTCCGAACATTTCGTCAGAAGACGGTCGAGAAATACCTCATCCAACCGGTCAGGCGCGTAGACGGCCTCGGCAATGCCCTGTGTTGGGTCTTGGTCAAAGTCGATGTTGGCCGTGCCATAGGGCAGATCGAGATCGGCCAGGATCGTTTCGGTCGAAAACAGGTTGGAAATGCCGAAAGCGCAATTGTGGGCGATCGTCGATGAGCCGACACCGCCCTTGGCGCCGATGAAGGCTATGCTGCGGCCAAGCGGCTCGGCATCCGGGTCTACGAAGATCGTCGCCATCGCCGCCATGATGTCAGGCATGGCGACTGGCTGGACCATGTATTCGGAAATGCCGTTGCGCACGAGTTCGCGGTAAAGCGCGATGTCGTTGTAGTAACCGACGATGATGACCTTGGTGGAAGGGTCGCAAACGGCGGCAAGCGGCGCCAGCTCGCTCAGCAGGTTCGCGGCTCCCGCCTTGGTTTCGAGAATGATCAGATTTGGTGTCGGCGCTGTCGCGAACATGTTCGCCGCGGCCCCAATGCCGCCGCTGGTGATCCGCAAGCCGACCTTGGACATGCGGCGGTCATGGCTGCAGCGTTCCATGACCCGCTGCAGTTCCTCGCTCTCGCAGAAGGCGTGCACCGATATGCGAGGGAGTGGGCGCATGTTCTCGAGTTCGGCCATGCGAATGGCGTCCTCGGCGTTGCGTAGCTCGGTGGTATTCTTGATCTCGTATTCGACGGTACTCATTTTCGGTCCTACCCCGATCAGAAGCTGTTGGCGCTGCCGCTGACTTCCTCGATATTGCTCGTCCGTTCGCGATATTCCTTGATCGCGGCGTTGCGGCGGGTCGCATCGATCGGAGTCATGCCGCGAGGTGCGATTAGGTCTTCCGGGTTCGCTATTTGTGCAGCCAGGTTGTTCTGCGTTGCGCAGCCGAAGTTGTAGTAATTCTGGTTGCTGAAATCGTTGATCATGTCCCTCGGCCATTGACCGCACTGTGAGGTCATCGCCGTCGTCCCGACGAAGGTCAGGCGGATGGGGGCAGCGTCGCCGATACCAGTGGCCGCGTAAGTGCTGTTGACGATCTTGGAGCTCGCGATGCCGCGGGCCGAGAGTTCGGCGCGCACCTGGCCGCGCAACTGACGTGCGGCTGCCGCATTTGGCGATCCCTCGGGCGTCAGCAGATAGACCGGTCCGGTCGCCCGCGACGTGTAGTTTTGCGCGAAGCCGCGGATCATGTCGCGCTGGGCGATGTTGAGGCGGCGGTCAGTGGAGGCGACCGGGATATCGACCGATTGCTCGGCTTCGGCCACCACGATCGGGTGGCGCTGGCGATAGTCGTCGGGGATGCCGCCGGTCGTCAGTTCGTCGTGGGAGGCGCAGCCGGAAAGCAGGGCGGCCGCCACCGCGACCATGGGCAGCAGCGATTTCGAAAGGCGGGATTCATGCGCGGTGTTCTGCTTGCGGGCCATCGGCTGATCTCTGTGTTGTGCCATTGCTGATCCTGCCGCGCTCATTTGTAGATGAACCCGATGGAGCCATGGAATTGAGCGTCGGCGACGGGCGTTTCGCGGCCGCCGTAAACCTTGTTGACGCGATTGAGCAGGAAAGCCGCAGCGTCGTTCTCAGGGCTGAAGTTGTCATCCGGACGGTTGAGCTGATTGCGGGCGACCGGGCGGACGAGATAGGGCGTTGCGATGATAACAAGCTCGGTTTCGTCACGCTCGACCGTGCGCTGCCGGAACAGTGTGCCAAGCAGCGGGATCTTGTTGACGCCGGGCGTACCGTTCGAGGTCTGCGCAACGTTGTCGCGGATCAGGCCAGCAAGCGCGATCGAGCCGCCGGAGGGAAGCTCGATGGAAGTCTCGGCGGAGCGGCGTTGATAGGTTGGCGTCGAGCCGGACACCGAAGGTGCAGGCTCCGATACGTTCGTCTTGATCTCCAGGCTGATGCGACCGGAGGAAAGAACCACCGGCTTGAAGGCGAGATTGATGCCGTAGTTGTAGGGGACAATCGTCGTGTTGCCGTCGTTGTCGGTCGTGGAATAGAGTACCTGGCCGCCCGAATTGAACGTCGCGGCCTGCCCGGAAATCGCGGTCAGGGTCGGCTCCGCCAGCGTCTTGACCACCTTGGCCTGCTCAAGCGCGCTCAAGTATGTCGAGATATCGTACTTTCCAATCGAGCTTTTGAAGAGTGCTGCCAGACCGCCGCCAATTGTCGCCGTTGCGCCGTTAACGCTCGGAGAACCCAGTTGCGCGACAGTCAGCCCCCCCGAATTCGAAACCAGATTGTCGAAGCCGAGCTGCTTCAACACCTCTCGACGCACCTCGGCGATGGTGACCTTGAGCGTCACTTGATCTTCGCCCTGGATCTGCAGGAGATTGACCACCTGCGAGACTTGGCGACCTTCAGCAAACAGTGCCACTGACCCTTCTCCGCCCGAGCCACTGGCTGTTTCCGTACGCGTTGTCGCTTCGCCACCTTTCAGGAAGACCTGTGCAAGGTCGGCCGCCTGGGCAGCGTCCTGTGGCGTGCGTACCGTGCCTGTCAGCACGATGTTGTCTGACACGATCTCGACTTTGATGCAGGAGTCCGGGATGAAGCGCCGGAGATTGGCTTCGAGGCCCGCGACATCGCGCTCGATCGCGATATCGAGGCTGACGATCTGCTGGCCGTCGGCGCCGAAAATGAAGATGTTCGTCTGCCCGACCGTCTTGCCGAAAAGATAGATGCGACGCGAGCTGCGGGTGACTGCGTCGGCCATGGAAGGGTCCGAGACGAGGATATCGTGGGCATCGGCGGGCAGATCGACGACGATCGCCTTCTTCAGACCGAGTTTCAGGCTGCGATGAGCACCGGGACCCGTCTGGGTTATCGTGACCATCCCGTCGGAATTGGCCCAGGCGGCCCTTGCGCCGAGGACGGGAGCAAGAAAGCCCGGCGCCATGCCGGAGAACCCGATCGCAAAGGACAAGCACCCCGCCATCAAGGGCTTCATATGGCGCTTCAAATTGCCCATTCCCATTTCCTTTACTCGGCCTTCGGCGCGCTGCTGCTGCTGTCTGTAACGATTGAGCCTGATTTGATGACTTGGACGATGGCGCTGCCGTTATCGCCGCTGAGGAGGTAGTCCGCAGCGCTGGTATCCTGCTCCTGGGCGTCGGCGACGGAGCGCAATGCCAGCGACAGCCGGTTGGCCATCTGCTGGGCAACGGCCAGCACCTTGGTTTGGTCAGGAGTAAGCTCCAGGGTCGCGGTCGTTCCGACGACCGCTTTGGAGCCGTCCTCTTTTTCCTGGATCTGTTGGTCGATCGCGAGCACGCGCACATTGCTGAGCACCGTCTCGGTCAGATACTTGTCGGCTTCCTTGGACTTGCGGACCATGATGACGTCGACGCGGTCGTTCGGCAGGATGAAGCCGCCGGCACCCGTGGAAACCGAGATTTCGGTTGCGACGGCACGTTTTCCGGAGGGCAGGAGCGAGGACATGATGCGGCTGTTTGAATCGGCGATCTTTTCCGCGCGGATCGGTTCGCCCTCGAAGATAGGCAGGCGAACGACGGCGCCCTGCATGTCTTTCAGCGCGTCGGGCTTGTCGGCTTCGGTGATAAAGCCCTGGACGACGCCACTCTGCGGCCACCCCATCCAGTGAACCGCCTTGTCATCCAATCGTGCGCCGACCGGGAGATTGGCGCTGGAGACGAGCACGTTGACAGTCGGCTCCTTCTCGACGACCGACTGAACCTGGGTGACGACGGAACCGCGCCCCGCGAGGCTCATCGCCAGCACGCCGGCAAGGCCGGCTGCAACGACAGCCACTCCAAGTATTAAAAGGCGCGCGGGTTTCATCGATCATTCCTCGGGGATTCGCGATATTCGCCCCGAAGAATGGCCTGTAATTGGTATAATTATAGTTAATGAAAGCCTTCGATTTTAAGTTAACAGAAGCTTAAGCGCCTCTATTTCAGGTTTTGCAACGCTGCAACGAAAAGCGGCGAGGAGGGGAACGCAATAAAACCGCCCGCAGCGATAGCAATGCCATAGGGGATCTTCTTGGCGACGAGAAGCGAATCCGGTACTCGTAACCCGATTGTCGTGATCACGTCGCTCTGCATTCGTACCATGAGGATGGCTGCGGTCAGCAAGCCACCCATGATACCGACATAGCCAATGAATTCTACCAACGGTTCTCCGAAACCGAACCAGACGGCTGCGGCAGTCAACAGCTTCGCATCCCCCCCGCCCATAATGTTGAGGGCGAAGAAGACAAAGCAGGAAGCAAACACGACGGCAGCACCGAGTAGATGGTAGCCGAACGTCTGCCAATCCATCCCAATGAAGGGGGTCAGCGCAAGGAAAGACAGCAAAAGAATTGCTGAGATGCGGTTCGGGATGGTCATCGTCAATGTGTCCATCACCGCCGCGAATGCCAGGCACATCGGAAAGATGGTAATGATGACGCTTGAAGTCATGACCTGATTTACCTCGAAAGCCGGACAAAATGCAAAGCCGTCCTGAGGGTCAGGACGGCCTCTTTCCTCAACGGCGGCTTGGCATCAGCAGGTCATGTTGCCGGTGCCGCAGGCGCTGTTCATCTTGTTGGACAGGCCATTGAAGAGGTTGTTCAGTTTGCCGCCCAGTGCGGTTGCGCCGGTGATGAGCGCGACAGAGATAAGCGCTGCGATCAGGCCGTATTCAATTGCGGTCGCGCCGGATTCGTCCTTCAGAAAACGGCTAACAAGCTTGGTCATGGTAACTCCTAACTCCAGTTGAGGTTCAGCACGTCCGCCAACTGTTGCCGTTGATCGGATTGCTACAATTTAACCAACGCCTGTTTCTATCAACTTAAAGAGTTGGGTTACCACTTCGTAAATGCCGAGCGACACTTAAGAATGGTAAGTATTCTCTTTCCTGAATGTTTAGAAATCTAGGAAAGGCGCCGCGTGCCTTGCAGTAATTTAAGTTTCCGTTGCTTGTTGGAGCTTCCGCCGATGCTCGGGGCGATCAGCAAGCGCATTGCATCACGAGGGAATTGTCTCTTTATGGGTGCGAGCCGCTGGAATCCTGCGCACGTCAGAACAGAATTAAAGCTTCATTCACCAATTTTTCTCATGCTGTTTCGTAAAATCGCCGTAACTCTTGAGAGAGAATCAAAATGTCGCCGAGTGGCAAGAGGATCATCCTAGCCAGCTTTCTTGCCGCCGCCGGCTTTAGCGAATCCGTGTTCGCGCAGCAGGATACCCTGCGGGTCTATATGGACCAGGCGCGCGTTTTGAAGCTTGATCGCCCGGTGAGCAAGGTCATCGTCGGCAACGCCAAGGTTGCGGATGCTACAGTCGCCGACGCGAAAACGATCGTGCTGACCGGACGCAGTTTTGGAACCACCAACCTTGTGCTGCTCGACGCGGATGGCAATGCGATCTTGGACGAAAGTATCCTAGTCTCTATCGACGAGGCAAACACCGTCCGTGTCTTTCGTCAGACGGAGCGCTCGGTCCTTTCCTGTACCCCCAACTGCGAACAGCATAGCCAGCAAGGAACCGAGGCTGCAGCGGCGGCCCAATAGTTAGACGCCAGATCTCGTGAACCTCCGTTAAACTTCTGATCCGGCTTGAAACGGAAAATCAACGATCACCCTTTAAAACCGTGTGGTCGAAGCTGTCCCGGATGCATGCCATGAAGGAAACGGATCAAGCGGCGGACGCGGCCTCCCGCCCCCCTCGGCGGAAGCGGCCGCGGTTAACCGCATTTGCGCGCTCTCGCGACGGGTCGGCCGCTATCGAATTTGCACTCCTCGCCATCCCCTATTTCATGGTGGTCTTTGCAATCATCGAGACATTCATTGCCTTTGCCGGCGAGGAACTCCTGTCCAATGCGGTGGATACGATGAGCCGCAAGATGCGAACCGGACAAATCACGCCCGCGAATACGGATGTGGCAGCTTTTCGCACGGCGTTCTGCAACGAGATTTCGATTCTGATAAAGTGCTCTACAACGGAAGTGGCCACACCGAGCAAGCTGTTCATCGACGTGCAGAACTTCGCCACCTTTGCCGCCATTCCCACGACGATACCGAAGACGTCCACCAGCGCCTATGCCGACATCAAGACCTCTGATTTCAAATATCTTCCCGGTGGCTCGGGCACGATCAACATGGTTCGAGCCTACTATCGCTGGCAAGTCATAACCGACCTGATCAGGCCTTATATTACAAACGTGCGCCCTACTGATGGGTCGTCGTCATACTTTCTGATGGTCGCCACGACGGCGTTCCAGAATGAGCAGTACCCGTGATGGCAGGCCGTGGTGTACTGATCCGGCTTCATCAACTCGCAAGACGCTTCGTCGGCGACCGGCAGGGCGTGGGTGCGATCGAGTTCGCCATCCTGTTCCCGATCCTGGTAATGCTCTATGTCGGCGCATTCGAGATCACGATTGGTCTCAGCATGAGCAAGCGTGCAAGCCGTGCAGCCGGGATGATCACGGATGTCGTGACGCAGCAAAAGAGCGTAACCAAGTCCTGGCTTGCCGATATGCCCTCGGTCGCCTCCGCGGTGTTCGTTCCCTATGGTTCGACCGGCCTTACCATCAAGATCACGGGCATCGCTCTGGATGGTACCGCAAACCCGACGGTGGCATGGTCGTGGGCGCAGGATGGCAGCCGTCCATACGTGGCGAATTCCGCCACGACGGTGCCCGCCGATATGAAGAAAGCGAATATCTTTCTGGTTCGTACCGAGCTGAGCATTCCGTATAAGCTGTTCCTGTTTGCGCCGAACTTGGTACCGAACGACAGCACGATCACGATCAGTCGCAATTATTATTACCTGCCCCGTGCAAGCGATACCGTCACCTGCGGCGATTGCTGACGCCCCAAGCTCGTTTGCCAAGTCCGCTCTGCCGTTATAAGGCTTCAGGAGTGGTCCGTGATGCGCGGGCCGTCAATTTTCTGTCGCTAGGTGGAGCATGGCGCGAGCCTTTCTTTTCGTTCTGGATTCATTTGGTGTCGGCGGGGCGCCGGATGCGGCTGCCTACGGCGACGAGGGCGCCGACACGCTGGGACACATCGCGGAATTCTGTGCGGCAGGCGCTGCCGATCGCGAGGGATTGCGCTCGGGGCCCCTCCAGCTTCCGAATATGTCGGCTCTTGGTCTGGTCCATCTCGCCAAGGCAGCCTCGGGACGCTTCCCGGCCGGTATGCCGGTGCCGGAAAAGGTCTATGCGATGTTCGGTTCGGCCAGCGAAGTTTCGCGTGGCAAGGATACTCCATCCGGCCACTGGGAAATCGCCGGGACGCCGGTAACATTCGACTGGGGCTACTTTCCGACTGAGGGCGAAGCCTTCCCACCGCAATTGATCGAGGCGCTCTGCAGGGCCGCGGACGTTCCGGGGATCCTCGGCAATTGTCATGCCTCCGGCACCGACATCATTGCCCGGCATGGCGAAGAGCATATCCGGACTGGAAAGCCGATCTGCTACACCTCGTCCGACTCCGTCTTCCAGGTTGCCGCGCACGAGACGCATTTCGGCCTCGACAGGCTCATGACCTTCTGCACGATCGCGCGGGCGCTGCTGGACCACCATAACATCGGCCGCGTCATCGCGCGGCCGTTCGTTGGGGAAACCGCCTCCAAGTTTCAGCGTACCGGAAACCGGCGCGACTTCTCGGTGCCGCCGCCCGAGCCGACACTTCTCGATCGGTTGGTCAAGGAAGGTCGCAAGGTCCATGCCATTGGCAAGATCGGCGACATCTTTGCGCATAAGGGAGTGTCCCGGGTGGTCAAGGCGAATGGCAATGAGGCGCTGATGGATGCGAGCCTCGCAGCCATGGACACCGCCGAGGATGGCGACCTGGTTTTCACTAACTTTGTCGATTTCGACATGGTCTATGGCCATCGCAGGGATGTAGCGGGCTATGCCGCCGCCCTTGAAGCCTTTGATTCCAGGCTACCCGAAGTGGGTGGCAAGCTGAAGCCCGGCGATCTCGTCATCCTGACCGCCGATCACGGCTGCGATCCGACGTGGCGTGGCACGGATCACACGCGCGAACGGGTGCCGATCATTGCCTATGGACCGGGGCTTCGTTCTCGCGATATCGGCATACGCGCCACCTATGCTGATATCGGCGAGACGATCGCCCGGCATCTGCGCATTCCGCCGGGCGCGCACGGGAGAAGTTTTCTATGACATCGCATTTGAAGAAGGTCGAGCTGCACTGCCATCTGGAAGGTGCGGCACCGCCAACGCTTACCTTGGCGCAGGCCCGCAAGTACAACATCGACATTAGCAGCTACCTGACCGATGGCGCCTATGTCTGGCATGACTTCGCAAGCTTTCTGCAATGCTACGATAAGGTCTCCGAGGTCTACAAGACCGAGGAAGACTACGCGCTGCTGACCGAAACCTATCTTGAGGAACTCGCCGCTATAGGCACGATCTACAGCGAGCTGATCGTGTCTCCCGATCATGGCAAGCGGATCGGGCTTGGCGCGGACGCTTACATCGAGGGCGTGTGCGAGGGAATTCGTCGTGCGAAGGCGAGAAGTGGTATCGAGGCACGTCTGATTGTCACGGGGGAGCGTCATTTCGGTCCTGAGAGTGTCATTGGCGCCGCGGAATATGCTGCCAAGGCAAAGAATCCGCTCATCACTGGTTTCAATCTTGCCGGTGAGGAGCGGATGGGTCGGGTCGCCGATTATGCGCGTGCCTTCGATATTGCGCGTGATGCGGGGCTCGGCCTCACCATTCACGCGGGCGAAGTGTGCGGTGCCTTTAGCGTTGCCGATGCGCTTGACGTTGTCAGGCCCTCGCGCGTTGGGCATGGAGTGCGCGCGGTCGAGGACATGGATCTCGTGAAGCGGCTCGCCGATCTCGGAACGGTGCTGGAAGTGTGTCCCGGCTCCAATATCGCGCTGAAGGTCTTTCCCGATTACGCATCGCACCCGCTGCGAAAACTCAGGGACGCCGGTATACGCGTGACGATCAGTTCGGACGACCCGCCGTTCTTCCACACGTCGCTGAAGCGCGAGTACGAATTGGCCGCCGATGCCTTTGGCTTCAGCGATGCCGCGATCGATGAGATGACGCGAACTGGTATCGAGGCAGCCTTCGTTGATGAGCCGACGCGCCAGGCGCTTTTTGCCCGGATGTGATCGGCTCGCCTTGGGATCAGGTTGCAAAATGGCATCCGCTCTTGCGGTGGAGGCAATTTCCATGGAAGAAACATCCGATAAGAACAACGACAGAAAGGGCTCGGCCATGGACGGCGTAACGGTCATCGATCACCCGCTTGTGCAGCACAAACTCACGATCATGCGGCGCAAGGAGACATCGACCGGAAGTTTCCGTCGGCTCCTGCGCGAAATCTCCACGCTGCTCTGCTACGAAGTGACCCGCGATCTGGAGCTCACGATGGAGACCATCGAGACTCCCCTGCAGACGATGGAGTCGCCGATCCTTGAGGGTAAGAAGCTTGTCTTCGCCTCGATCCTGCGGGCCGGCAACGGCCTTCTCGAAGGCATGCTTGACCTTGTGCCGTCGGCGCGCGTGTCGCATATCGGCGTCTACCGCGATCACGAGACGCTGCAGCCGGTCGAATATTACTTCAAGGCTCCCGAGGACATCTCCGAGCGCTTGATCATCGTCGTCGACCCGATGCTCGCGACCGGCAACTCGTCGATCGCCGCGATCGACAAGCTCAAGGAACGCGGAGCCCACAACATTCGTTTCCTCTGCCTTCTGGCCGCGCCGGAGGGCATCAGGAATTTCCGCGATGCGCATCCCGATGTTCCCGTCTTCACCGCCTCCATCGACAGCCATCTGAACGAGAAGGGCTACATCATGCCCGGCCTCGGAGACGCCGGCGATCGCATGTACGGCACGAAATAATTCGCAAACCGTTTACCAGTTGATGGCCCGGACACGCTTGCCGGGCCATTTGCTTGCCGGCATTAGCAACTTGTCAGCAATTATTGCGTAGCAGGTAGAAGCATGGCCACGCATGACGCGGGGTTTATACAGGAAGGATTTCTGTCCCGATGCTCCTGCGTACCGTAATTTTTGCAAGCGTGGCTGCTGCGCTTGCCACACAAATACCGTCCCTCATGGGAAAACCCAGAAGCGAATCGGTCGTCTCGGCCAACTTCGTAACAGGCAGCGCCGGGCAGGTGCCTGCCGCGGCGGTTAATGGTGGCACGATGCGCCTGCAGGCCGATGCCCAGGGACATTACTCCGGAGACTTCAGGATCAACGGTCGACAGGTCCAGGGCCTGATCGACACAGGCGCGACCTATGTCGCGCTGAACGAGAGCTTCGCCCGACGCCTTGGCTATACCGGCAACCAGCTCGATTTCCGCTATTCGGTAAACACTGCCAACGGCACCACGAAGGCGGCGCACGTCATATTGGATCGAGTGGAAATCGGTGGGATCCGCGTGCGCGACGTGGAGGCTTTCGTGCTGAAGGATGATGCCCTTTCCTTCACGCTCGTCGGCATGAGCTTCCTGCGCAAACTTGCCTCCTATTCCGTTGCAGACGGATCGCTCAGTTTGAAACAATAGAAGATCCGGGTATCGGGATCCTTCTTGCGCGTGCGGCATCATGACCGATCAACGCTTCTTGCCTCGTCGGCCGTCAGTGCACTCTTCCGGGTGCCGGAGACAATGATCTCCAGGACCTCATGCTCGTCCGTGTTCCTGACATGGCGGTCGCCGACATACTCGCCGCGCTTGAGAACCATGACGCGATCGCCCACCGCAAAAATGTCAACCAGACGATGCGAGATAATGATTTGGGCAACGCCTTGTTTCTTCAGCTCCAGCATCGTTTCGAGCAGCCGCTCGGTGGCCATGACGGAAAGGTTGGCGGTCGGCTCATCGAGGATCACGACGCGCGGTTCAAAGGAGATCGCGCGGGCAATGGCCACGGATTGCTGGCGGCCACCCGACAGGCTCTCGACCTTCTGATAGACGGAATTCACGTCGACTTTGAGCCGTTTCAGAACGCTGTCCGCTTCGGCATACATTTTCCGTCGATCGACGAAGGGGCCTTTGAGGGGCCAGCGACCGAGGAAGATGTTCTGGCCGACATCCATGTTCCCGCAAAGTGCGAAGTCCTGATAGATCATCTCTATTCCGGCGTCACGGCTCTCGTGCGGGCTCTTGAAGTACACCGGTTGCCCGGCAACCAGGATTTCGCCGGAATCGCGCTGATAGGCGCCGGTTAGGATCTTCATCAGCGTCGACTTGCCGGCCGAATTGTCCCCGACCAAGCCAAGAATCTCGCCAGGATAAAGGATGAGATCGACTTTGCGGAGCGCCTGCACTGCTCCGAAGGCTTTTTCGATGCCCCGCATTTCCACAATCGGCTGTAAGGGCTGTACGTCAGCCATGGATGTGCTCTCCCGTTGGCGCGGCTGCCGCGAAACGGGTTCGCAGTCGGCCGAAGAGATTGGCCTGTCGCACCCAGATGTCGATCAGCACTGCCACGATGAGGATGACCCCAATGAAGACATTGATCCAGTGCTGCGGCATGCTGAAGCCCTGGACGTTGAGCTGCAGGAGTGCACGCACGAGCGTGATTACGGCTGCACCTGCAAGTGAGCCGATCATCGTTCCGTAACCGCCGAAGATCGATCCGCCGCCGATGATGACGGAGGCGATGGCGTCAAGCTCTCGGAACTGGCCGGCAACCGGGTTGAAGCTGCGGAAGTAAGCGACGTTGATGATCCCGGCCATGGTCGCGCAGAGAGCGGCCAGCATCAGTGAGATGAAGCGCACGCGGTTGGTGTTGATGCCGGCATAAGCGGCCGCGCGCACGTTGCCACCCGCAGCGCAGACCTTCAGTCCAAACGGTGTGTAGGCAAGCACGATGCCGGCGAGGAGGGCGACGAAAAACATAAAGATCGTCTGGATGCTGACGACCTCGGCCACCGTGCGAATGATGCCCGATGGTAGCGAAAGGCCGAAATGCAGGAGAACGTCATTCACCTTGCGGCCAAGCAGGTTGTAGCCTTCGGGCCAGCCGGTCAGTTGCTGGCCGGCGACAAACCAGGCGGCGAGACCTCGAGCAATGTAGAACATACCGAGCGTGGCAATGAAGGCCGGCAGCTTGAAGCCGACTGTGACGACGGCATTGACGAAACCGGCAGCCGTCCCGGCAAGCAGACCCATCGCCACGGCGGTAAACGGATCGGCGCCCAGCACCTTCAGGAAATACGCAGCGGCGCTCCCGGCAAGCGCAAGCACGGCCCCAACGGAGAGATCGATATCGCCGGCTGTAATGACATAGGTGAGCCCGACGGTAATGAGCGCCAGCTCTGTGTAGTTGAGCAAGATCGCAAAGGTGTTGGGCAAGTTCCACCAGTAGTCCGGCCTCAGCGCCAGACCGGCCAACCAGAGCACTGCAGTCAGGATGATGGCCAACGCGTCGCGCCGCGCAAAGAACTTGCCGAGCCCCGTGGCCGAGAGTGCAATGTCGGTCGCCATCGCCCCTTTAGTCTGGACACCTTCCAGCGCCACGCCGCCGGTCTCATAGGCCGGCGGCGGTGGTCGACTGCGGAGCCAAGCCCAGAACCGGGCAGCAATCTGACGTCGAATGAGGAAGGGTTCGATGAGCACGGCCGTGACAAGAAGCAGGCCCAAGAAAACCAATACGGCACCGGCGGGCAGGGTAAACCTGGCGCCGACGGCAATGCTCTCCCCATCGATAACGACGGTGCGCGTGATCGGCCAGCCTTCGCGCAACACCTTGTCGATCAGCACGACGACTGCGGCGCCTAGGCAAGACCCGATGACGCGCCCGCGCCCGCCGAGAATCGATGCGCCGCCAATGACGACAGATGCGATAGCAGTAAGTTCCCAGCTGACGCCGTAGAGAGGGGTGACGCCCTTGTCCTGCGCAGCTGACAGGAGCGCGGAAAGCGTCGCGCAAAGCGATGATAGCAGATAAGCGCGAATGCGTACCCACCGCGTGTTGATGCCGGCATAGGCAGCAGCTTGCTCGTTTCCCCCGGTCGCGAAGGTCTCGTAGCCCCACCGGGTCTTGGCAAGTACATAGGCACCGACGATGGCGACGAGGAGGAAGATTACGATCTGGTTATTGAAACCGAAAACGTTGATCTCTCCGAGATGGAAGAAGAGCGGATAGTCTTTGGCTTTGCCGGAATAATAGATCGCCTGACCGTGCGTAAGCGCGAGAACGAAGCCGCGACCGATAAAAAGCATCGTCAGCGTTGCAATGAAGGCGGGCACTCTCAGGATCGTCACGAGGACGCCGTTGACGAGGCCAACCACTGTGCCGAGCAGCAAACAGAAGATTGCGGACTCGATGACGCCGAAGTCGAGAATGTTTGACGCAAAAAGCCTGGCGAAAACCACGGCGATCAGGCCGTAGGTGGAGCCGACCGAGAGATCGAGATCCTTGTTGGCGATGACAAAGGTCATGCCGACCGCGATGATTCCGACACGGGATGTATCGCGAAGTAACGCCAGAAGGGCTTCCGTAGAACCAAAAAAGGCCGGATTAACGACGGCGCCGCCGAGGTAGAGCAGGGCGAGGAATATCAGCAGCCCAGCCTCCCAGCCGCCGACGAGCTGAGGCGGCGCACGGCCTAGCGATGTCGTCGTGGACGCCATGGTTTCCGCCGATCAATCTTGCCGTCGCGATGCGGGAGGCTTGCGTCATCCCGCATCGATCTCAGGCGTTTCGAACCGTTAGTTCTCGAAGCGCTTGCCAACTTTTGCGACGTTCTCCTTCGTCACCAATTGGGCACGCGTGTCCAGGTTGGCGGCAGAAATACCGCGATCGATCTGGAGGTAAAGCTGCATGACAGGCCAGAAGCCCTGCAGGAAGGGTTGCTGCCCCAGGGAGCCGGTCAGGTTTTCAGCGGCGATCCCCTCTTGCTGTGCCGGGCCGAGATCGAACCCAAAGGCGCAGAACTTGCCGGTCTTCCCCATCTGTGCGACCGCCTTCACGAGCGGCGGCGTAAAGACGTTGTTGGCTGTAAACGCGCCGACTGCGTCGCCACGGGACTCGAAGAGCGAAACAAGCGCGTTGACGGGATCATTCGGATTCGTGTCTATGCCGACATTCTCCGGCCCGGCATCAACCTTAAAGGCGTCAAGCTTGCCGGCATCCTTTAGCGTCTTGACGATGGCGTTGAAGGCGGCGGTCACGCGATTATTGACCTCGATGTTGCCCATCGCGGTAGACGACGGCAGCAGGATCGAGCCGCTGGTCGCGCCGCTGTCAAGCACGCACTTGGCAAGCGCCTCGCCGCCGATTGCCGCAGCCGATGCATCCTGGCCGGTGTGACTTATGCCGTTGCGGTTCAGGATCGTTGCATCGAACGAGTTGGTTGTGGCGACCGGTATGCCTGCCGCCTTGGCTGCCTTGACGATGTCATTGTAGGCGCCGATCTGCGGCGTTGTCATGATGATGCCGTCGATTGTCGGGTCCTGAACAATCTGGTTCAGGATCTCGATCTCACGCGCCGGATCGTCAACCGGTGATTCCGAGCCGAGCAGCAGGATCTTGGCACCGATCATGTTGCCGGCAACGGTTGCACCGACATAGACGGGGTCAAAAAAACCATTGCCTGCCGTATGCGTCACAATCGCGAAGGTCAAATGACCATCAGCCGAATGGAAGTTTTTCGTGTCGGGCGCTTCCTTGGCAGCTTCGGCAAAATCATAGCCGCCAACCGCTTTCTCAACACCGCCCGACTGCGCAAATGCATGCGTAACGCCGAGCGACAGTACCGCAGCAGACGCCGCGTACAGCAAAGTCCGCCTCATGATTAGTCCTCCCTTGAGCCAAAGGGAGGAAAGCCGTTCGGGCGCAATTTATAGAGAGCGAAGGCCCGAAGGCTTCCTCCCATGCGCTAATATTCTGCGCAATTCCAATGCAAGTAAACGGCGAACTCATCGTAGGGGCGAATTTGTTCGCCTCGTAAGCATCTCTTGGTTGCTTTTGCTGGCAAATAGCCGCCGAAGTCGTGTTTGGTGCCTACAAGAAGGCATGGGGGCGCGTAATTCTAGCGCTGTCGTCCCGCCTTCTCCTTAAAGAATGATGACCTTTCATCCACGCAGGCCGATATGAGTTTTCTCAGGAAGCTTGCCTTCTATTCCGTTTCTGAGGAGTTCCTCAGCCTCAGGCAATAGCCACGATGCGCTCGCAAACGACATCAGGGATTGCAGGTTGGCGTTCGCCGATCCTGTAGTTGGCAGCCAGGGCAGCGATTGCCGCATCGGCTGAATCCTCGCTGGCGGCATGCACCAACGCAATCGGATCGCCTCGCTCGACACGGGTGCCAACCGGCAGAATGTCGGATATCCCAACGCGGTGATCGATCCTGTCGTCCGGATGCCGTCGTCCCCCCCCGAGATCGACGATGGTCATACCGATCTCCCGTACGTCGCAGCCCGAAAGCCAACCGGACTGAGGAGCAGGAACCGCTTTGGTTACTGGCGCTTTGACGAGGTATTTGTCTGGCTTTTCCAAGAGATCCGAGGGACCGCCAAGCAGGTGGACCATACGGCCGAAGTTTTCGGCTGCTTTGCCTGTGGAAAGGGCGTCCGCGGCCTTCGTTTCACCGTCCTGCAGTGACGAAGCCATACCTGATTTCATCAGCATCTCGGCCGCAAAGGCCAGCACGGCCCCCTCGAGGCGCGTATTCTTCTTCCTGCCGGCCAGAAACTCCAGGCAATTACGGATCTCGACGGCGTTTCCTGCAGCATCCGCGAGCGGCTGGTTCATGTCGGTGATCAGCGCCGACGTCCTGACGCCAGCGCTATTGGCGACATCGACAAGCGCGCGTGCCAGTGTCTCGGCGTCTTTCGGCTCGGCCATGAACGCGCCGCTACCGACCTTGACATCGAGCACCAGTGTCTGCAGCCCGGCCGCGAGTTTCTTCGACAGGATGGAGGCGGTGATGAGGGGGATCGAGTCGACGGTCGCGGTGACATCTCGCACGGCGTAGAGCTTGCCATCCGCAGGTGCAAGGGTTCCGGTCTGGCCGATGATGGCGCACCCGACATCCTTCACGACCCTGCGGAAAAGCGTTGCGTCAGGGGTGATGGTGTAGCCGGGAATGGCCTCGAGCTTGTCCAGTGTCCCCCCGGTATGGCCGAGACCGCGCCCGGAAATCATCGGAACCGCCAAGCCGCACGCTGCCGCGATTGGTGCAAGCATCAGGGAGACATTATCGCCGACGCCGCCTGTCGAATGCTTGTCGGCGATCGGCCGGTCTATGTCTGCCCAGCTGAGCGTGTCGCCCGAACGCGCCATCGCGAGCGTCAGCGCAACAACCTCGTCCCGCGACATGCCCTTGAACCAAACTGCCATGGCGAAGGCGCCAATCTGCCCTTCCGAAAGCTGACCGGACGCAAGTGCGGCGATGAACGATTGGATGTCCTCTTCGGAAAGCGTTCCGCCGTTTCGTTTTTGGCGGATGATCTCCTGCGGGATCATTTCAATAGCTCGATGCGGCAGCGGGAGCAGACTGCGTGCCGCTGAGAACGGCAAGGATGTCGTCGAGCAATCCGGACGCGCCGAAACGGAAGGTGGATGGCATCGGCCAGTCGGGCGCCATGATCGTTTCCGCAAGGCTCAGATAGAGGGCCGCGTCCGGGACCGAGCCGATACCACCCGCCGGTTTGAAGCCGACCTTGTGGCCGCTCTGGCGGATGACCCGCAACATGATATCAGCCGCTTCCAACGTCGCATTGACGGAGGCCTTGCCGGTCGATGTCTTGATGAAATCGGCACCGGCCTCGATCGCAAGTTCGGAGGCACGACGGATCAGCGCCGCATCCTTGATCTCGCCAGTCTCGAGAATGACCTTCAGGAGGATCGGATCCTTGCATTCGGCGCGGACGGCCGCGACCATATCGGTGACGGCCTTGCCGCTGCCCGTCATGAATTTGCGATAAGGGATGACGAGGTCGATTTCATCGGCGCCATCTGCGATCGCCTCGCGGGTTTCGGCGGCGACGTCGGCAACTTCCATTTCGCCCAAAGGGAAATTGACGACAGTCGCAATGCGTACCGGATGACCTGTACCGAGAATGGCGCGGGCATGGGCGACGAAGCGCGGCCAGATGCAGATCGCTGCGGTGTTGCCGTAGGGTGTCTGAGCCCGCGCGCACAGCGCGTCGATCTGCGCCTCGGTGCAGTCGTCCTTGAGGTTGGTCAGGTCGAGAAGCGAGAGTGCGACGGCGGCCGTCTCCTTGCTGGAATGACTGGTCATTGTTCGCGTTCTCCTGCAATCATTTCTTTTAGTATGGCGGCGAGGCGTGCCCCGCCGATCGGAGCCATGTCCTTGGTTTCGTCATGGCTCAGTTCGCTGCCGGTCATACCGGCTCCATAGTTGGTGATAACGGACGCTGCCGCAACCCTTAAGCCCAGCATTCGCGCGATAATGACCTCCGGCACGGTCGACATGCCAACGGCATCTGCGCCGAGAATGCGGGCCAGCCGGATTTCGGCGGGCGTCTCGAAGCTCGGACCGGAGAACCACATATAGACGCCTTGCGACAGGGCGATGCCGATCCTTTCTGCAGCCTTGCGCATCTCGTCGGCGAGGCCTGCATCGTAGGCGCTGGTCATGCCAACGAAGCGGCGGTCGCTTTTCTCGCCAATGAGCGGATTCATGCCGGAATAATTGATGTGATCGGTGATCTGCATCACAGAGCCGGGCGGCATGTCGTCCCGCAAGGAGCCGGCGGAGTTGGTAAGGATCAGCGTCTCGATGCCAAGACCCTTGAGTATTTCGATCGGCAGCCGCATCGCGCCCGCGTCGCCCTTCTCGTAGAAATGGACCCGACCGGACAGCATGATAACGGGAACGCCGCCAAGCGAACCGGCAACCACCTCGCCGGCATGGCCCGAGACGGCGCTGACCGGGAAGCCCGGCAAATCATGATAGGGAATGCGCTGCGCATCCGTCATTTCGCCGACCAGCGAACCAAGGCCGGAGCCAAGCACGATGCCAACACGCGGCGAAAGGCCGCCGAGCCTGCCGGCAAGCACGTCCATCGCGGCACTCATCCGAGTTGGGTCTCGAAGCTGAACGGCAGGAGCTCGTCCATGGTCATCGTCTTCTTCACGCCGGCTTCGTCGCACAGATAGATCTTCGTATCCTTGGAAGCGAACTCCGAGATCTTCTGCCGGCAACCGCCGCAGGGCGGGCAGAGCGGCAGCTTCTCGGCGATCACCGCCATTTCGACGATCTTCTTGGCACCGCCCATGATCATGGCGCTGATCGCCGTCGGCTCCGCGCACCAACCCTGCGGGAAGGACAGGTTCTCGATATTGGCGCCAGTGTAGACCTTGCCGTCCTCGGCGCGGATCGCCGCGCCGACGGGAAACTTCGAGTAGGGGGCGTGAGCGAAGGCCATAGCCCCGCGAGCGGCTTCGAAAAGATCGTGGGACATGTTCTCAACGTTCCTTCGTATAGGGGACACCACCCGCCTTCGGCGGGATTGCCACGCCGATGAAGCCGGCGAGCAGGATGCAGGTGAGGATATAGGGCAGCGCCTGGAAGATCTGCACTGGCACTTCGCCGATCAGTGGTACCTGCTTGCCCTGCATGAAGTTTGCCAGCGCATCGAGAAAGCCGAAGAGCAGGCAGGCGAACATGACGGGCACCGGCTTCCACTTCGCAAAGACCAGCGCTGCAAGCGCAATGTAGCCCTTGCCGGCCGACATGTCCTTGATGAAGGCCGCTGACTGCGCGATCGCCAGGTAGGTTCCGGAAAAGCCGCAGAGGATGCCGGCGCACATGACCGCGCGATAGCGCAGCCAGCTCACAGAAATGCCGGCCGTATCGACAGCGCCCGGATTTTCGCCGACGGCGCGCAGCCGCAGGCCGAAGCGGGTGCGATAGAGAATCCACCAGGAAAGCGGAACCGCGAGGAAGGCGAGATAGGTCAGGATGTTGTTGCCCGAGATCACATTGGCGTAGAGCGGGCCGATAACCGGGACGCCGCGCATTGCGTCGGCACCGGGCAGCACGATCGGCGAGAAGCGGGCTTCGGGAAGCAACTGCGGCGTACGACCACCCTGGCCGAACCACGCACCGCCGAGGACGATCGTGATACCGGCGACGAAGAAGTTGATCGCCACGCCCGAGATGATCTGGTTGCCGCGATTGGTGATCGAAGCAAAGCCGTGGACGAGGCTGAGCGCCACCGAGCAAATAATGCCGGCGCCAAGACCGAGCCAAGCCGAGCCAGTCAGATACGCGACGCAGGCTGCCGCAAACGCCGAACCAAGCATCTTGCCTTCGAGGCCGATATCGAAGATGCCGGCACGTTCGGAAAACAGACCTGCCAGCGCCGTGAAGATCAGCGGGATCGACAAGCGGATCGTGGAACTCAGGACGCTGATGAAGATGTCGTAATAATCCATCGTCCGTTCCCCTCATGCGGCCTTGAACTGTTGGTAGACGCGAACCATCGCAGGTCGGAACATGTATTCCAGGGCGCCCGCGAAGAGGATGACGAGACCCTGGATGACCAGAATCATTTCGCGTGTGATAGTCGGCATCTCGAAGGAGATCCAGTCGCCACCCTGATAGAGGATGCCGAAGAGGATCGCCGAGAAGATGATCCCGACGGGATGATTTCTCCCCATCAGCGACACGGCGATGCCAACGAAACCGGCGCCGCCCACGAACTCCACCTGCAGACGCGCCGACGATCCCATGACCGGGTTCAGCGCCATCATGCCGGCAAGCGCGCCTGACAGCAGCATGGCAATCATGACGATACGAGCATAGGGAATGCCGGCATAGGCCGCCGCGCTCTGGCTGACGCCAAGTGTCCGCATCTCGAAGCCGAGCTTGGTGCGCCAGATCAGCAGCCAGACGAAATAGGCGGCAACGAGCGCGATGAGGAAGGAGACGTTGAACGGTGCGGCGCCAAGCTTGGCGCCGAAAAGGTTCATTAGCCAGCCGAGCTTCGGCAATTGACCGCCTTCAAGGAAGGTCCGCGTTTCCGGAGCCATCTTGCCGGGCACGATAAGCACATGCACCAGCAGGTACACCATCAACGCCGCGCCGATGTAGTTGAACATAATGGTGGTGATGACGATATGGCTGCCGCGCTTTGCCTGCAGGAACGCGGGGATGAACGCCCAGGCGGCGCCAAAGAGACCTGCGCCGACGACCGCCACCGGCATTGTCACATACCATGGAACATAGTGGTCGAGCGCCAATGCCACCAGCGCGCAACCCAGGCCGCCGAGGTAGGCTTGGCCTTCCGAACCGATGTTGAACAGGCCCGCATGAATGGCCACCGCTACGGAAAGACCGGTAAAGATGAAACTCGTCGCATAATAGAGCGTAAAGCCGATGCCTTCGCCGCTGCCGAGCGCGCCTTCGATCAGCAACGACAGGGCGGCAAGTGGGCTCTCCCCGATCAGCCAGACGACGAAACCGGAGATCAGGAAGGCGACTAACAGGTTCAACAGCGGGATGAGGCCGTAGTTGATCCAATTTGGAAGTGGAACAGAAGCAGTGCTCATCAAGGCCTCACGCGGCAATGCCGGCCATCATCAGGCCGAGGGTCTGTTCACCGGCATCGGGCGTCTTCTCGCCGACAACATGGCCGGCAAACATGACAAGGATACGGTCTGAAAGGGCGCGGATTTCGTCGAGTTCGACGGAGACGAGCAGGATCGCCTTGCCCGCGTCGCGCATCTCGATGATCCGGCGGTGAATGAATTCGATGGCGCCGATATCGACGCCGCGGGTCGGCTGGCCGATGATCAGCGCTGTCGGATCTCGCTCGATCTCGCGCGCCACGACGATCTTCTGCTGGTTGCCGCCGGAGAAATTCGCGGTCTTCAGCCGCGGGTTCGGCGGGCGGATGTCGTATTTCTCGATTTTCTCCATTGCGTCCTTGCGGATCGCGTCGAGATCGAGCAGCGGGCCCTTGCTGTAGCCGGGATTGCGATGGTAACCGAGGACCGAGTTCTCGTATTCCTCGAACTTCAGCACCAGCCCCATGTGATGCCGGTCTTCCGGAATATGGGCGAGACCAAGCTCGCGCAGCCGCGCAGGATCGGCCTTGTCGATCGTTTGCCCGTCGAGGAAAATCTCGCCGGAATGCGGCTTGCGGATGCCTGATATCGCCTCCAGTAATTCGGACTGCCCATTGCCGGCAACACCGGCAATGCCGACGATCTCGCCGGCGCGGACATCGAAGGATACGTTGTCGACCATGATGACGCCGCGATTGTCCTTAACCGTGAGGTTGCGGACCGACAGGATCACCTTGCCCGGATTGGCTTCGCCCTTCTGCACGCGCAGCAGCACGCGACGGCCGACCATCAGCTCGGCAAGCTCCTCCACCGTCGTCTCGGCTGTCTTGCGGGTCGCGACCATCTCGCCACGGCGCATGACTGACACGGTGTCGGTGATCGCCATGATCTCGCGCAGCTTGTGAGTGATCAGAATGACGGTCTTGCCTTGGTCGCGCAGGACACGAAGGATCTTGAAAAGATGGTCAGCTTCGGCCGGAGTTAGCACGCCTGTCGGCTCGTCGAGAATAAGGATCTCGGCGCCGCGGTACATGGCCTTGAGGATCTCGACGCGCTGCTGCAACCCGACCGGAAGCTCTTCGATCAACGCATCGGGATTGACCTCGAGGCCGTAGTCCTTCTCCAGACGCCGCAGTTCGGCGCGCGCCGAAGAGACGCCCCTCGCCAGCAACGCACCGCCCTCGGCCCCAAGCATGATGTTCTCGAGCACCGTGAAATTGTCGACCAGCATGAAGTGCTGGTGCACCATGCCGATCCCGGTGGCGATCGCGGCCTGGCTGTCCTTGATGGTCACGGGATTGCCGTTGACGCGGATCTCACCACTATCGGCATGATAGAAACCATAGATGATCGACATCAAGGTCGATTTGCCGGCACCGTTTTCCCCGATGATGCCATGAATCGTGCCCTTGGCGACGGTAAGATTGATGTCCTTGTTGGCGTGAACGGCACCGAATTTCTTGTCGATGCCCACAAGTTCGATAGCGGGCGTGTCTGTCACAGCAGGCTCCAAATACGAAAAGGGCGTATGACGGAGCAACTCCGCCATACGCCCGTCTCAGTCACGTATCACTTCGGGCAAGCGTTGTCCGTTGTGTAGTCGTGAACCTTGATGGTTCCCGCGATGATGCCTTCCTTGGCCTTGTCGAGCGCGGCCTGCATTTCCGGCGTGATCAGGGCCTTGTTGTTGTCGTCGATGGCGGCGCCAACGCCGTCCTCCTTGACGCCGAGCGCCAGGACGCCGGCCGTGAACTTGTCGCCCTTGACGTCGCTGAAGCCGTTGTAGACGGCGAGGTCAACGCGCTTGACCATCGAGGTCAGGACGGAGCCCGGGTGAAGGTGATTCTGGTTGCTGTCGACGCCGATCGAGAGCTTCTTGTTGTCGGCGGCCGTCTGCAAGACGCCGAGGCCGGTTGCGCCCGCTGCCGCGTAGATGACGTCCGCGCCCTGATCGATCTGGTTCTTGGTGAGTTCGCCACCACGGACCGGATCATTCCAGGCAGCGCCCGTCGTGCCGGTCATGTTCTGGAACACCTCGACATCGGCCTTGACGGAGCGTGCGCCCTGCTCGTAACCGCATTCGAACTTGCGGATCAGCGGAATGTCCATGCCACCGACGAAGCCCACCTTGCCGGTCTTCGAAGCGAGGCCTGCGAGAGTGCCAACGAGGAAGGAACCTTCTTCTTCCTTGTAGACGACGGAACGGACGTTCGGCTTGTCGACGACGGCGTCAACGATGACGAACTTTGTGTCGGGAAACTCAGCCGCGACCTTCTCGATGGCCGAGGTCCAGGCAAAGGAGACGGCGATAACCGGGTTGAAGCCACGGCTTGCAAAGTTGCGGATTGCCTGTTCGCCCTGGGTGTCGCCGGTCGGCTCGAAGTCGCGATAAGCGATGCCGGTTTCTTTCTTGAATTTCTCAGCGCCATTAAAGGCTGCTTCGTTAAAAGACTTATCGAACTTCCCGCCGGTGCCGTAAACGAGCGCCGGCTTGACGTCGGCGGCGAGCGCCGTCGTGGACATGGCAGCCACGGCCAGGAGAGTCAGAAGGGATTTTTTCATGAGTTGCAGCCCTGTTGTTTCTATTTGTTTGGGTCCTCCCGCAAGCCCGTTCAGGCATGTCTGCGGAACCACCGACCTCCCCCCGGAGGCCTGGCTGGGCGCATCCTTGCATGGCTCAAAAAAAATTTCACGAGAAATTTTTCGACTGGTAAAAATTTGCCGCAATTGCCAAAAATCAGCTCAGACGGGCTGATTTTTGCTCAAAATCATCGTCGGGTTGCGATTTTTCTAGCCAATCCAGGCGTGACGACCGTTGCGATATCGTCGTCTGATGTCGGGCTGGGGATGTCCAGGACAATGCTGCTTCTTATGCGGCAAAGCGGCCGGCGATCGGCGGTTTCTTGTAGCCCGCCATCCACAACAGCAGCGACAGCACCAGAAACACGGCGAAGGCCGGCTGGAGCATCAGCCACTGAAAGGCGAGGGTATAGAACCGCGGGTGGATATAGTAGGCGATCGTTGCTTGCAGGCTTTCCAGCGACGACGGGCTCAGATCCTGCCACGCGTCGCCCATCCGCGTTATGACCACGGAGGAGGCGGCAACGGACTGAATTGAATCGATCGTTCCGGCAATCACGGCAACAGCCAGCGCAACAAGACTCGCCAAACGCAAAAGGAAACGCATCGAACTCTCCGGCCATCAAGTGCACCGGGCTCTCGCCCGGCCAGCCGTGCCATTTTCCACCTGTAATAAAAGATAGCTACGGGCCGATGGAACTGCAATGGAAGGCTTAGCCGCACTTTTACCGGAAGAAGTCAAAAAACTGTTAGATTTGGGTTGATCGGCGAAAATTCATCGGTATATATCGCGGCCGTTCCGACGATTTGCATCCTCGCCGATGCAGACCGCCAAAGGACAGGTGGCCGAGTGGTTGAAGGCGCACGCCTGGAACGCGTGTGTACGTGAAAGCGTACCGAGGGTTCGAATCCCTCTCTGTCCGCCATTTCTTTCAAGGAAGTGATTTGTTTACAACTGCTTGGGAGATCACGTGGCAACGGTTGCGCGTCTCGACCGACCGTCTGCATGGGCATGATGGCCGCTTGAATGGCGATCGAGGGCAAAAGCTTGCTTCTTGATGTGCGTTACCTCCCGACCTCCATCCCGAAATGCAAAAGGCCCTGCCTGACGGCAGGGCCTCCTTCGTTTCGCACACGTTCCGGTCATCCAACGGCTGCGGTGTCTTGCTGCCGTTTCGGCAACTTCCACCCGGGTCGGACAAAGTGGCATGTGTATCCGTTCGGAATGCGTTCCAGATAGTCCTGGTGCTCAGGTTCCGCTTCCCAGAAATCGCTTGCGGGAACGACTTCGGTAACCACTTTCCCGGGCCATAGACCCGATGCGTTTACGTCAGCAATGGTGTTTTCGGCGGTCAACTGCTGTTTGTCGCTCGTGTAGAATATCGCCGACCTGTAACTGGCGCCGAGATCATTGCCTTGCCGGTTGAGTGTCGTCGGATCATGGATCTGGAAAAAGAACTCGAGGATGTCACGGTAGCTGATCTTCGCGGGATCGAACATGATCTCGATCGCCTCGGCGTGATTGCCGTGATTCCGGTAGGTAGCGTTTGCCACCTCGCCACCGGTGTAGCCCACGCGCGTGGACACGACGCCCGGATAGCGTCTGATGAGATCCTGCATGCCCCAGAAGCAACCGCCTGCCAGCACCGCACGCTCTACAGTCATTGGATCATCCTTTCAGGTCAAAGATGGGCGTCAAACTTCGGCAGCCCGCGCTCGCACTTCCCTAGATGGGGACCGTGCCCGGCTTTTGCCAGTCTCGGCGCGGTTATCGCGGCTCCGTCCGGCGTCACGGAAATCTCTCAGACAAGCACCGCCTGATCGACGCGGTCTTCCGTCCCGAAGAATTTCAGATAGCGCTGGACCTCCGCCGGATCGCCAGTCGCCTTCTGCGGATTGTCCGACAGTTTCACGGCAGGGCGGCCGTTGGCGTCGATGACCTTGCAGACGATGGAGATCGGGTTGAGCCCGGAGATCTCGGTCGGTGCACAGCCGGCGAAATCGTTGGTGAGGTTGGTGCCCCAGCCGAAGCTCATGCGCACCTTCCCCTCGAAGTACTTGTAGGTGTCGATGATGGCATCGACATCGAGCCCGTCCGAAAAGATGAGCAGCTTCTGGCGCGGATCGCGGCCCATCTTTTTCCACCACTCGATGATCTTCTCGCCGCCCTCGATCGGTGGTGCGCTGTCCGGACGGAAACCAGTCCAATCAGCGACCCATTCGGGCGCGTCGCGCAGGAAGGCGGCGGTGCCGAAGGCATCCGGAAGGACGATCAGCAGGTTGCCGCCGTAGAGCTTGTTCCAGTCGCGCAGAACTTTGTAGGGGGCGTTGTGCAACTCGGCGTCGTTCTTCGCCAGTGCTGCGGCCACCATCGGCAGTTCGTGGGCGTTCGTGCCCACCGCTTCGAGATCGGAATCCATGGCGAGCAGGACGTTACTGGTACCGGTAAAGGCGGGACCAATGCCTTCCTTCAGCGCCTCGACGCACCAGCGCTGCCACAGGAAGCTGTGGCGGCGGCGCGTACCGAAATCGGAGATGCGCAGACCGGGCAATTCGCGCAGTCGCTCCACCTTTTCCCACATCCGTGCCTTGGCGCGGGCATAGAGTACATCGAGCGTAAACGGCCCGAGCGCCTTCATGGCCGAGCGCGACCGAAGCTCGTTGATGATGGCGAGCGCCGGAATTTCCCACATGGTCGTGTCCTTCCAGGATCCGTGGAAGTCGAGCACATATTGGCCATCGCGCTTCGACAGCTCGTATTCGGGCAGCTGGAAATGCGAGAGCCAGGCTAGGAACTCAGGCTCGAAAATCTGCGCGCGCCCGTAGAAACTGTTACCTGCGAGCCAGATCATCTCCTTCTTGGAGAGGCGGAGCGAACGGGCATGATCGAGCTGCTCGCGCAATTCGCCCTCGTCGATCTCTTCGGCCAGCAGCACGCGTTTGGTGCGGTTGATGAGCGTGAATGTGGCGTTTACATCAGGATAGAGCTTCCAGATCATCTGCAGCATGAGCAGCTTGTAGAAATCTGTGTCGATCAGGCTGCGAACAATCGGATCGAGCTTCCAGGTGTGATTGTAAACGCGCCTTGCGATATCGGTCTTGGCCATGAACTCCGCCCATTCCCAAACCGGACAAATCGCGTCATAAGCCGACGCACGAAGACCGGCTCGTGCGCCTTCTTATCGAAAAATCAGCCGGTAAAGTCCAGCGCAAATAGAAAGCACCCTGCCGGCTGTGCGACAGGATGCTTGCTTGTGACCGCCTGACCCGCGCGGTTCTTATTGCGCCGGGGCATTCGGGGTTGCCGGTGCCGGCTGTGCCGATTGAATTTGTTGTCCAGGTTGCTGCGGAGCGATGTCCGCCGCCTCCTTCTTGCCCCAGATTTCAACGGGGATCCATACGATGAAGGCAAGCGCCAACGCGACGATCAGGACCATAAGAATACGAGTGCCCATTCGGCCCTGCTTCGCCTTGACTGACGAGATCGTTTCTTCGGCGTGGAGCTTGCCGCCGGACTTTTCCCAGCGCGTTTCCGTCTGGTGAGCCATGTCTTTCTCCTTCCGGAGTCGCGCGAGCCATTGTCGGCCCCGCACTTCATCTGGGAGAAAAACGAATGGCGCGCAGCATGGTTCCTGCGCTCAATAGCCCACCTGTCTGTCGACAACGAATCGCAGCGGCTCGCCGCTCTCATAGCGGGCGATCTGGCGCTCCACGTGCCGGAAGAGCGCGGTTTCATCGGATACGGCAGCATCGTGCGGCGTGATGAAAACGTTCTCCAGCTCCCAGAGCGGATCGTCGGACGGCAGCGGCTCGACCGCGAATACGTCGATCGAGGCGCCCCCGAGCACACCGCCCTGAATTGCGGCGACGATGTCGGCCTGCACCTGGCTCCTTCCCCGCCCAGCATTGATGAACACCGGCTTGCCGAGCGCGCCGCCCTGGCGCAGTTTTGAAAACAGCGCCGCATTGTAGAAGCCGGTCGTCTCGGGCGTCAGCGGCAGCAGACCGACGAGAAAATCCGTTCTGGAGAGGAATTCATCGAGCTGACCGGAATCGAACGTCTCGATACCCTCGATATCCTTGCGGCTGCGCGACCAGCCGATGACGTTGAACCCCATGACCTTCAGCTTGTACGCCGCGTCCTGTCCGAGCACGCCAAGGCCCATGATGCCGACGGTGATCTCGGACGCTTCAGGCGGAACCAGCTTGCCCCAGATGCGCGCCCGCTGGTCCTTGTCGTGCTGATGCTGCTGTCGGAGGTGCATGAGGCACTGCATCACCACCCATTCGCTCATCCGGGTCGTCAGGCTGCGGTCGGAGAAGCGAACGATCGGCACATCAGGCAAGCCCGGCAGGTTCATGAAGCTGTCGACGCCGGCGCCACCCGAGAAGATGACCTTGAGATTGGGAGCGCGAGTGAAAAGATCCGCGTTCGGCTTCCAGAGCAGCGCATAGTCGATGCCGGTCAGATCGCGATCCTTGTTTGCGGGATCGGCGAGATTGATGCTGCCGCGATCCGGAAAAGCGCTCTTGAGGATGCGGGCAACGGTGTCGGGGTCGAACTTGAGATCGACGAGAATGGGCGGTCTTGTGGGCATGATAGTCTTTACTGTTGGATGGCGGGCGTCGGCACCGCCTCGATGTTGAAGGCGGCAGCCATCAGCGCCTTGGTGTAGTCGTCCTTCGGCGCACCGAAGATCGCAGCGGACGGGCCTTGCTCGACGACCTTGCCGAAGCGCATGACGATGACGTCGTTCGCCAGCGCCTTCACCACCTTCAGGTCGTGGCTGATGAAGAGGTAGGCGAGATCATGCTTCTTCTGCAGGTCGCGCAGGAGGTCGACGACCTGCGCCTGGACGCTCATGTCGAGCGCCGATGTCGGCTCATCCAGCATCACGAAGCGCGGTTTAAGGACCATGGCGCGGGCAATGGCGATGCGTTGGCGTTGTCCGCCGGAGAATTCATGCGGATAGCGCCAGCGGGTCAGCGGGTCGAGGCCGACTTCCTCCAGCGCCCAGCAGACGCGTTGATCGCGTTCCTCGTAGGAGAGCGACCGCTCGTGCACCTTGAGGCCTTCCGCGATGATGTCGCCAACCGACATGCGGGGGCTGAGCGAGCCGTAGGGATCCTGAAACACGACCTGCAGCTGATTGCGAAGCGGCCGCATTTCCGTAAATGAATAGCTGGCTATATCCTTGCCGACGAAGCTGATCCGACCCTGCGACGAAATCAGCCGCGTCAGCGCGAGACCGAGCGTTGTCTTGCCCGATCCGGATTCGCCGACGACGCCGAGCGTCTGCCCGGCGCGCAGCTGAAGATCGATACCATCGACGGCCTTCACATGGTCGACGACCTTGCGCATGAGCCCGGCCTTGATCGGAAACCAGACGCGGATATCCGATCCCTGCATCACGACAGGCTTCGAGGAATCCGCAATCGGCGGCTCGCCACGCGGCTCGGAGGCCAGCAGATGCCGGGTATAATCGTGCTTCGGATTGCGGAAGACCTCTTCCACCGTGCCGGTCTCGACGATCTTGCCCTTGGTCATTACGCAGACCCGGTCGGCGAACTTGCGAACAATGCCAAGGTCGTGGGTGATGAAGAGCATCGACATGCCATGCTGGCCCTTCAGCTGCCGCAGCAGCTCCAGAATCTGTGCCTGCACGGTCACGTCAAGCGCGGTCGTCGGCTCGTCGGCGATCAGCAGTTCCGGTCGGTTGGCGAGCGCCATGGCGATCATCACGCGTTGCCGCTGGCCGCCGGAAAGTTCGTGTGGATAGGCTTTCAGCCGCTTTTCCGGCTCGCGGATACCGACCTGGTTCAGCAGTTCGAGAATCCGCTTGCGCGCGCCCTGACCGGTCACACCCTGGTGCAGTTCGAGGATCTCGGCGATCTGCTTCTCGATCGTGTGCAGCGGGTTGAGCGAGGTCATCGGCTCTTGGAAGATCATCGTGATGTCATTGCCGCGCACCGCGCGCAACGCCTTGTCGGATGCCTTCAAGAGGTCCTTGCCCTTGAACAGGATTTCGCCGGAGGGATGGCTGGCTGAGGGGTAGGGGAGCAGACGCAGGATCGAATTGGCGGAGACCGATTTGCCCGAACCGGACTCGCCGACCAGCGCCACGACCTCGCCCTTGCGAATATCGAAGGAGATGTGATCGACGGCCAGCGATGTATCGCCGCCCTGGTGGAACGCCACCGAAAGCTCGCGAACGGACAGTAGTGTTTCGGCAGCGTCACTCATTGAAACGTCTTCCTGGGATCGAATGCATCACGAACCGCTTCGCCGATGAAGATCAAGAGCGATAGCATGATCGACATGGTGAAGAACGCCGTCAGCCCGAGCCATGGCGCCTGCAGGTTGGCCTTGCCCTGCGCGATCATCTCGCCGAGCGAGGGGGAGCCGGGCGGCATGCCAAAACCGAGGAAGTCGAGCGAGGTCAGCGTCGTGATCGAGCCCGACAAGATGAAAGGCAGGAAGGTGAGCGTCGCCACCATCGCGTTCGGCAGCAGGTGGCGCCACATGATTGTCCGGTTGTTCACCCCGAGCGCACGGGCGGCACGCACATATTCGAAATTGCGGGCCCGCAGGAATTCCGCGCGCACGACGCCGACGAAGCCAACCCATGAGAAGAGCAGCATGATCCCGAGCAACACGAAGAAGCCGGGCGGCAGGATGGCTGCGATGATCAGCAGGATATAGAGCACCGGCATCGACGACCAGATCTCGATGAAACGCTGCAGCAGCAGGTCCGTCCAGCCGCCGAAATAGCCCTGGATCGCGCCGGCGCTGACGCCGATGATGGCCGAGCAGATCGTCAACACCAGCCCGAACAGCACGGAGATGCGGAAGCCGTAGATGACGCGGGCAAGCACGTCCCGCGCCTGATCGTCAGTGCCGAGCCAGTTGAGATTGCCGAAGTTGCAGCCGGGGTCGGCCGCTCCTTGCGGATATCCGGAGCAGCGCTCCTCCTTGTTCATCAGCCAGAAGGGTGGGGTCGGCGCCGAATGCGGGATGTTCGAATTGACAGAGCGATAGGAGTAATGGATCGGCGGCCATATCATCCAGCCGTTGGCGTTGATCTCGTCCGATATGACGTCGGAGCGGTAGTCGGTTTCAGCCAGGAATCCGCCGAACTTCTCTTCGGGATAGTTGACCAGAACTGGGAAGAGGATCTCACCCTTGTAGGAGGCGATGATCGGCCGGTCGTTGGCGATGAACTCGGCAAGCAGGCTGAGCACGAACAGGACAAGGAACAGCCACAAGGACCAGTAGCCGCGCCTGTTGGCCTTGAAATTCTTCCAGCGGCGGACGTTGGTCGGTGACAGCAGGCCTTTGCGCGGCGGCTTGACCGGCGTTGCGGTCGTCGGATTGGCGGCGGTGTCCATCAGACGTCCCTCCGCTCGAAGTCGATACGCGGATCGATCCACGTGTAGATCAGATCGGAAACCAGGCTGACGAACAGGCCGAGCAGCGAGAAGATGTAGAGCGTCGCAAACACGATCGGATAGTCGCGGTTGACCACCGAGAGATAGCCAAGCCGCCCCAGGCCATCGAGCGAGAAGATGTTCTCGATCAGCAGCGAGCCGGTGAAGAAGGCGGAAATGAAAGCGCCGGGGAAGCCGGCGATGATGATTAGCATGGCGTTGCGGAAGACGTGTCCGTAGAGCACTTGGCGCTGGTTCAATCCCTTCGCGCGAGCGGTCACGACATATTGCTTCTTGATCTCCTCGATGAACGAGTTCTTGGTCAAGAGCGTCGTCGTGGCGAAGGCCGCCAGCGAAAGCGAGATCAGTGGCAGCGTCAGATGCCAGAAGTAGTCGAGCGGCTTCTGCCACCAGGCAAGCTGGTCGAAATTGTCGGAGACAAGGCCGCGCAACGGGAACCAGTCATAGAAGGATCCGCCGGCAAAGAGCACGATCAGCAAAATACCGAACAGGAAGCTTGGAACCGCATAGCCGATGATGATGACACCCGACGTCCAGACGTCGAACGCGGAACCGTCCTTGACGGCCTTGCGGATTCCGAGCGGGATCGAGATGCCGTAGGAGAAGATCATGATCCAGACGCCGAGCGAGGCTGAGACCGGCAGCTTTTCTTTGATCAGGTTAAGCACCGTAGTGTTGCGAAAGAAACTCTCGCCGAAGTCGAAGCGGATGTAGTTCCACATCATTTGGCCGAAGCGCGTCAGCGGCGGCTTGTCGAAACCGAACTGCTTTTCGAGCTTGGCAATCAATTCCGGATCAAGCCCCTGGGCACCGCGGTATTTCGAGCCGCCTTCGTCAAGGCCGCCGCCGCCGAGAAGATCACCGCCGCCGCCGGAAAGCCGCGAGTCCGCGCCCTGCGCATCGCCGGTCAGCTGTGCGATGACCTGCTCGACTGGGCCGCCGGGCGCGAACTGGATGACAGTAAAGGAAATGGCCATGATGCCGATGATCGTCGGGATCATCAAAAGCAGGCGGCGAAGGATATAGGCGCCCATCAGTGAAGGCCCTTCCGGGAAAGCTTGCGTCGAGCGCTGTCCAGTCTATCGCCGTTCAATCCGTGCGGTCTCCTTGTGGTGTGGCCAAGCGCGCTACGCCTTGTCCTGATTCGCATCGTTCATTTGGAGCCCAGCCGTCAGGCCAATGCAAGCCTGCTCATTTTGACGCGGCGGATGACCACCAGGCATCGGGGAAGCCGGTCGCGTAGGTCGGATATTCGGCCGGCCGGGTGATAGTGTTCCAATAGGCGATCGATTGCGTACCGCGATAAAACAGTGGCACGACATAGTGCCCCGCCAAAAGCACGCGGTCGAGCGCCTTAATCGCCGCCACCTGCTCGTCGCGGTTGGGGGCGAAGATCACCATGCGGATCAGCGCATCGATCGCCGGATCGGCGATGCCCGCATAGTTGCGTGAGCCCTGCTGGTTGGCCGATCCCGAGCCCCAATAGTCGGCCTGCTCGTTGCCGGGGTTCATCGTCTCGGCCCACACGTTCCAGATCATGTCGTAGTCGAAGCTGCGCACCCGGTTGGTGTATTGCGAGGCATCCACGGTCCGGACGCGCGCATCGATGCCGATCTTCTTCAGATTGTTGGTATAGGGCACCGCCCAGCGTTCCAGCATCGGGCTCGACAGCAGGATCTCGAAGCTCATCGGCTTGCCGGTCCTGGTGTTGACCATGCGGTTGCCCTTGATCTCCCAGCCCGCTTCCTTGAATAGCCCGATCGCCTTGCGCAGGTTGTCGCGGCTCTTCTGCGGATCGCCGCCGACCGGATTGGTATAGGGGGTGGTGAAGACCGCGGGCGACAGCTTATCCTTGAGGCCGTTCAGGATCTCCAGTTCGCGGCCCTGCGGTAGCCCCGAGGAGGCGAGCTCGGTGTTCCAGAAATAGCTGTCGATGCGCTTGTAGGTGTTGAAGGCGACGGTGCGGTTCAGTTCCTCGAAGTCGAAGCCGTAATTCAGCGCCTCGCGAACCTTTTCGTCCTTGAAGATATCGCGGCGCGTGTTCGGTACCAGGGCCTGCATGATGCCGGTGGCGCGCAGTGCGTTGGCGACGTCCTCTTTCTTCACGCGCCCGTCCTTGACGGCGGGGAAATCATAGCCGGTCGCCCAGCGTGCCGCCTGCGTCTCCTGCCAATAGTCGCTGTTGCCGGCTCGGAAGGCTTCGAACTCCACGTCCCGGTCGCCGAAATAGGTGTAGGTGATCGAGCCGAAATTGTTCTGGCCGACATTCACGTTGAGGTCCTTGCCCCAATAGTTGTCGCGCAACTCGTAGCGGATCGTTGCGCCCGGCGCGAAGGCAGCGATCTTGTAGGGGCCGGATCCCATCACCGGCTCGAGCGTCGTCTTGGTAATGTCACGCGGCTTGCCGTCAGGCCCCGTGCCCTCCCACCAGTGCTTCGGCACTACAGTCAACTGACCGAGGATATTGGGAAGCTCCTTGTTGTTCTTCTCGTCGAACGTGAAGGTCACGTCGCGTTCGCCGGTCTTTTCGGCCTTGACCACGTGCTTGTAGTAGTTGGAGGCGAGGGGATTGAGCTCCTTTGTCTTGTCGAAGCTGAAGATCACGTCCTCGGGCGTCACCGGCTTCCCATCCGCCCACTTTGCCTCGGCCCTGAGTCGGAACGTCGCGTTCGAGACGTCGTCGGGATAGGAAAGGCCTTCCGCCAGCAAGCCGTAGGAGGCGAGCAGCTCGTCGTCGGCCGATTTCATCAGCGTTTCGAAAGGCAGGGTCAGGCCGACCGCCGTTTCCCCCTTCGAAAGCAGCGGGTTGAAGGTGTCGTAGGTGCCGGAGGCGGAAAGCCGCAGATTGCCGCCCTTCGGCGCATCCGGATTGACGTAGTCGAAATGCTTGAATCCCGGCTTGTATTTCAGCTCGCTGATGACGGAACTGCCGATCTGGAAATTTGGCTCCTGGGCAACGGCCTGCAAGGGCAACGCCAATGTGCCGAGAAGAGAAAAGACCACACCAAGTTTCGACCGCGTAAGCGCCATTCGCCAACCCCGATTATTGTCTGCTTTCGCCGACAATAGGCGAAAAGCAGGCGAAAAACAGGTGAGGCGACAGTTTTTGTCCGGTTCGCAGGATCGTGAGCATTTGTTGCCCGGGTAAGCTCGGGATTCCCTGCTTATGCAAAACATCGATTCACCAAAATTGCTTTTCACGGTAGATTCGATTGCAAATCACTCGGCCGCGGGCCACAGACGCTCAGGACATGGCATGGCTCTCCATACCACCAGGACTTTCCAGACATTTTTGAAATTGGCATTCGCCGGCGTGCTCGGCGCAAGCCTTGTCGCCGGCGATGCCAGCGCCGAGCAGAAGCAGCCAAGTCCCGGGAGCGCCAAGGCCCTCTTCGGCGCCGTCGCACTGCCAAATCAAGGGGCGGCGCAGCCCTTCGGTTTCTACGCGAAAGGCTGCATGTCCGGCGCCGTGGCGCTGCCGACCGACGGTCCGACCTGGCAGACCATGCGGCTTTCGCGCAATCGTCGCTGGGGCAATCCCGCGATGATTTCACTGTTGGAACAGTTGTCCCGTGATGCGGCAAAGTACGACGGATGGCCGGGCTTGCTGGTCGGCGACATTTCGCAGCCGCGCGGCGGACCAATGTTCAACGGCCATGCCTCGCACCAGATAGGGCTTGATGCCGACATATGGCTGACGCCAATGCCTGCTCACCCGATGAGCGTCGAGGAACGCGAAAGCCTGCCTTTCACGACAATGCTGCAGAAGGGTGCCTTCCTGACAATCAATCCGAATGTCTGGACCAAATCGCACGCCCGGCTGCTGATGCGCGCGGCGAGCTATCCTCAGGTAGAACGGATTTTCGTCAATCCGGCCATCAAGAAGAAGATGTGCGACACCTGGACGGGTGATCGTACCAATCTCGGCAAGCTTCGCCCGATTTACGGTCACGATTCCCACTTCCACATCCGCATGAAGTGCCCACCGGGCGCAGCCTCTTGCAAGCCGCAGGCGCCGGTGCCTGCTGACGATGGATGCGGCAAGTCGCTGGCATGGTGGTTCACGAAGGAACCATGGGCGCCGCCGAAGCCGCCGAAGCCCGATGCGAAGCCGGTCAAGCCGCGCGAAGTGATGGTCTCCGATCTTCCGAACGCCTGCTCGTCGGTTCTCACAGCGCCGTCCGTCGACTCGGTGCAGACGGCCACCTTTGGCGGCGCTGCTGCTGCCCCGGAGGTCGCGCCGATGGCGGTGATGCCTGCCGCGGTGTCTGACGAGGCGCTGCCAGCCATCGGACCGGTACCGGACGACAAGCCGTCCGGCGAGTGAGGCGCTGGCAGCGCGGTGGTCTTTCAAAAGACGGGCGCTTCGTATAGAAGCAGCCAAATCGATTGAATTTCAGGTGGAGGTCCTTTTCATGGCCGGCGGCAAGTGCCTTGCATTGATTGCGCATGACCAGAAGAAGGATGACATGGCGAAGTTTGCACGCCGCAACCGCGAGACATTCGCGAACTGGAGAATCGTCGCCACGGGCACGACCGGCGGCCGGGTGTTGGAGGCCGCTCCTGATCTCGACGTGACCCGCTTGAAAAGCGGCCCGCTCGGCGGGGACCAGCAGATCGGCGCTCTTATTGCCACCGGCGAAGTCGATGCCTTGATCTTTTTTGTCGATCCTCTGACGCCAATGCCGCATGACGTCGATGTCAAGGCTTTGATGCGGCTTGCAATCGTCTACGATATCCCGATGGCGCTCAACGAAGCGACCGCCGACAAGCTTATTGCCACCCTTCACGCGTAAACCGGCGCTTGAATAGCGCGCACGCACGGAACCTGCCATGCCACAGCTCGATACCAGCGAAACTGCCATGCCCTTTCCGATCCTGATCGGCGACATCGGCGGCACAAATGCGCGTTTTGCGATCATCCCGGACGCTGCGGCCAAGCAGATCCATTTTCCCAATGTCCGCACCGCCGACTTCGAGACGATCGATGACGCGATCCGTAGCTGCATTCTCGAAAAGAGCAGCTTGCGGCCGCGTTCGGCGATCCTGGCGGTGGCCGGCCCGATCAGCCGGGACGAAATACCGCTGACCAATTGCGACTGGGTCGTCCGCCCGCGAACCATGATCGATGGCCTCGGCATCGAAGACGTTCTCGTCGTCAACGACTTCGAAGCGCAAGCACTGGCAATCGCCAATCTCTCTGATGACAACCGCGAGCGCCTTGGCGATGCAGCGGGTGACATGATCGCATCCCGCGTCGTTCTCGGCCCAGGCACCGGTCTCGGCGTCGGCGGGCTCGTTTACGCGCAAGCGTCCTGGATTCCCGTGCCTGGCGAGGGTGGTCACGTCGATCTCGGGCCGCGTACTGCACGCGATCTGCAGATCTTCGCGCATGTGGAGACGATCGAAGGCCGGATTTCGGCAGAGCAGATTCTCTGTGGCCGCGGCATCGTCAATCTCTACCGGGCAATCTGCACGGCGGATGGCGTTGCCCCCGTCTACTCCGACCCGGCAGACATCACCTCGGACGCGCTCGCTGGTTCCGACAAGGTTGCCGTCGAGACGATCAGCCTGTTCTCGACCTATCTCGGCCGCGTCGCCGGCGACATGGCGATGATTTTCATGGCGCGCGGCGGTGTCTTTCTGTCAGGCGGTATCTCGCAGAAGATACTTCCCGCGCTCAAGAAGCCAGAATTCCGGGCTGCGTTCGAGGACAAGGCGCCGCATTCGGCGCTGCTTGCGACGATCCCGACCTATGTCGTCACGCACCCGCTTGCGGCTCTTGCAGGGCTTTCGTCCTATGCCCGCAAGCCAGAGAGCTTCGGCGTCTCGACCGACGGCCGCCGCTGGCGGGCGTAACGGCTCTGGTCAAAAGGCCGCCAACTCTTTATAGAGCCGCGCGAGCGCACGCAGTCATGAGGACATGCGTGTCCTGACACACAGGAAGACTGATTTTTGCAAGCACCGGACACCAAGCAGACGCCTGTAAACAGCGATAGCATCACCGGCATCTTGAAGCGCATCATCGCAGAAAACGGCCGTGATCATCTTTGGGGCTATGTTTTTGCCATCAGCTGCCTCGTCATCGTTGCCTTGTCGACGGCATATACCGCCTGGATCATGAAGTCGGTCATCAACGAGGCATTCGAACACCGGCGCGCGGACATTGTCTGGGTGATCTGTTTTACCATCTTCATTGCCTTCGTGTTGCGCGGTTTTGCGAGCTACGGCCAGGCGGTGGTCCTTTCCAAGATCGGCAACAACATTGTGGCGCGGTACCAGCAGCGTGCCTATGCGCACCTCATGAAGCTGTCGCTCGGCTACTTCAACCAGACGCGCTCGGCCCACGTCGTTGCACAGCTCAATCAAAACATCAGCGGCATCCGCGATGTGATGAACCTGACGATCACGTCGACAGTGCGCGATCTCCTGACGTTTATCTCTCTGCTCGCCGTGATGATCATTCAGGATCCACTGCTCAGCCTTGCGGTTTTCATTCTGGCACCACCTCTTCTTTACGCGTTGCGATACGTGTCGAAGCGGCTTCGTGTGGCAACCAAGGATGCAATCCACGTCAACAGCCATGTCGCCGGTGCGATGCAGGAAACCATCCAGGGTATCGCTATCGTCAAGGCCTTCACCATGGAGCGCCAGCTGGGGCAGAAGGTTGACAGGCTGGTGGAAAGCGCCGAACGGCGCGCAAATCGCATCGCCCGCCTGTCTGAGCGGACAGCGCCGCTGACGGAAAGCTTCGCCGGCCTGGCGGTGGCCAGCGTCCTTGCCTATGCCGCCTACGGCACGATCTATAACAATATTCCGCCAGGCGCTTTCTTCTCCTTCGTAACGGCGTTGCTGCTGGCCTATGACCCCGCGCGCCGCCTCGCACGTCTTCAGGTGCAGATGGAGCGTGCCGTCGTCAACGCCCGCATGATCTATGAATTCCTCGATACGGTGCCGCATCAGCGCGATGTGCCCGGTGCAAAGGCGCTCGTCGTTACGGAAGCCAAGATAGAGTTCCGCAATGTCTCTTTCGCTTATGGTGAGGATGAAGTCCTTAGGGATGTCAGCCTTGTCGCCGACGGCGGAAAGACAACGGCGCTTGTCGGGCCATCCGGCGCCGGCAAATCGACGATCATTACGCTCATTCCGCGCTTCTACGATCCGAAGGCTGGGCAGATCCTCATCGACGGCCAGGATATTGCGCATGTGACGAAACAATCGCTGCGCGAGCAGCTGGCCTATGTTTCCCAGCAGCCGTATCTCTTCGAAGGTACGATCCGCGACAACATCCGCTATGGCCGCCAAGAGGCTACCGACGAGGAAGTGGAACGCGCCGCCCGCCTTGCCTATGCACACGACTTCATCCTGGCGCAGTCCCAAGGCTACGACACGCCGGTTGGCGAGAATGGCGTGACGCTCTCGGGCGGTCAGCGTCAACGCCTTTCGATCGCCCGTGCTCTGGTGCGCAACGCTCCGATCCTGCTCCTCGACGAAGCGACCTCGGCGCTCGACACGGAGTCGGAAGCGGCCGTTCAGAAGGCGCTCGATGAAGCCATGGTCGGCCGCACGGTGGTCGTCATTGCCCACCGCCTTTCGACCGTCGTGCGCGCCGACAAAATCGTCGTCATGCAGCAGGGCCGGATCATGGAGGAAGGCAATCACGAGAGCCTTGCGCAGCGCAGCGACGGTCTCTACGCTCGCCTCAACAATCTGCAGAGGCCAGCAGCCTCCGATGCCCGCTGACAAATAGGATGATCGACTGACATGAGCGATGCTGCGATGAAACTGGTAGTGGTTGGCGCGGCAGGGCGCATGGGGCAGACGCTCATCCGTCTTATTCACGCGCTCGATGGCGTGACACTGCATGCCGCGGTCGAACGCGCGGGCTCTCCCTTCGTCGGCAAGGACGCCGGCGAAATTGCCGGCCTTGGCACGAATGGCGTCACCATCAGTGATGATCCGCTGGCGGCCTTTCTCCACGCTGAAGGGGTTCTCGATTTCACATCCCCTGCCGGCACCGTCGAGTTCGCGGCTCTGGCCGCTCAGGCACGCATTGTCCATGTGATCGGGACAACCGGCTGCTCGGCGCAGGACGACGCGAAGATTGCGGCCGCCGCCCGTCACGCCCGGGTGGTGAAGTCGGGCAACATGGGCCTCGGCGTCAACCTGCTCAGCGTCCTTGTCGAGCAGGCCGCTCGTGCGCTCGATCCGGCCGACTGGGATATCGAAGTCCTCGAAATGCATCACAAGCGCAAGGTCGACGCGCCCTCGGGCACGGCGCTGCTTCTTGGCGAAGCGGCGGCCAAGGGCAGGGGCATCGATCTCGCATCGAAGTCGGTGCGCGTGCGCGACGGCCACACCGGACCACGCGAGCAAGGCACGATCGGCTTTGCAACCCTGCGCGGCGGCTCGGTTGTCGGCGAGCATTCGGTGATCTTTGCCGGCGAGGGCGAAACCGTGACCATGTCGCACAGCGCCACCGATCGCTCGATCTTCGGCCGCGGCGCCGTCAAGGCAGCGCTCTGGGCGCGCGACAAGAAGCCCGGTCTCTATTCCATGCTCGACGTGCTCGGGCTTTCTTCAAAGTAATCTTTTTCGGAGGCATTTTTCATGAGCGGCACTCTCGTCCTCGTTCGCCACGGCCAGAGCGACTGGAACCTCAAGAACCTTTTCACCGGCTGGAAGGACCCTGATCTGACCGAGCTCGGCATTCAGGAAGCCAACACCGGCGGCAAGGCGCTGGTCGATTACGGCATCAAGTTCGATGTCGCCTTCACGTCCGACCTGAAGCGCGCTCAGGACACGTTGAAGATCATCCTCGACAATGTCGGCCAGCCGGACCTCAAGACGTTCAAGGATCAGGCGCTCAACGAACGCGATTACGGCGATCTCTCGGGCCTCAACAAGGATGACGCCCGCGCCAAGTGGGGCGAAGAGCAGGTCCACATCTGGCGCCGCTCTTACGACGTTCCGCCTCCGGGAGGCGAAAGCCTGCGCGACACCGGCGCCCGCGTCTGGCCTTACTACCTGACGGAAATCCTGCCCCGCGTCCTGCGCGGCGAGAAGGTGCTCGTTGCCGCCCACGGCAATTCGCTGCGCTCGCTGGTGATGGTGCTCGATCGCCTGACCAAGGAACAGATCCTGGCGCTCAACCTCGCGACCGGCGTTCCCATGGTCTACAAGCTCAACGCCGATTCCACCGTCGCTTCCAAGGAAGTGCTCGGCGACATGTCCGGCGCGCATTGATATAAAAGCGCCGCGCTTCATTTGAGAGCGCGGCGCGTTCTTCTAGCGCTCTGCCGCGTCCGTTGCCCGTGACGCCTTCGCGCGGGCGGCCTCGAAATCCGGCAGGCGATTGGCGATCCACTGCCAGAGCGTCACGACCTCCACCAGAAGCTCGCCGCCAAGCGGCGTCAGTTCGTATTCCACGCGTGGCGGCACCTGCGGGTAGAGTGTGCGTGTCACCAGCCCGTCGCTCTCGAGCGTCCGCAGTGTCTGCGTCAGCACCTTCTGGCTGATCCCCTCCACCCGTTCCAGAACGCGCGAGAAGCGTAAGGGCCCGTTGGCCTCCGCCAGTATGTGCATGACCCGCAGCGGCCATTTGGCGCTGGCGCGTTCCAGCATCTCGCGAGCAAGCGTGTCCTGCGCGTCCGTCAGCGTTTCGCAGAAATCGAATGTACCATCGTTGATCTTAGTTACCATTAGGTATGTATAGCTCCTGCGGGTTCCTTCTTTCAAGATGAAACCGAGTTGCCTATATGTCCTTCGATAGAATAAGGAGATTTTCGGATGTCGCAGATTTGGTTGATTACCGGCAGTTCCCGTGGGCTCGGCAGGGCGCTCGCTGAAGCGGTGCTGGCGGCAGGGCACAGATTGGTCGCAACGGCGCGCGATCCGTCGCAGCTTGACGATCTCAAGCAACGCTTCGGCGCCAGCATCCTGACAGCCACCCTCGATGTAACCGATGAGCGGGCTGCCGCAGCGGCCGTGAAGGCGGCGGTCGATCGGTTTGGCCGGCTGGACGTGCTCGTCAACAATGCGGGTTACGGCGATGTCGGCTCGATTGAAGATACAAGCCTAGCCGACTTCCGCGCCCAGATCGAAACCAACCTCTTCGGAACCATCATCGTCACCAAGGCAGCGCTGCCGCTGATGCGCGAGCAGGGCTCCGGTCACATCATCCAGTTTTCCTCCGTGGGCGGCCGCATCGGCCCGGCCGGTCGCGCGCCCTATGCCGCGGCCAAATGGGGCGTCGAGGGTTTCTCTGAAGTGCTCGCCCGGGAGGTCGGCCCGCTTGGCGTCAAGGTGACGATCGTCGAGCCCGGAGGCTTCAGGACCGATTTCGCCGGCTCGTCCACCACACTTCGGGAAGGCCGGCCGGAATACGACGACACTGTCGGCAAGATGGCGCGCTATCAGCGCGACTATACGGGCAACCAGCCGGGCGATCCGGCAAAGGCAGCAGCCGCCGTCGTCCATCTCGCCAGCCTTGCCGAACCGCCGCTGCGCTTGCTGCTTGGCAGCGATGCTGTGTGTGGCGTCGAGCAGAACGACGCCGTACGAGCCAAGGAGCAAGCGGCTTGGCGGGACCTCAGTGTCTCCACCGATTTCGAGCCCGGCGGCTGACGAACAGTCAGCGGGGAAGCTCGTCGCCAGGTAGCGTCGTAAGATGTGATCGGTAAGGCAGCTGCCCCAATCGGCCGATCGCGGCAAATGCCAGGACGGCGATCGCACCGACGACGGCGGTAATCGCGAGCGACCACGACGCGCCGATGTTCTCCATCATGAACGCGAGGATAAATGGGGCAGTCGACGAGATCATCAGGCGAATGGACAACACGTGCCCCTGTCGTCGCCCGTAGCCTTCGCTGCCAAAGAGTACGAGCGGCAAGGTTCCCTGCACGATGCTGCTCAGTCCCGAGCCAAGGCCGAAGACGACGGCAAAGACCAATGCGCCCGGTACCGACGGGGCGGTGACGATCAGAATGATCAGGGCCGCCGGCAGCAACACGGCGGAGATGAACGCCAGCGTCAGTTGCGACAGTCCGCTCCCGAAGACCATGTTGATGAAGCGGCTCAGCACTTGCGACGGCCCAAACAGTGTCCCGACTATCACCGCCATCGCTCCAAGCCCAAGTCCGGATAATACCGGAACCATGTGCACGAGGAGTGCCGCGTTGACGAAGCTCTGCAGCGCAAACCCGATGACCATCAGGATGAAGGCCGGTGTTCGCACGGATGGCGGAAGGCTCGGTTCGACGTGCTTTGCCGCTTCGTTCTTTTCCCGTTTGCGCGTTTCGCTGACGCTGCGCGACAACCATGCATGAATGGGTAGGCAAACCAGAAGATTGATAGCCGCGAAGATCAGATAGACGTCCTGCCAGGGCATGTGCGCGTTGAGCGCCGTGGCGATCGGCCAGAAAATCGTTGAAGCAAAGCCGGCGATCAGCGTCAGATAGGTGATGCTGCGCTGGGCAACCTTCGGCCTGATCTGGACGAGCAAAGCAAAGGCGGCCCCATATTGGACCAGATTGGACGCCGTCTCGATCGCGATCAGTGCGGCGACGAAGGCAGCCTTGCCGGGAGCGAACGCGCAGGCGGCAAGCGCTGCGGCGGCGATCGCCGAGCCCGCCGTCATGACTCGGCCGGCGCCAAAGCGGTCAATCCACCTGCCCATCGTCGGCGCCGCCAGGCCGCCGATCAGGAGAGCTACGGACAGCGCACCAAAAATCCATTCCGACGACCAATCGAGATCCCGCGCCATGTCAGGCGCAAGGATGCTGAAGCTGTAATAAAGCGTTCCGTAGCCGATGATCTGCGTCAGACCGAGGGCGAGGATTGCCGCGACAGGGGAGCGTTCGGTGCTGGTCGTCGTCATTGGGATTTGAGGCTCACGCGCTGTTTGAGTTTTTCGGCCTCCTCCTTCCGCTCGCTGGAGCGATCGGTGAGATAGGCCGAAGCATCGCGCGTCAGCAAGGTGAACTTCACGAGCTCCTCGCACACATCGACCACGCGGTCGTAATAGGACGACGGTTTCATGCGGCCGTCGGCATCGAACTCCTGGAAGGCTTTGGGCACCGAGGACTGGTTGGGGATGGTGATCATCCGCATCCAGCGGCCGAGGATGCACATCTGCCCGACCGCGTTGAAGGATTGCGAGTCGCCGGAGACCTGCATGACGGCGAGCGTCTTGTGCTGCGTCGGCCGGACCGATCCGACCGACAGCGGGATCCAGTCGATCTGCGCCTTCATGATTCCGGTCATCGCGCCATGGCGTTCGGGCTGACCCACACCTGGCCTTCAGCCCATTCAGACAGCGCGCGCAGCTCCTGCACCTTGGGATGCGTCACCGGAGCGCCGTCGGGAAGCGGCAGGCCTTCCGGATTGAAGATCCTAATATCGCAGCCGAAGTGCTCGAGCAACTGTGCTGCCTCCTGCGCAAGCAGGCGACTGTAGGATACAGTCCTCAGGGAGCCATAGAGGATCAGGATGCGCGGCTTGTGGGTCGAGAAGGGCGGCCGCAGCGCCGCCAAATCCACTTGGCGCAAATATGTCGGGGATGCGGCAGGCAGATCAGACAATGCGCTTGCCCTCGGCGTCGAGCACCTGTTCACCATCCTCTTTGGTGAAGGCGCCTTTGTGGGTGTCGGGCAGAATATCCAGAACGACTTCGGACGGGCGCGCAAGCCTGCTGCCGAGCGGCGTGACGACAAACGGCCGGTTGATCAGGATCGGGTCTTTCAGCATCGCGTCGAGCAGTTGATCGTCGGTCAGGGCAGGGTTGTCGAGACCGAGCTCCGCATAGGGCGTGTCCTTGTCCCGGATCGCCTGGCGCACGGTCAATCCCGCGTCGGCGATCATTTTCACGAGCAGCGCACGCGACGGCGGGTCCTTCAGGTATTCGATGATATCAGGTTCGATGCCAGCGCTGCGGATCATCGCCAGCGTGTTGCGCGACGTGCCGCATTGCGGGTTGTGATAGATGGTGACGTTCATAGCGTTGCCTCCGACGATACGGTTGACGAAGCACCTGGCTGCAGGAGCCAGGTAAACAGGAGAAGGGCTAAGACCGCGCCGGCGATCTCAGCAACCCAGAAGCCCGGTAAATCGACCGGGCGGATCCCGGAGAAGGTGTCGGTCAACGACCGTGCCAAAGCGACGGCGGGATTGGCGAACGAGGTCGAGGCGGTGAACCAGTAGGCGGCCGTGATGTAGAGCCCGACCAGCCAAGGCACCGCCCTCTGTTCGAACTTGCTGCCGGCGAGGATCACCGCCACCAGCCCGAATGTCGCGACGCCTTCGGAGAACCACTGCGCGCCGCCGGTACGAGCCTTGCTCGACATTTCGACCAGCGGCAGGCCGAACATAAGGTGGGCGGCGATTGTGCCGGCCACGCCGCCGGCGATCTGAGCCAGGATGTATCCCCCAAAGTCACGCTTCGGCAACTTGCGAGAGATCGCAAAAATCAGCGAGACCGCCGGATTGAATTGGGCTCCGGAGATCGGGCCGAGGATGGTGATCAGCACCACAAGGATCGCGCCCGTCGCCAGCGTGTTGCCTAACAATGCAAGCCCGACATCGCGGGTCAGCGATGCCGCCATGACGCCGGATCCGACCACCGTTGCGACAAGCATGGCTGTCCCAAGCCCCTCGGCAACAAGCCGTCGCGGCAGATCGAACCCGGTCATCGGTTTGCCTTGGATGGTTTTAAGGTCGCGCCTTCCATGGCACCGATCTGATGCAGGTGCGTTTCCAGCGCAAGCTTGTCGATCGAGGATAGCGGCAGGCTCAGAAAGGCGGTGATGCGATTCTTCAGGAAGCGGGCGGCTTGCGCGAAGGCGCGGCCCTTGTCGACTTCGCTGCCTTCGACGGCAGCGGGATCCTCGACGCCCCAATGGGCGGTCATCGGATGGCCGATCCAGACCGGGCAGGCCTCGCCGGCGGCGCTGTCGCAGACCGTGAAGATGAAGTCCATCTCCGGCGCGCCCGGCTCGGCGAACTCGTCCCAGCTCTTCGAGCGGAAGCCGGTCGACGGATAGCCCTGCGCTTGCAGCTCCTTCAATGCATAAGGGTTGACCGCTCCCTTCGGCTGGCTGCCGGCCGAATAAGCCTTAAACCGGCCTTTGCCCTCCGCGTTGAGGATGGATTCTGCCAAGATCGAGCGAGCGGAATTGCCCGTGCAGAGAAAGAGCACGTTGTAGACGCGGTCAACGCTCATGGTAATTTTTCCTCCATTTTAGGGGCGCAACAGGCCACGACCTCTGCGGCGGGCGCGCAAATTTCCGGGTGTCCGGAACAGCAGTCTTCCATCAGGAAGCGAACCAGGCCGCCGAGCGCCTCATAGTTCGCGGTGTAGATGATCGATCGGGATTCGCGTTGCTGCGCGATCAGGCCAGAGCGTTCCAGTTCCTTTAGATGGAAGGAGACGTTGGACGGCGATACATCTGCCTCTTCCGCGATCGCGCCTGCCGCCATGCCGTTTGGGCCGGCGACCACAAGCATGCGGATGATGCGCAGGCGAGTTTCCTGAGACAGCGCGCCAAACGCGACGAGGGCTTGACGTTGATCCATATTTCAACAATCCTTGAATGATTGAAATGAGGAATAACGCAGATGAACGCGATCGACAATAGCAAAGTTCAGGAAGACGATATCAGCCTCGGCCTGTTGCTCGGCACACTTTCCGGTGCCAAGGATTCTCCGCTGATATTCTATTACGACGGGCGACCGGTGAAGCCTGGATACCACGTTACCGAGGTCAAGGCCGGTCAGTTCTCGGCGCTGGACTGCGGCGCCAACCCGGAAGCATGGACAGAGATTTTCATTCAGCTCTGGGATATCGAGGAGAGCGACCGCACCCATATGCCTGCTGGCAAATTCTACGCGATCATCCGCAAGGTCACGGAGCACGTGAAGCTCGATGATTCAGCCAAACTGACATTCGAAGTCAGCGACGGCCTTCAACCGATGCGGCTCTACCGCGCCGCGATGCCAACGCTGCGCGCCGGCACTATGCACGTCGAGCTATCGCCGCGGCCCGCCAGCTGCAAGCCGCGTGATCGCTGGCTTGCGGAACAACAGACACAATCCTGTTGCGCTCCTACAGCGGGAAGGAACGCCTGTTGCGGCTGACGCCGCAGAGCGATTTCGCATGACTGTCAGACAAGGCGCATAAAACCAATGCTGGTTTTGGAAGGCCGGGTCCTCCGGCGCGCCCGGCCTTTCTCAGTTCTCGATCGTGAATTGCACCCGATCCGCCGAAAACCGACTGATCGCATATTGCACTGGCACACCCTGTAGATCTGTGTTCATCGCCTTGGTGATCAAGACGATCGCCCCCGGCGTCAGCTCGAGTGCGGCAAGATCGGCGGCGTCGGCATGGGCGGCGGTGACCTCCGTCGTCGCGCGCACGTAGTCGGACAGGCCGAGTTCGGCAAAGGCCCGGGTGATCGATTCCGTCTTCTCGTAGGCCGCCGGCATGCCGGCAAAGCGGTCTGCAGGAAACCAGGTCGTTGCGCAGGAGACCGGCCGATTGTCGGCCTTGCGCACCGTCTCCATACGGATCACCGGCGCGCCCGGCCGCAGTTTCAACCAGCCGGCCACCTCTTCGTCCGCTCTCTCTTCGCTATGCCCAAGCAGCAGCCCGCGCATTTCGCGCGCCTGCCCGCCGATCCCGGCCGTGAACCGGGTACGCTTGGTGATCGGAAAGTTCAGCCGTTCCTTGCGCTCGATCAGCGTGCCGCGTCCCTGCACGGCGCGCACAATGCCTTCCTGGGCAAGAGCGGCAATCGCGCTTCGCACCGTATGTCTGTTGACGCCGAACTGCAGGGCCAGCACCGTCTCCGGCGGCACCATGCCGGTCTCGTCATAAGCGCCGGCGCTGATCGCCTGGCGAATGCGATCGGCGATCTGACGCCAGAGTGCCACGCCCGTCTGCCTTTGTACCTGCCCAGCCATTTTGCCCCTTGATGTCACACGCTTGTCACGTCGGCAATTTAAGCGTAACCATATCTTGTATAGTTGTCTATATCAATAGACATGTAAAGGATGTGGCTATGACCTTAGCGGAAGAGAATGAGCCGGCGGCAGGTGGGCGCAAGCGCGTCGTCGACCTGCTTGCGCGCGCGGAACGGCAGGAACTGCTCGAGGCGTGGGACAAGCTGGCGGAAAAGCCTGCGGTCCAGCCGGTGCGCGGACCGGAAACAGGCCTCGTCATGGTCCGCGGCCGCATGGGCGGCGGCGGTGCGCCTTTCAATCTCGGTGAAGTGACAGTGACGCGTGCCACCGTGCGCCTTGCATCCGGCACTGTTGGCCACGCACAGGCACTCGGCACAGACCGCGAGAAGGCACGGCTTTCCGCCATTTTCGACGCGCTCTGGCAGGAGCCGGCCACCCAGCACTTCGTCGAGCAGACACTTCTCGCGCCGATCGCAGCGCGCGTGGCCGCAGCCGAGGGCCGTAGGGCCGACGAGACGGCCGCGACCCGCGTCGATTTCTTCACCATGGTTCGCGGAGACGACTGATGAGCCTCAAGACGGAAGCCCCCAAGAATGATGCGTTGGCCGGCGGCTTTGCTGAGCCGGTCTTCCACGCACAGAGCGTATTCAAGCTGATGATGGATGCGATGGGGCGTCCAGGCCTGATCCAGACGGTCGCTCCCCACGCCGCGCCTCCGGCGCCGCTCGGCGTTGCGGCTGGCGCAATCGCGCTGACCCTGTGTGATCACGACACCCCGGTCTGGCTGTCTGCCGGGCTCGCAAGGTCCGCCGTGCCGCAATGGCTCGGCTTCCACACCGGCGCGCCGGTCACATCGGAGAAGGCCGAAGCGCGCTTTGCCTTCGGCGAAGCCGGTGTGACGCTGTCCTCCTTCGGGCTCTTTGCCGCCGGCACGCAGGAATATCCCGACCGCTCCACGACCCTTGTCATCGAACTGGCGGATCTCGAAAGCGGCAGAAGGCTGGCGTTGATGGGACCGGGCATCAAGACGGTGACTGATATCGCGCCCATCGGTCTGCCCGATACTTTCCCGCGGCTCTGGACGGAGAACCGCGCACTGTTCCCGCGCGGCATCGATATCGTGCTGACCTCCGGCAGCCGGTTCCTCTGCCTGCCGCGCACCACCAAGATCACCGCAACGGAGATGTGACTCATGTATGTTGCTGTCAAAGGGGGCGAGGCCGCCATTGCCAATGCCCATCGCCTGCTGGCGGATCGCCGTCGCGGCGACCGTTCGTTGCCGGCTATCGGGATAGATCAGATCGTCGCGCAGCTGGCGCTGGCCCTCGACCGTGTTATGGCCGAAGCCTCGCTCTACGATCGCACGCTCGCGGCCCTCGCCGTTCGCCAGTCGCGGGGTGATATGATCGAAGCGATCTTCCTTCTCCGCGCCTACCGCACGACGCTGCCGCGCTTCGGCTATAGCAAGCCGATCGACACCGCCCGCATGAAGATCGAGCGCCGTGTCTCCGCCACCTACAAGGATCTTCCGGGCGGCCAGCTGCTCGGCCCGACCTTCGACTATACGCATCGCCTTCTCGACCCGTCGCTGTTGACCGACGAAGCCATCGGGGAGCCGACGCTCCGCGATGCCGAAACCGGCCGTGTCATGCGCGTTTCGGAAATCCTCGCTGCGGAGGGTCTGATCGAGGGCGACGGCGAAATGCCCGAAGATCACGAGATCGGCGACCTGACGCGCGAGCCGATGGAATTCCCAATGACCCGCGATCTGCGGCTGCAGGCGCTGGCTCGCGGCGATGAAGGCTTCCTCCTGGCGCTCGGCTATTCGACCCAGCGCGGCTACGGCCGCAACCATCCCTTTACCGGCGAAATCCGCATCGGTGAAGTCGAAGTGGAGTTCGATGTTCCTGAACTCGGCTTCGCGGTCTCGTTCGGCACGATCCAGGTTACGGAGTGCCAGATGGTCAACCAGTTCAAGGGTTCGTCCAAGGCACCGCCGCAGTTTACCCGCGGCTATGGCCTGGTGTTCGGCCAGAGCGAGCGTAAGGCAATGTCCATGTCGCTTGTTGATCGCGCACTACGCGCCGAAGAGCTCGGCGAGGACATTACGGCTCCGGCGCAGGACGAGGAATTCGTCATCTCGCATTCAGACAACGTTCAGTCGACTGGCTTCGTCGAGCATCTGAAGCTGCCGCACTATGTCGACTTCCAGGCGGAACTCGATCTGGTCCGCCGCATGCGCAACGAATTCGAAGCCGGCCGCATCGGCGGCGACGACACCATCAAGGAGGCAGAATGACCAATCTAGCTACCTACAATTTCGCCTATCTGGATGAACAGACGAAGCGCATGATCCGCCGCGCGATTCTGAAGGCGATCGCCATACCCGGCTATCAGGTGCCCTTTGCCTCGCGCGAAATGCCGATGCCCTACGGTTGGGGAACCGGCGGTGTGCAGGTGACGGCCTCGATCATCGGTCCGGACGACGTACTGAAGGTCATCGACCAGGGCGCCGACGACACCACCAATGCCGTCTCGATCCGCGCCTTCTTCCAGAAGGTCGCAAACGTCGCGGTGACGACCCACACGAAGGATGCGACGATCATTCAGACGCGCCATCGCATCCCGGAAGAGAAGCTCGGCCTCAATCAGGTGCTGGTCTACCAGGTGCCGATCCCCGAGCCGCTGCGCTTCCTCGAGCCGCGCGAGACCGAAACCCGCAAGATGCACGCGCTTGAGGAATACGGCCTCATGCATGTGAAGCTTTACGAAGACATCGCGCACAACGGTCGCATCTCCAAAACCTACGCCTATCCGGTCAAGGTCGCCGGCCGCTACGTCATGGATCCGTCCCCGACGCCGAAGTTCGACAATCCGAAAATGCACATGTCGGACGCGCTGCAGCTTTTCGGGGCAGGACGCGAGAAGCGCATCTACGCCGTCCCGCCCTACACCGAAGTCGTCAGCCTCGATTTCGAGGACTACCCCTTCGAGATCCAGCGCTTCGGCAAGCCTTGTGCACTCTGCGGCGCTGAAGAGGTTTATCTCGACGAGGTAATCCTCGACGACAAGGGCGGGCGCATGTTCGTCTGCTCCGACACCGACCATTGCGAAGACCGGCGCGCCCACGGGCATGTCGGCGAGATGTTGGCACCCAATCAGGAGGCTGCCGAATGAGCGACACCCCGCTTCTCAAAGTCAATGACGTCTCGAAGTTCTACGGCAACCGCATCGGCTGCCGGAACGTCTCCTTCGAGCTCTGGCCCGGCGAAGTGCTCGCCATTGTCGGTGAATCCGGCTCGGGCAAGACCACGTTGCTCAACTGCATCTCGACCCGTCTGATGCCGACGACCGGCAGCGTCGAGTACCATATGCGCGACGGCGCCTATCGCGATCTCTACCGCATGAGGGAGGCCGAGCGCCGCTTCCTGATGCGCACCGACTGGGGTTTCGTGCATCAGAATCCGGCTGACGGCCTGCGCATGACGGTCTCTGCCGGCGCCAATGTCGGTGAGCGCCTGATGGCGATCGGCGACCGCCACTACGGCAACATCCGCTCCACCGCCGTCGACTGGCTGCAGCGCGTCGAGATCGACGAAGGCCGTATCGACGATCAGCCGCGTGCTTTTTCGGGCGGCATGCGCCAGCGCCTGCAGATCGCCCGCAATCTGGTCACCGGCCCGCGTCTGGTCTTCATGGATGAGCCGACGGGCGGCCTCGACGTGTCGGTGCAGGCCCGCCTGCTCGATCTCGTCCGCGGACTCGTCAACGATCTCGGCCTTGCGGCGATTATCGTCACCCACGATCTGGCCGTCGCACGCCTGCTGTCGCACCGCATGATGGTGATGAAGGATGGCCATGTCATCGAGCACGGATTGACCGATCGCGTCCTGGACGATCCGCGCGAGCCGTACACGCAGCTCCTTGTGTCCTCCATCCTGCAGGTCTGATCGCGATAGGCCATTCGGAATCCGGCTATCGGCATTCGTGGCAAGCGAAACTAAGGAAAGAAATCATGGCAACGCCACTCGTTGTTTCTGAAGTCGCCAAGAGCTTCACCATGCACCTGCGCGACGGCATCAAGCTGCCGGTCGTTTCGGACGTGTCCTTCTCCGTTGCGTTAGGCGAATGCGTCGTCCTTGGTGGCCCCTCGGGCATCGGCAAGAGCTCGCTGCTCAAGATGATCTATGGCAACTATGCCGTCGACAGCGGCCAGATCCTCATCAAGCATCACGACAAGATCGTCGATCTGGCAACGGCCGACCCGCGCACGATCATCGATGTGCGCCGCCATACGCTCGGCTATGTCAGCCAGTTCCTGCGCACCGTCCCGCGTGTCGCGGCAATCGACGTGGTTGCCGAGCCGCTGGTCGCCCGCGGCGAGAAGGCGGAAACGGCGCGGGCGAAGGCCGCAACCCTTCTCTCGAAGCTGAACTTGCCCGAAGCGCTCTGGCAGCTGCCGCCCGCCACCTTCTCCGGCGGCGAGCAGCAGCGCGTCAACATCGCCCGTGGCTTCATCACCGAGCATACGGTCCTGCTGCTCGACGAGCCGACGGCCTCCCTCGATGCCAAAAACCGCGCCGTGGTTGTCGGCATGATCGAGGAAAAGAAGAAGGCGGGTGTCGCGCTCCTCGGCATCTTCCACGATGAGGAAGTGCGCGAGGCCGTCTCCGACCGTATACTCGACGTCCAGAAATTCTCGCCGCGAAAGGCAATCGCCGCATGAGCCGCAAGATTGGCCTGGAGCCCTATTTTCATGAAACCGCTTCCGTGAAGAACGCCACCTTTGGCCGCTTCACGGAAGTCTCGGAGCGCTGCCGCATCGAAGAGGTCGAGTTCGGCGACTACTCCTATGTCATGCAGGATGGCGCGATCTGGTGCGCGACGATCGGCAAGTTCGTCAACATCGCCGCCTCGGTGCGCATCAATGCCACCAACCACCCGACCTGGCGCGCGACGCTGCATCACTTCACCTATCGCGCCGCTGACTATTGGTCGGATGCCGATATGGAGACCGATTTCTTCGAATGGCGCCGCTCCAACCGCGTCGTTATCGGCCATGACGTCTGGATCGGTCACGGCGCCACCATTCTACCCGGCGTCAAGGTCGGTAACGGCGCCGTCATCGGCGCCGGCGCGGTCGTCTCCAAGGATGTCGCCCCCTACACAATCGTCGGCGGCGTCCCCACCAGGCTGATCCGCGAACGCTTTCCGAAAGAGGTCGGCGAACGCATGGACAAGCTAGCCTGGTGGGATTGGGAGCATGACCGCCTGCGGATCGCCCTGCAAGACTTCCGGAACCTGAGCGCGGAAGATTTTCTCGCGCGCTACGAATAGCGACAAAAGCCCCTCAGTTTTCTTAGGGGCCATTCCCCGACGTTTTGGTCCGCGAAGGCCGGCCGCCCACGGCAGGCCACGCCGTATCCTATGGATTTGGGTTCTTCGCCAATTGCCATTCGCCGGTCTCGTCCGGCTCTACACGCTTGTTGCCGCGGTAGAAGATCGGCAGTCCGGTCTTTTTATCCATGGAGAAGCGGCTGGGCGTGAACTTTTCGTCCTCGTGTCCTCGGATGGCGAGGCCAAGTGCCTCCTTAAACTTCCCGGCGTTGCACAGGCTTTTGAAGAGAGTCTGATCCATCGCTTTACTCCAGCATCCTCGATGTCCCTTGCGTTGCCTGCCATCGACCGGTGATCGGGTCAACTGTCAACAACCCACTTCGTGTGCAATCGCCAGCCGGCTGCGATTGGCAGGACCTCTCTGCATGTTGTTTATCCGGCACACAACCAGGCCGGATTTTAGCGGGCCGCCAAAGCCTCGATTATGACAGTCCTTACACAAAACTGACATTGGAGCTTCATCAACCGGGACTAATGCACTCCCTCATATCGCGTTTGGGCTATGAGGGAAGAGCATGATGTTCGAGCTGAAGAATGTCACCCGCCGTTTCGGAAACAAGACCGCCGTCGATTCCGTGACGCTCGACATTCCTCAGGGCCAGATGGTCGGCATCATCGGCCGTTCCGGCGCCGGCAAGTCCACGCTTCTGCGCATGATCAACCGCCTGCAGGAACCGACGTCAGGCTCGATCCATTTTGCCGGCGTTGAGGTCTCGAGCCTCCGTGGTCAGGCCCTGCGCAACTGGCAGCGTGATTGCGCCATGATCTTCCAGCAGTTCAATCTCGTCCCGCGTCTTGACGTGTTGACCAACGTCATGCTCGGCCGTCTGAACCATCGCTCGACCGCAATGAGCCTGCTCGGCATCTTCACCCGCGAAGAGCGCATTCATGCGATCGCAGCTCTTGAGCGCCTCGGTATCGAGCAGACGGCACTGCAAATGGCTGGCACCCTTTCCGGCGGTCAGCAGCAGCGCGTCGCGATTGCCCGCGCCCTGATGCAGAACCCGAAGATGGTGCTTGCCGACGAGCCGATCGCTTCGCTCGATCCGCTGAATGCCAAGATCGTCATGGACGCGCTACGCGACATCAACGAGCGCGAAGGCATCACCGTCGTCACCAACCTTCATACGCTGGATACCGCCCGCAACTACTGCGAACGCATCGTCGGCATGGCCGCTGGCCGCGTCGTGTTCGACGGCAAGCCGTCCGAGCTGACGGCCGATGCCGTCAAGCAAATCTACGGCACCGACAAGGATGGTGCCGGCATCGACGAGACGATGACCTCGACGTCGATCAACATTCCCGCGGCTGTAGCCGCCCAACAATCCGCCGGCTTGCAATCGCTGGCGCTGGCCGGTCTCTGAGAGGGCCGGCCTCGATCGTAAGCCCGCGTTATGGGCACATTTCTTCTTAACCAGAGATCGCCGGGAACACCGGTCAATCAGGAGAGTACCATGTTGAAGAAAGCACTCTTTGCCGCGACGGCGCTGTTTGCGCTTGCCGGCGTCTCGCATGCTGCAGACCTCAAGGAATTCCGCGTCGGCATTCTCGGTGGCGAGAACGAAACCGACCGCCTGCGCAACTACGCTTGCCTGGCCGACCACCTGAAGACCGAGTTCGGCTTCGAGAAGGTTTCGCTCTTCCCGGCTGCTGATTATGATGGCGTTATCCAGGGTCTGCTCGGCGGCACGCTCGACTTTGCAGAACTCGGCGCTTCGGGTTACGCTGCAATCGCCATCAAGAACGACAAGGCTGTTACCCCGATCCTCACGACGGTCCAGAAGGACGGCTCGACCGGCTACCACTCGATCGGCCTGGCTCTGAAGTCCGCGGGCATCAAGGACATCAAGGACGCCAAGGGCAAGAAGCTCGGCTACGCCGATCCGGACTCCACCTCGGGCTACCTCATTCCGCTGACACAGATCCCGAAGGACACTGGCATGCCGAATGACCAGTACTTCGCTTCCACGCAGTTCAACGGCGGTCACGAGAACAACCTTCTCGCTGCCTATGACGGCAAGGTCGACATCGCTGTTGACGACTCTTCGGGTATCGGCGATTTCAAGGACGGCTACACCTCCGGCACCTTCCGCAAGGCTGTCGACAAGGGCACGGTAGACCCGAACAAGCTCGTCGAAGTCTGGCGTTCGCCGCTGATCCCGAACGGTCCGCTCGTTGTTCGCAACGAACTCGGTGCTGACTGGCAGGCAAAGCTCACCGACTTCTTCATGAAACTCCCGGCAAAGGATGCCAAGTGCTTCGCAGCCATCGAAGGCGGCGACTACCAGGGCTACACCAAGGTTCAGCCTGACTTCTACAACGCCATTATCGACGCTCGCAAGGCTGCCATCGGCGGTTGATCGATCCTGATAGCTGGAGGGCGGCCGTTGCAGGCCGCCCTTTTCCTGCGAAGAAAGCGGACACCTTCATGACTTTTGCCGATCCCAACGCCCACGCGCCGGCCACGCCGCAAAGCGCCCGTGAAATCGGTGACGCCTGGAGCAAGATGGTGGCCCGCCGCCGCCTCTATACCGGCCTCGGCCTGGTGATCCTGTTTGCCGCCTTCGTCGCCTCGATGCGTTTTGCCGATGAAAGTAATGCCGGCCATTTCTTCGAGCGCCTGCCGCATCTCTTCGATTTTTTGAGCTGGCTCATTCCAAAGGATTGGAATGACGTCTGGCGCGCCCTGTTCGACATCGCAAGCCCGACCCAGAAGACCGGTGAAGAGCATAATTTCGCCGAGGGCCGCGTCTATGTCTGGGGCGGCTTCTATATCCCCGAATATTTCGAGCTGATGATCATCACGATCAACGTCGCGCTCGTTTCGACGATCATCGGTTTCATCTTCGCCGTGCCGCTGAGCTTTCTCGTGGCCCGCAATCTGGCGCCGTCCAATCCGCTGCGCATCATCGCCAAGCGTCTGACCGAACTCCTCCGCGCCTTCCCCGAGATCGTTATCGCCGGCCTGTTTTCAGCCATCCTGTCGATCGGTCCAGTTGCCGCCATCATCGCCGTCAGCCTGCACACCATCGGTGCGCTCGGCAAACTCTTCTACGAAGTCGTCGAAAACATCGACATGAAGCCCGACGAGGGTATGAAGGCCGTGGGCGCCAGCTGGTCGGAGCGCGTGCGCTTCGCCGCCATGCCGCAGGTCATGCCGAACTTCGTCTCCTACGCACTGCTGCGCCTTGAGATCAACGTTCGTGCCTCCACCATCATCGGTGCGGTCGGCGGCGGCGGCATCGGCGAGGAGCTGAAGCTGTCCATCTCGCGCGGTTTCGGCGCCAAGACGATGGCGCTCGTTCTCCTGCTTTTCATCACTATCGTTGCGGTCGACCAGTTCTCCGCATGGCTGCGCCGCCGCCTCGTCGGCGAGCACGCCTTCCTTCTGCAGCATTGAGGTCAGCCATGACGGTGATCGACGCCAACCGGATGCACGAAATCGAGCAGCGCTACCCGGAATATTTCAAACGTTCCTTCCGGCAGCGCTTCGGCGGCCTGATGATTGTGATCGCGACGCTTGTCTATGCGCTTTACGCAACCTGGTTCTTCGACTTGCCAAAGCTGCTTGCCGATGCCCATTGGGAGCGCGTCGGCCTCTATCTCAGCCAGTGGGTAAGCTATGATGTACAGCCCGAATTGCGCATCGGCGATGACGGCATCACGATCAAATATCCGCGCTTCTCGCCGCTTGGCGACAACCCGCATCCCGATTGGGTCATCAACAATCCGGATGGCAGCGTCACCGTGTCGGTCAGTGACATGGGCCGCACGGTCACCGCCTCCAAGACGGAGACGGTCGTCACCGCCCACGGCATCAGCGTCCCGGTGGAAGTCTCCAGCGGCGCGCCGAAGGTCATCGGCCCTGTGCCGAGCTGGATGACGGTCTATGACGACAACGTCCTGGCGGATTTCGGCTTTGCCGGCGACGTCAGTATCTCGGCCGATCGCGTGAAGGTCCGCAAGCGATTCCTCGGCTGGGCGAATTTCGTCTTCGACACCCAGTCACCCTTCTTTGACAAGCCAGCGAGCGAGGTCATCCGCCTGATCGTTTCTGGACCGGAACTGAAGCCTGGCCAATCCAATCTGTCGCTCGCCTTCGATAATATCTGGCATAACAGCGCCTGGCAGCACGGCGACGTCTGGACCAAGCTGTTCCAGACCATCGTGATGGCCTTCCTGGGAACGCTGCTCGGTGCGTTGCTCGCTTTCCCGCTGGCGTTTCTGGCTGCGCGCAATATCACCCCGAACAAGGTACTGAACCAGGTCCTGAAGCGCTTCTTCGACTTCCTGCGTTCGGTCGACATGCTGATCTGGGCACTCTTCCTGACCCGCGCCTTCGGCCCCGGCCCCTTGGCTGGGTCCGGTGCGATTTTCCTCACGGAAACCGGCACGCTCGGCAAGCTCTATTCCGAAGGCCTGGAGAACCTCGACAACAAGCCGCGCGAAGGCATCAAATCGACCGGTGCCTCCACCGTGCTCACGCATCGCTACGGCATCATCCCGCAGATCGTTCCGGTTTTCGTCAGTCAGACGCTCTACCAGTGGGAATCGAACGTCCGTGGCGCCACCATCATCGGCGCGGTCGGCGCCGGCGGTATCGGCCTCAAGCTTTGGGAGGCAATGCGTACCAACGCCAACTGGGAAAATGTCGCCTATATGGTGCTGTTGATCCTTATCGTCGTTTTCCTGTTCGACATGGCCTCGAACGCGCTGCGCCATCGGTTGATGGGCACCAAGGCCCACTGAAAAAAGCGCAGGATCGTTCGGGATCATCATCATTTTGTCACGGAAATCTTTTAGCCGGAAGCCAGCTTGCGGCGGCGGTCAAATCACTGAAGACTGCAATCCGCATTCCGAACGATTCCCAGGATACGAGCCTTGCGCTACGCACTCTATTTCACGCCGCCGAAGGATGATCCTTTGAACGGCACGGCCGCGCTCTGGCTCGGCCGCGATGCTTTCACCGGCGAAACTTATCCGGCTCCCGATCATCCTGGCCTGCCGGCCACCGAGCAGTTCGAGCTGACCGCCGAGCCTCGCCGCTATGCCTTCCACGCGACGATCAAGGCACCGTTCCATCTGGCCGCCTCCGTGACCGAGAAGGATCTGGTTCAGGTCGTAGAGGATTTCGCCGCTCGTACGCCCGCCTTCGAGATTCCCGAGCTGGTGCTTGGACAACTGGGCAAATTCTTTGCGCTGGTACCCGCTTTTCTGCATCCGCCGCTTCAGGATTTCGCAGCCACGGTGGTAAAATCCTTCGAACCGTTTCGCGCCGCGTTGTCGGATGCCGATATCGCGCGCCGCAATCCGGAGAAACTGAGCGAGAGCCAGAGGGCCAATCTGTTGCGCTGGGGTTATCCCTATGTGATGGATGACTTCGGGTTCCACATGACGTTGACCGGCCAGGTGCCGCAGGAGCGCGCTGGGATAATGAAGGCCATTCTGGCAGAGCGTTTCGCCGCTTTTACCGGCCGGCCGCTCCCAATTGGCGGCCTTGCCGTTTTCGTTGAGGAGGCGCGTGGCGCGCCGTTTACAGCCCATTCCTGGTGGCCGCTTGCCGGCGCGAAAAACTGAGAGACCATAGTCGATGACCGCAGAAACCGTCTTCTCCAACGCCCGCATTGTCCTCGAGGATGAAATCGTCGAAGGCTCGGTCCTCGTCCGCGACGGCAAGATTGCCGATATCTCGACAGGCAGCTCCCATGTCGGCGAGGATTTCGAAGGCGACTATTTGATCCCGGGTCTCGTCGAGCTCCACACCGACCATCTCGAAGGCCACTATTCGCCACGTCCAGGCCTGCGCTGGCACAAGACGGCGGCGATCCAGGCGCATGACGCCCAGATCGTCACATCAGGCATCACCACGGTCTTCGATTGCCTCCGCATGGGCGCTGACGAAGACGGCGGCTTCGAGCATGGCGAGATGCGCGAGATGGCCGATGCAATCCAGAAGGCCGAGCAGGAAGGCCGCCTGCGCGCCGAACACCTGCTCCACCTGCGCTGCGAGGTCTCTGCCGACAACGTGCTGCAGCACTTCGCCGATTTCGAAAACGATCCCTATGTCCGTCTCGTCTCGCTGATGGACCACGCGCCCGGCCAGCGCCAGTTCCAGACCATGGATCAGTACATTTTCTATTACCAGAAGAAGCGCGGTCTCTCCGATGCCGAGTTCGCCAAGTTCGTCGATCGCCGCGTGTCGGAGTCAGAGCGCAACTCGACGCCGCACCGCGTGGCCATTTCTAAGGTCTGCGCTGAGCGCGGCATCACCGTTGCCAGCCACGACGACGCAACGCTCGCCCATGTCGACGAAGCCATCGAGAATGGTGTTCGCCTGGCCGAATTCCCGACCAGCTTCGACGCGGCCAAGGCGTCGCACGAGCATGGCATGAGCGTGTTGATGGGCGCCCCGAACATCGTGCGCGGCAAGTCGCACTCCGGCAACATTGCCGCCCGCGATCTCGCTGAACGCGGCGTCCTCGACGTTCTGTCCTCGGACTACGTCCCGCTCAGCCTCCTTTACGCTCCCTTCTTGATTGCCGACGAAGTCGAGAGTATTTCGCTGCCGAAGGCTATCGCCATGGTCACCGCGACCCCGGCTCGCACCGTCAGCCTCAATGACCGCGGCCGCATCGCTCCCGGCCTGCGCGCCGATCTCGTCCGCGTGTTCCGCGACCACGGCGTGCCGGTCAGCCGCTCTGTTTGGCGCGAAGGGCGCCGTGTCGCATGAACCCGTCGCACGAACCCCACATCGTTCCGGGCACCGAACGCGGCATCATGGTCGTGGTCGTCGGCCCGAGCGGCGCCGGTAAGGACACGCTGATGGCGCTGGCCGCCAAGCACTTCAAGGGCCGTCCTGAGGTGCATTTCGTCCGCCGCGTCATCACCCGCCACACCCATGCTGGCGGCGAGCAGCATCTCGCCGTGTCGGACCAGGGCTTTGCGTCGATGGAGCAGGCTGGAAGCTTTGCCGTTTGGTGGGAAGCACACGGCCTGAAATATGGCATTCCGGCCGAGGTGTCGGTCTCGCTCGCGCAGGGAAATCTGGTCATCGCCAATGGCTCCCGTTCGGCGCTTCACCATTTCAAGGCGGTCTTCCCGCGGCTCAAGGTCATCAATGTAACGGCGACTGCCGAGGTGCTGGCCAGCCGTCTGGAAGCGCGCGGCCGCGAGACGCACGAAGACATCATGGCGCGTCTTGCTCGCGGTCCACTCACCGTGCGCGGCGACTACGACGTGACCGACCTCGACAACAGCGGCTCGCTGGAAGAAGGCGAGGGGAGGATCGTGGACGCGCTGAACGGCTTCCTCACGGAAGTGGCCTAGGATCGGCTGACACGGAGGGGGCATGCGGCCGATCAGGGTTCTCGACTACGATCCGGCATGGCCCGCTCTCTTCGACGCCGCAAGGTGTGAACTGCTGGCGCTGGCGGCGGATCGCGTCCTTGCAATCGAGCATATCGGCAGCACGGCGGTCCCCGGACTAGCGGCTAAGCCTAAGATCGATCTTGATGCCGTGCTCGTGGACAAAGCTGCGTTGGCTGCGGTCGGCGCCTTGCTTCCCTCCGCCGGTTTTCAGGATCATGGCGATCCCTACGGCGAAGGCCGCTGGCTCTTCACGCGCGATCACGAAGGCTATGGCTTGCGCCTCTATCTCTGCACACCTGATAATCCGGCCCACCGCGACCGCATCCGGTTCCGCGATTATCTGCGCGCTCACCCGCAAAGAGCAAACAAGTATCAGGCGCTGAAGCGTCACCTTGCCGGCGAGGCCAACGGCGATTGGGATATCTATACCGGCGGCAAGAGCGATTTCGTCGCCGAGACGCTACGGCTCGCGGCCATCGAGGCCGAACGGTCTCCGCGCGGATAATTCTCGTGCGCGGAGAAATAATTCCTGAGGACTTCAACGAATTGAACGAGCCGTTCGTCCCCGCCGATCCTCGCGTCAATGATCTGCCGCGCACTGATGGCGTCATTGGACAGGGAGGCGGGTCGCGAACCGGATATGACAAAACTGGTCGAAAGTCCGGCGTTCGGTGATGATTGCAGGAGGTGGATCGCGGCCGTCAGGGCCGATGATCCACCCTGACGGAGGACTAAGACACGCCTGTTGGCCCGGAAGAGCGGGGGCCTCGATGCGATCGGGCGGTCTGTAGCGCCTGACATTCCATATCCATCAAGACCGCCTGCCCATTCCCAGCTAGGCCACGCCGTACCGGACCACTCTCCGGCGCGGATATTGCTGCAACCCTCTGCGTCATTCGTTCTCGCCGCCGCGTCCAGCCACGATCTCGCGCTTGCCGACATGGTTTGCCGGGCCGACGAGACCTTCCTTCTCCATGCGCTCGACGAGCGAAGCCGCACGGTTGTAGCCGATGCCGAGACGGCGCTGGATGTAGGAGGTCGAGCACTTCTTGTCGCGCAGCACCACTTTGACGGCCTTATCGTAGAGGTCGTTCCCGTCCTCGGCGGCCATGTCGCCCTTGTCGAAGACGGCGCTATCCTCTTCCTCGGCATCTTCCTCTTCGTCGGCCGTCACGGTGTCGAGATATTCGGGCCGCCCCTGCGTCTTCAGGTGCGCGACGACCTTCTCCACTTCGGCATCCGAAACGAACGGCCCGTGTACGCGCGAGATCCGCCCGCCGCCCTGCATGTGCAGCATGTCGCCCTGGCCGAGCAGTTGTTCGGCGCCTTGCTCTCCAAGGATGGTGCGGCTGTCGATCTTCGACGTCACCTGGAAGGAGATGCGGGTCGGGAAATTTGCCTTGATGGTCCCGGTGATGACGTCGACCGAAGGGCGCTGCGTCGCCATGATAAGGTGGATGCCAGCCGCACGCGCCATTTGCGCGAGGCGCTGGATCGCCCCTTCGATTTCCTTGCCGGCGACCATCATCAGGTCGGCCATCTCGTCGACGATGACGACGATGTATGGCATCGGCGTCAGGTCCATCTCCTGCTGTTCCTCGATCGGCGCACCGGTGCTCCTGTCGAAGCCGGTCTGAACCATGACATAGATGGTCTCGCCCTTGTCGCGCGCCTGCGCCACGCGGCTGTTGTAGCCGTCGATGTTGCGCACGCCGAGGCGCGACATCTTGCGATAGCGATCCTCCATCTCGCGCACCGCCCACTTCAGCGCCATCACGGCCTTCTTGGGGTCGGTGACAACGGGCGTCAAAAGGTGCGGAATGCCGTCATAGACGGAAAGTTCCAGCATCTTGGGATCAACCATGATCAGGCGGCACTGTTCCGGCGACATCCGGTAGAGCAGCGACAGGATCATCGTGTTGATGGCAACCGACTTGCCCGAACCGGTGGTGCCGGCGACAAGCAAATGCGGCATCTTCGCGAGCTCCGCGATGACCGGCTCGCCGCCGATCGTCTTGCCGAGGCCGAGCGCCAGCTTGTAGCCGCTCTTCTCGAAGTCTTGGCTTTCGATCATCTCGCGGAAATAGACGGTTTCGCGCAGCGCGTTCGGCAGTTCGATGCCGATGACGTTGCGGCCGGGAACCACGGCAACACGCGCCGACAGCGCCGACATCGAGCGGGCGATATCGTCGGCCAGGCCGATAACGCGCGAGGACTTGACGCCCGGTGCCGGTTCGAACTCGTAAAGTGTGACGACGGGGCCGGGGCGGACATGGATGATCTCGCCCTTGATGCCAAAATCCTCGAGGACGCTTTCGAGGAGGCCGGCATTCTGCTCCAGCGTTTCCTGCGACATGATCTCGCCAACGCGTTCGGGCGGCTCCTGCAGCAGCGAATGCGACGGGAATTCGTAGCCGGAGGCATCGACCCTCGAGGGCACGATCGTCGGCGCGGCAAAGCGCGGTGCCGGCGCGAGCGGTTGCGGTGCCTGCGCACGAACTGGCAGCGGAGCGATCGGCAGGGTTTTCGGCTGGACGACCGCTTCTTCCACACGGCTCTGCTCGGCCTCTGCCGGGCTTTGTGTTGCGCGGGTGCGCGTCAAACCAGCAGCTGGTTCGACTGAAGGCGGAGCGACCGGCTCCGGCGTGGGAGCAACGGTAGTCGCCGGTTGTTGCCGACCTGGCCGCCACTCCATGACGCGGAACCGGCTGATGATCGATTCGGGGCTGACCTCTGCCTTTGGCAGGGAAACGACCGGGGGCAACAGGATCGGTTCGGCGGCCGCTTCCTCGAAGGCCATGACTTCCCAGAACGCGAAGTCCGAGATGGACGCCAGTTCAGTGGACGCGCGGACAATGGTGTGGGTTTCAGGCTCGACCGAACTCATCGGCGATACGGCCGCGGTCGGCTGCACTTCTATCACAGGCGGGATCTCGGCTTCATAGACCACGAGCGGAATGTTGGCGGCAACAGACGCCGGCGGCTCCACGCTCGCGCCGATTTCCGCCGCAACGCGTTCCTGCAGCGCAAGCGGCGCCGTGCGAACGGGTGGCGCCGGCACGCGTTTCGGATTGATCAGATTCTCGGGCGTGCGGGTGAACCGCACATTCGGAGCCAGTGAGAAATTGCTCTGCCAGATCGGTGCCGTAGGCTTCTCGCCTGCGTATTCCTGCAGCTGTTCACCTTCGACTTCCGCGGAAATCTCCTCGGCCTCTGTCAGATTGGTTCTAGGAAAGCGCATACGACCGCTACTCACTCATGATTAGCAACTAATACCCGCTCTCGAATTAGGAAATGAAGGTTAATAAGTTCCTTCCATCCGCACCATCACTCGACGAAGAATATAAAGAAAAATATGTAATATCAACTACTTGAAAGGTGATGAAAATTTTAATGGATTTTCGACGAAGCGCTCAGTGCGCTTCGTCCCAGTTGGTCGCCGAACGTGCATCGACCTTCAGCGGCACGCGCATTTCAAGCGCCGGCATGGTGGCATTTTCCATGACTGAAACGATGATCGGTGTGGCCTTTTCGACATCAGCGTCCTCGACCTCGAAGATCAGTTCGTCATGCACCTGCAGGAGCATGCGGACGCGATCTCCAAGCCCCGCCTCGGCAAGCGCCGGTTCCATCTTGATCATTGCCCGGCGAATGATGTCCGCCGCCGATCCCTGGATCGGGGCGTTGATCGCCGCACGCTCGTTGAAGGCGCGAACGGATGGGTTCGAGGAGCGAATCTCCGGGTAGTTGATTCGCCGCCCGAAGATCGTCTCGACGTAGCCCTTGTCGCGCGCCATCTGCTTGCGGCTGTCCATGTAGTCGCGGATGCCGGGGAAACGCTCGAAATACTTCTTGATGTAGTCGCCCGCTTCCGAGCGCTCGATCGAGAGCTGATTGGCAAGACCGAAGGCGGAAATGCCGTAGATGATCCCGAAGTTGATCGCCTTCGCGCGACGCCGCACCTCGGACGGCATGCCCTCGACCGGTACGCCGAACATCTCCGACGCGGTCATGGCATGAATGTCGACGCCATCGGCAAACGCCTGCGTCAGCTGCGGAATCTCGGCCACGTGCGCCAGCACACGCAGTTCGATCTGGCTGTAATCAGCCGAGATCAGCTTGTGGCCCGTCGTCGAAATGAATGCCGTGCGGATCTTGCGGCCTTCCGCCGTGCGCACCGGAATGTTCTGCAGGTTCGGTTCCGAGGACGAGAGGCGGCCGGTCGTCGTCGAGGCCAGCGAATACGAGGTATGGACCCGCTTCGTCTGGGGATGGATGTATCCCGGCAGCGCGTCCGTGTAGGTCGATTTCAGCTTGGTGAGCTGGCGCCAGTCGACGATCTTGCGCGGCAGTTCGAAGCCAGCGGCAGCGAGGTCTTCGAGCACGCTTGCCGATGTCGACCATTGCCCGGTCTTCGTCTTCGTGCCGCCGGCAAGTCCCATCTTGCCGAACAGGATGTCGCCCAGCTGCTTTGGCGAGCCGATGGTAAAGCGCCCACCGGCGAGCTTGTAAATTTCATCCTCCAGCGCCGCGGCGCCCTGTGCGAGATCGCCGGACAGGCGCGAGAGGATCTGCCGGTCAACGGTGATGCCGCGTGCTTCCATATGCGCCAGAACCGGAAGCAAGGGCCGCTCGAGGCGTTCGTAAACCGTGGTCAGCTTCTCAGCCGCAAGGCGTGGCTTGAGGACAAGCCAGAGTCGCAATGTGATGTCGGCATCTTCGGCCGCATAATGTGTGGCGCGATCAATATCGACGAGATCGAATGTAATGTTCGACTTACCGCTGCCGGCCACGTCCTTATAGGCAATTGGCGTATGACCGAGGAGCTTCTCCGAGAGTGGATCCATCCCGTGGGCGCCGGTTCCCGCATCCAGAACGTAGGAGATCAGCATCGTATCGTCGAAGTTCTTCGTTTCGACGCCGTAACGCTTCATCAGCAGGTAGTCGTATTTGAGGTTCTGGGCGACCTTCAGGATCGACTCGTCTTCCAGCAGCGCCTTCAACCGGGGCAGGGCATCGCGCATGGGAATCTGGTTGTCGGCGAGCCCGCCGCCGAGCAGATCGCCGACGCCTGTTTTGTGGCCGATCGGGATATAGGCGGCGCGGATACCGGTGCCGGTGGCGTTCTTGTCGTTGTCGGCGATCGCCATAGAGAATCCAACGAGCTCCGCCTGCATCGCATCGAGCGACGTCGTCTCGGTGTCGAAGCCAACCAGTCCCGTCTCGCGCGCATCGGCAATCCATTTGTCGAGCGTCGCGACATCGCGGATCGTGACATAGCGCGAGTGGTCGAAGGGCAGGGAGGCAAACGCCTCGGCGCGCGCCTTGGCAAGATCGCCAGGCAGGAAGGTGCCTTCACGACCATTCCCGCCATTCGCCTTCGCGGGAACGGGCACCGACTCGCCGGCGACGTCGGGAATGCCACCGGCAACTGGCTCGGGCTGGGCGACGTCGAGATCGGGGCCGCGTGCCGCCGCGCCCCACTCGACCGGGACGTCGACGGCATCGATCGCGCTGGCATCGCAATCGCAGGCATCGGCCACGCGCCGCGTCAGCGACGTGAACTGCATTGCCTTCAGGAAGCCGATCAGCTTCGGTCCGTTCTGCGGCTCGAGTGTCAGGTCTTCGACGCTGAGTTCCAGCGGAACGTCGGTGCGCAGCCGCACCAGTTCGCGCGACAGGCGCGCCTTGTCGGCATTCTCGATGATCGTCTGCCTACGCTTCTCCTGCTTGATCTCGGTCGCGCGCTCCAGGAGCGCGTCGAGATCGCCGTATTCGGCGAGCAGCTGCGCCGCTGTCTTCGGGCCGATGCCGGGGATGCCCGGTACGTTGTCGACCGAGTCGCCGGTCATCGCCTGAAGATCGATCATCTTCGCGGGCGGCACGCCCCATTTCTCGATGACATCGGGAATGCCGATCTGCTTGTCCTTCATGCTGTCGTACATGTGGACGTTCGGCGTCACGAGTTGCATCAGATCCTTGTCCGAGGACACGATCGTCACGTCGGCACCGAGCGCTTCGGCCTGGCGGGCGTAGGTCGCGATGATGTCGTCTGCCTCGAAGCCCTCTGTCTCTATGCAGGGCAGGTTGAAGGCGCGCGTGGCGTGGCGGATCAGGCCGAACTGCGGAATGAGCTCCTCGGGCGGCGCCGAGCGATTGGCCTTGTAGGCGTCGTAGAGATCCTTTCGGAACGTCTTTGCCGAATAGTCGAAGACGACGGCAAGATGCGTCGGGGTCACCCCGACCGACGTGTCGCGTGCATCGGTCAGGAGCTTCCACAGCATGTTGCAGAATCCAGACACCGCGCCTACCGGCAAACCATCGGATTTGCGCGTTAGCGGAGGGAGTGCGTGAAAGGCTCGAAAGATGAAACCGGAGCCGTCGACAAGGAAAAGATGATCGCCTTTTTTCATGGCGTCATGGATAGCGCGGCGACCCTGGAAGGTCCATATAAAGTTCCGAGGGAGAAAAGATTCCGCCTCACCAAACTGTTACTAATTTGTAATAGTCAATCCTCGGTTTTCCCTTGAAAAGCCACATTCCCGATCACAAATGATTACTACCGACGTTTGATCGTGTTGATCGCGTCGAGGGTCTGATAGCTGGCTTGTCCCCCGCCGCATCGGACTTGGACAAAGGCCTTATCCCCTCTCCGGGCCTTTGTCCCCATTTTAGAGCCGCCATAGCCACACCTCCAGGCTATGGCGGCTTTGTTTTTCTGCTCTATCTTTCAAAGGACAGCCTGCGATGAAAGTATTTGCGGTGCATCGCATGCGTTTTGTTGAATTGTTTTGTCGAGTATTTTGCGACTAACTGAGAAGATGGGAATTAATCGTATGGACTCGGGAGCCTATCTTGCCAGCCAGCTGGCCAAGGGCTTCGCTCGTTCGCTGCAGCAGCGCGCGGCGAGGCTCGGCTTTTCGCCAGGGCAGTTCCCGGTTCTTCTCGAACTCTGGGCCGAGGACGGGCTAACCCAGAAGCAGTTGCTGGCTCGCGTCGATATCGAACAGGCGACCATGGCAAACACGCTTGCACGCATGGCGCGCGACGGGCTGATCGATCGTCGTCCGCATCCGTCCGACAAGCGCGCCCAGCTGATCTTCTTGACGGATAAGGCCAAGGGCATGGAAGACGACGCGATCGAGGCGGCGCGTGAAGCGGATCTCGCGCTGTTTCAAGGCTTCAAGAGCTTCGAACGCGAGCTGACCCTCGAATATATCCGTCGTCTTCTCGACAACGCCAAGAAGCTTTGAGCCTATTCCGCCGCCGTTATGGTGGCTGGAGCATACGGCCGATCCAACTCGCCGCCGTGGGTTGCGAGGAAGCTCTCACGCGCTGCCAGCTTGACGCTCGGCTCGATATCAGGCTTGCCGAGAAGCAGTCCCTGCATCTGCTCGCAGCCTTCCTCGATGACGATCTGGCGCTGGAGTTCCGTTTCGACGCCTTCGGTCACAACCTGAATCCCGAGGCTGTGGCCAAGGCCGATGATGGCGCGCACGATGGAACGGGCGGCTGCGTCATGCTCGAGAATGCCGGTGAAGCTGCGATCCACCTTGATCTTGTCGAAGGGCAAGGCGCGCAGGTTCGAAAGCGATGAGAAGCCCGTTCCGAAGTCGTCCATGACGATGCGCACGCCAAGTCCATGCAGACGCATCAGCGTTGCGATGACATTGCTTCGATCACGCACGAAGGCAGCTTCGGTAATTTCCAGTTCCAGCCTCTCCGGGGCCAGCTCGGTCTCTTCGAGGATCGCCGCAACCCGCTCGCAAAGGTTCGGGAGCATGAACTGCACCGGCGAGACGTTGACGGCGATGGACAGCGGCTGCGGCCACCGCGCCGCTTCGGTGCAGGCCTGGCGCATCACCCACTCTCCAAGCTGCACGATCACGCCGCTTTCCTCGGCGATGCCAATGAAGACCTCCGGTTCACTCATGCCGTGCCCGGGCCGATTCCACCGCATCAGGGCTTCATAGCCGGTGACGGTATCCGTCCTGCTGTCGAGGATCGGCTGGTAGCTTACGCAGAGCTGGTTGCGCGTGATCGCATGGCGCAGCTCCGCCTCGATCTGGCGACGGGCGCGTACGGCTTCGTCCATTTCCGCGTCGAAGAAGCAGGCCTTGCCGCGCCCGGCATGCTTGGCACGGTAAAGCGCCGTGTCGGCGTTGTCGCTAAGCTCCTCCGCCGTGCGTCCGTCGGTAGGATAGACGGCAATGCCGACGCTGATGCCGACGGCGGTCGGATCGCGGGCGATATCCATTTCAGCGGCGAGCCCGTCAAGAATAAGCCCCGCAAGCTTGCGCGCGGCGTCCGGCTGCTGCTTGCCCGTCTGGATGATCGCGAACTCATCGCCCCCAAGTCGGGCGACCGTGTCGCCATCATCGGCCACGCGCTGCAGGATTGTCGAAACCTTGCAGAGGATGCGGTCGCCCTCCGCATGTCCGAAAATGTCGTTGACGGCCTTGAAACGATCGAGGTCCAGACAGAAGACGGCAATCTGCGTGCCTTTGCGCTGGGCCAATTGAAGAGCGTGGCGAATGCGCGTGTCGAACAGCGAGCGGTTCGGCAAGCCGGTCAAAACGTCGTGCTGCGCCAGATGTTCGATCATTTTCTCGGCGCGCTTACGTTCGGTGAGATCGCGAATCACCAAGACGTCGCAGTTGCGCCCGCGATAGACCATGCGACGGGACAGAATCTCAACCGGGATCTCGTGGTCGTCTTTGCTGGTCAGCAGCGTCTCCTCGCGGGAGGCCGGCGTGCTGCCATCCATGCTCATCAAAACGGAGGTCGGATCAGCCCCGAGCAGCTCGGCCAAGTGCCAGCCCGACATTTGCTGGAAGCGTTCGTTGGCGTCGACGATCTTTCCTTCGCGCAGAACGAGCAGCCCCTCCATCGAGGCGTTCGCGAGGCCGCGTAGATCGGTCAGATGGCTTTCGAGAAATACGGCGCCGAGAGCGACGAGGATCAGGGCCGTCGACACTGCCATGATGATCGCAGCCAGCACCTTCGGCTCCAGAACGGTTGCGGTTGCGCTTCGTCCGGGCTCGGGAATGAGCGTTATGCTGCTCATCGAAATGAAATGCATCACTGCGATGGCGAGCACCAAGGCGATCGCCGACCCCAGCAGCCGTTTTGCCCCCTCGAGCCTCTTGAAGGAGAGAAAGGCCATGCTCGCGAGTGTCGCGCCAATCAGCAGTGCGATCAGCGTTGCTGAGAGATCGTAGACGATGTCAACCTGGGCTTCGATCGCCCGCATGCCCGTCAGGTGCATGGAACCGATCCCGAGCGCCATCAAGATGCCACCGGGCACGAAGGAATACTCGCTCGTGCCTTCCGCGGACACCAGGATGGCCAGCCAGGAGACACATATCGCCAACACAACGGAGAGTGTTGTCAAGCCGAGACCATAAGTGATCGTGAAGCCGCCATCATAGGCCAGCATTGAGATGAAGTGCGTCGCCCAGATGCCGACGCCACAGGCAAATGCCGATGCCATGATCCAGGTTCGTTGCTGCCCGGGATCGCATTCCTGGGCGCGGAACAAGAGCAGCATCGAGGCAAGGTTGCCGATCAGGCAAACGATGACGGCAGCAACAATTAGGCGCCAGTCATGGTTGTCGCGAATGCAGGTGACTACAGAGAACATATCTCACCTCGAACACATTGTTGGCATGCTATTTAGCCTTCACTAAATAACTGTAAATTGTATCCGCGATTTCATGCCCTCGTCTTCAGGTGAGTCTCCCGGCGATCCGTTTCCCCTCGGAACTTTTTTCAACTCGAAAGCGATTTGCCTTTGGTCTATCGTCCCGCCGAATTTCGAAAGGAGTCGAAAATGACCGACGTAACGCCAGTGCTTTTGCGCGCGGACCAGAATTTGCCGTCAAGCCTCGACAAGCTGTTTGAGCTCTTGAGGATCAAATCCATTTCCACCGACCCGGCCTTCAAGGCCGAGTGCCGCAAGGCGGCCGACTGGCTGGTCTCCTATCTCAAGACACTGGGTTTCGATGCTTCCGTGCGTGACACACCCGGCCATCCCATGGTTGTCGCCCATCATGCCGCTGCGAGCGCCGACGCGCCGCATGTCCTTTTCTACGGCCACTACGACGTGCAGCCGGTCGATCCCATCGAGCTTTGGGAAAACGATCCGTTCGAGCCGTCGATCAAGGATGTTGGCAATGGTCGGAAGATCCTGACGGGTCGCGGCACAGCCGACGACAAGGGCCAGTTGATGACCTTCGTCGAAGCCTGCCGCGCCTACAAGGAAGTGAACGGCACTTTGCCCTGCCGCATCACTATTCTTTTCGAAGGCGAGGAAGAATCCGGTTCACCGTCGCTGAAGCCTTTCCTTGAGGCCAACGCCGCCGAATTGAAGGCCGACTACGCGCTCGTCTGCGACACCGGCATGTGGGATCGCGATACGCCGGCGATTGCCGCAGCACTTCGCGGGCTTGTCGGGGAGGAGGTCGTCATAACGGCCGCCGACCGCGATCTGCACTCCGGCTTGTTCGGCGGTGCGGCCGCAAATCCGATCCACATCCTGACGGCTGCGCTTGCCGGCCTGCATGATGAAAGCGGCCGCATCACCCTTGAAGGCTTCTATGACGGCGTCGAGGAAACCCCGGCCAATGTCAAAGCGTCCTGGGAAACTCTCGGCAAGACCGCGGAGACCTTCCTGGGTGAGGTTGGTCTGTCGATCCCCTCTGGTGAAAAGGGCCGCTCGGTCCTCGAACTGACGTGGGCACGTCCGACCGCTGAGATCAATGGTATCTGGGGTGGCTATACCGGGGAAGGCTTCAAGACAGTGATCGCGGCCAAGGCCTCCGCCAAGGTTTCCTTCCGCCTCGTCGGGACGCAGGACCCGGATGCCGTCCGGGAAGCCTTCCGCAGTTATGTTCGTTCGAAAATCCCGGCGGATTGCTCTGTCGAATTCCACCCGCATGGCGGCTCGCCGGCCATCCATCTCTCCTACGATTCGCCGGTGCTGACGAAGGCCAGGAATGCGCTTTCCGACGAGTGGCCGAAGCCCGCCGTCGTCATTGGGATGGGCGGATCGATCCCGATCGTCGGCGACTTCCAGAAGATGCTCGGCATGGAATCGTTGCTGGTCGGCTTCGGCCTCAGCGACGACCGCATTCACTCGCCCAACGAGAAGTACGAGCTTACTTCCTATAACAAGGGCATCCGCTCCTGGATTCGCATCCTGGAAGCGCTGGCCAAGTAACAGAAAGCCTGCTCTTTTGAGAGCCTGAAAAACAAAAAGGCCGGAACAAGCCGGCCTTTCGTCATCCGCTTCACTTCGATGCCAGTACATCCGTGGTCAAGGAGGAAGCGAATGTTGCAGCCAGAGTGATCGCGAAAGGTTAACCAATGGCTAATTTGAGAGCCGCGATCAAAACGATGGAAGCGGCAACGTTGCTTGCGCGCACAGCTTACCATCGGCTGCAATATGCTGGTTCCTATGTCGGAATGCCGACCTCGCGTTTCAAGTAGGGCTAACTTTCTGCGTTTCGAGCTTTCAGGTGTTCGACGAGGCCGCTGCAGCGGCCGCCCTTTTGCTCGCTTGCCGAGAGGGAGGCGTCCACAGGCGACATGGGAAGGCCCGGCGCTCTGGGAGAGACACCGGGCCTGATCGCGATCGGCACGTTTGAGGGGAGACGGCCGACCTTCAGCGAAACGTATAGGGCGTGTTTCGCTACGGACTTAATTCACTAGGCCGCTAATGGTTCCCTGCTACCAGAGGGAAACGGAGTTCTGCCGACAGACGAGCAGCTCGCGCATCTCTGCGAACGGGCCGTGCAGCATCTTCAGGCGGCTTTCTTCCATCTTTGTCAGCCGGTAGCGGCGCGCAAACTCATGCACGCTCCAGACTTCGCGCAGCTGGAATTCTTCGATGTTGCTAATGTCGATGCTCATGAAATGCCTACATATTGCGCGTGCTGCACTAATCCTGGGCGCAATTCGGCATGCTATATGTCAGATTTGTGACGGTAGCAACGAATGGCAGCCATGCCAAAAAAGCGTGGCTTCGTAAATGAAACAAAGCCCGGCCGAGTGGCGCGCCGGGCTCTGGTTTGAACGGCGTAATCAGCGCCAGCCGTAGCGATCGCGAGCCCATGGCGGCGGACGATCCCATCCGTAGGACCGCTCATAGCGCCAGCCATAGCGTGGCGGCGGGCCGCCCCATCCATAGCGACGATCAGAACGCCATCCGTAGCGCGGCGGTGGCGGGCGGTTCCAATTCGGTCGGCAATTTCCCCACCGAGTGAGATGATAGCCGCGGCCGCAAGCGTAATCGACAAGTACCGTATTCTTGCCCACAGCGCCGTTCACTGGCACAATCGGCATCGCTTCAGCCGCGGAAACGCCAAATCCACAAATGGCGATCGCGGCTGCAATCATTCTCATACGCATCTCTGCACCTCTGTTATGCAAGTCCCTTGCACGTGGATTAGAGAGCCGGTTGGGTGAACGGGGGCTGAACCAAATTTGACATTATTGGGGCAGCGTTGGCCCTTCTAACCACTTCTTAACCACCCCTTAAATCGCCGCATTTAAAGTTCAACCGGGCGGAGAACCGTTTGGCAAGGCACGGCTTCTGCGGCGTCGTTGCTCAGAGCGAAGATGGGGTGTACCGGGTACTAGATGGCGGGCAGAGGCAAATCACGCGACAGGATCGAACCCTCGTTCAGCGGCCGCGATGACCGTGACGATGATGACGATTTCGCGCTCGATGCCGACGACCGTGTGGTCCGTGGACGCTCAAGCAAGCGCGTGGCTCCAAAATCGTCTCGGGCACGGCAGCCCGAGCGACGCAAACGCGACCGCCGGGAGCGTGAAGGCGGAAGTTTCTTCGGCTTCATCCGCCGTATCGTCTACTGGTGTATTGTTTTTGGCATTTGGGCCGGCATCGGCGTCGCTGGCCTCGTCGTCTACTACGGGTCGCGCATGCCGAGCGCCAGCACCTGGGCCATTCCCGAGCGTCCCCCGAACGTCAAGATCACAGCTGTTGACGGCAGCGTCCTCGCCAATCGTGGCACGACGGGCGGCGAAGCGCTCGCGCTCGAAGACATGTCGCCCTACATCCCGGAAGCGATCGTCGCCATCGAAGACCGTCGCTTCTACTCGCATTTCGGCGTGGATCCCCTTGGCCTTGCGCGCGCCTTCGTCACCAACCTGACGGCCGGACACATGGTCCAGGGCGGTTCGACGTTGACGCAGCAGCTTGCAAAGAACCTCTTCCTGTCGCCGGACCGCACGCTGGAGCGCAAGGTGCAGGAAGTCCTGCTCGCGCTTTGGCTGGAGCAGAAATACACCAAGGACCAGATCCTTGCGATGTATCTCAATCGCGTGTTTTTCGGCTCGAACGCCTATGGCGTCGAAGCCGCCTCTCGCCGTTATTTCAACAAGTCCGCACGTGACGTGAACCTTGGTGAGGCAGCCCTTCTCGCCGGTCTCGTCAAGGCACCGTCGCGTCTGTCGCCGGCCCGCGATCCTGAGGCAGCCAATGCCCGCGCGCAGGTGGTGCTGCAGACGATGCGCGATCAGGGCTACATCACCGACGATGAAGTGAAGACCGCCATGTCGCAGACGCCGGCCAAGGCGAAGCGCTACTGGTCGGGCGCTGGGCACTATGTCGCCGATATGGTGATGGACCAGCTACCCGGCCTGATCGGCGACGTCAGGGAAGACATCGTCGTCGACACGACGATCGACAAGACGCTGGAAAAGCGGGCCGAGCAGTCGCTGAACGACGTATTGAGCAAGGATGGTGCCAAGCTCGATGCCTCGCAGGCAGCACTGGTTTCGCTTGACGGGACGGGTGCAATCCGTGCGCTCGTCGGCGGCAGGGACTATGCCGACAGTCAGTTCAACCGCGCCGTCACCGCCAAGCGCCAGCCCGGCTCGTCCTTCAAGCCGTTCGTCTACGCTGCAGCGCTGGAAAAGGGCCTGACGCCGTTCTCGGTATTCAATGACGCACCGATCCGGATCGGCGATTGGACGCCGGAGAACTACGAGAAGAAGTACAATGGCGAAGTGACGCTGGCGACGGCACTTGCAAAGTCTCTGAACACCGTCGCCGCCCAGCTCGTGATGTATGACGGACCGGACCAGGTCATCAAGCTCGCGCACCGCCTCGGCATCGAATCGGAACTGCAGCCGAATGCCTCGATTGCTCTTGGCACGTCGGAAGTGTCGCTGACAGAACTCACCGCCGCCTATGCCGCCTTCATGAATGGCGGCTACAAAGCGACGCCGCACGTGATTCGGCGTGTGACGACGGCCGACGGCAGCAGGGTGCTCTACGAGAACACCTATGACAATCCGCCCCGAGTCCTGTCGGAGGCGATTGCTGCCAACATGAATACTATGATGATGGGCGTCATCAACGAGGGGACCGGCAAGAGCGCCAAGCTCTCCGGTTGGCAGGCGGCTGGCAAGACCGGCACCACCCAGAATTCGCGCGACGCGCTCTTTGTTGGCTTCACCAGTAACCTTACAACCGGCGTCTGGTTCGGCAATGACGATGGCAAGCCGATGAAGAAAGTGACGGGCGGCGGCCTGCCGGCCAAGGCATGGCAGGAGTTCATGGTTGCCGCACACAAGGGACTGTCGCCGGCACCGCTCTTCGGCAACGGGCAGTTTATGGCAGATCCCGCAGCCAATCCCGGTTTCGGCGATCAGCCGATGGCGTCGGTCGAGCCTGACACGGCGCCGCCGCTTGAAGAGCCGACGACAATCGGCAGCATTCTTTCCGGTGTCTTCGGGGGCGGGACCGATGTTCGTGAGCGCTATCCACAGGCGACCGACCGACCAAGACGTCAGCCGATGGCTCCGGTTAATGGCGGTCCGGTGCCTCCGGCCGACATCGCTCAAGACGGCGATGATGGCTACGGCGACGCGCTGCCGCCGGGTGATATTGGCGAGCCTGAACCGTCGCCGACGGGCAGGCCGAGACGGACGACCTTGCTCGACTTGATCATGGGGCAGTAGCCAAAGCGTTTGGCCGGAAAAATGCCATTTTTCTGCGCCTGTCGAAATTAATTGCTGGGCGCTTGTTTTGCTGGTTTTCTGGCTATTTCTCGCCTTGCAGTCCCGAAAACCGCTCCTTATATACGCCGCATCACCGCAATCACGATTGCGTTAATCTTAAAGACCCATCCCGTAAGGGGCTGTCAGGGAAATGCCTTCTCGGGGTTCCGACAGCTTGCTTCAAGGAGAGAATGACATGGCAAAAGTAATTGGTATCGACCTCGGAACGACAAATTCCTGCGTCGCAGTCATGGACGGCAAGGACGCAAAGGTCATTGAGAATGCGGAAGGCGCGCGCACGACCCCTTCCATGGTGGCATTTTCTGACGACGGCGAGCGCCTCGTCGGCCAGCCGGCCAAGCGCCAGGCAGTCACCAACCCTACGAACACGCTCTTCGCAGTGAAGCGCCTGATTGGCCGCCGCTACGAGGATCCGACCGTTGAGAAGGACAAGAGCCTCGTCCCCTTCCACATCGTCAAGGGCGACAACGGCGACGCCTGGGTCGAAGCCCAGGGCAAGTCCTATTCTCCGGCGCAGATCTCCGCGATGATCCTTCAGAAGATGAAGGAAACCGCTGAGTCCTATCTCGGTGAAAAGGTCGAAAAGGCCGTCATCACCGTTCCTGCATACTTCAACGACGCACAGCGCCAGGCAACCAAGGATGCCGGCAAGATCGCTGGCCTCGAAGTTCTCCGCATCATCAACGAGCCGACGGCAGCAGCGCTCGCCTATGGTCTCGACAAGAAGGACGGCAAGACCATTGCCGTTTACGACTTGGGTGGCGGTACCTTCGATATCTCGATCCTCGAAATTGGCGACGGCGTCTTCGAAGTGAAGTCCACCAACGGCGATACCTTCCTCGGCGGTGAAGACTTCGACATGCGTCTGGTCGAATACCTCGTTGCTGAATTCAAGAAGGACAACGGCATCGACCTCAAGGGCGACAAGCTTGCTCTGCAGCGGCTCAAGGAAGCTGCTGAGAAGGCGAAAATCGAACTTTCGTCCTCGCAGCAGACCGAAATCAACCTGCCGTTCATCACCGCCGATGCGACCGGTCCGAAGCACCTGACGCTGAAGCTGACGCGCGCCAAGCTCGAAAGCCTGGTCGACGATCTGATCCAGCGCACGATCGCACCGTGCAAGGCAGCTCTGAAGGATGCAGGCGTCACGCCTGCTGAAATCGACGAAGTCGTCCTCGTCGGCGGCATGAGCCGCATGCCGAAGGTCCAGGAAGTCGTCAAGCAGCTGTTCGGCAAGGAACCCCACAAGGGCGTCAACCCTGATGAAGTCGTGGCACTCGGCGCCGCTATCCAGGCCGGCGTTCTGCAGGGCGACGTCAAGGACGTTCTGCTTCTTGACGTAACCCCGCTGTCCCTCGGCATCGAGACCCTTGGCGGCGTCTTCACCCGTCTGATCGAGCGGAACACGACGATCCCGACGAAGAAGTCGCAGACCTTCTCGACCGCTGACGACAACCAGCAGGCGGTCACCATCCGCGTTTCGCAGGGTGAGCGCGAAATGGCTGCCGACAACAAGCTGCTCGGCCAGTTCGACCTCGTTGGCCTGCCGCCGGCACCGCGTGGCGTTCCGCAGATCGAAGTCACCTTCGATATCGACGCCAACGGCATCGTTCAGGTTTCGGCCAAGGACAAGGGCACCGGCAAGGAACAGCAGATCCGCATCCAGGCCTCCGGTGGCCTCTCCGACGCCGACATCGAAAAGATGGTCAAGGACGCGGAAGCCAATGCCGAAGCCGACAAGAAGCGTCGCGAAGGCGTGGAAGCCAAGAACCAGGCCGAAAGCCTGATCCATTCCACGGAAAAGTCGCTGAAGGATTACGGCGATAAGGTCTCCGAGGCCGACCGCACCGCGATCTCCGATGCGATCGCTGCTCTGAAGTCTGCGGTCGAAGCAACCGAGCCGGATGCCGAAGACATCAAGGCAAAGACCCAAACCCTCATGGAAGTTTCCATGAAGCTGGGCCAGGCGATCTATGAAGCCCAGCAGGCCGAGGCCGGTACGGCTGATGCCTCCGCAGCCGGCGGCGATGACAATGTCGTCGATGCCGACTACGAAGAAGTCAAGGACGACGACCGCAAGAAGTCCGCTTAAGCGGGACGAAACGGTCAAGCTTGAAACTGACATTCCGGCTGCCTCCGTGGCAGCCGGAAATCCATTTCCGGGGTCTAATCCTTAATGGCAAAAGCCGATTTTTACGAAACGCTGGGTGTCGCCAAGACGGCGGACGAGAAAGAGCTGAAGAGCGCCTTCCGCAAACTCGCCATGAAGTTCCATCCGGACAAGAATCCGGGCGACCATGACGCCGAGCGCAAATTCAAGGAAATCAACGAAGCCTACGAAACGCTGAAGGATCCGCAGAAGCGCGCGGCTTACGACCGTTACGGTCACGCCGCCTTCGAACACGGTGGCATGGGCGGTGGCGGCGGCGGTTTTGGCGGCGGCGGATTCTCCGACATTTTCGAGGATATCTTCGGCGAGATGATGGGCGGCGGTCGTCAGCGGCAGCGCTCGTCCGGCGGCCGCGAGCGTGGCGCCGACCTTCGTTACAACATGGAAATTTCGCTGGAGGAATCCTTCTCCGGCAAGACGGCGCAAATTCGCGTTCCGACTTCGATTACCTGCGACGTCTGCTCAGGTTCGGGCGCCAAGCCCGGTACGCAGCCGAAGACCTGCGGCACCTGCCAGGGTTCGGGCCGCGTGCGCGCTGCCCAGGGCTTCTTCTCGATCGAGCGTACCTGCCCGACCTGTCATGGTCGCGGCACGATCATTCCCGATCCCTGCATGAAGTGCCATGGCCAGGGTCGCGTCACCGAAGAGCGGTCGCTCTCCGTGAACATTCCGGCCGGCATCGAAGACGGCACCCGCATTCGCCTGCAGGGCGAAGGCGAAGCCGGTATGCGCGGCGGTCCAGCGGGCGATCTCTATATCTTCCTGTCGGTCAAGCCGCATGAATTCTATCAACGTGATGGCGCCGACCTCTACTGCACCATCCCGATCTCGATGACGACGGCGGCTCTCGGCGGCACCTTTGACGTTGCGACGCTCGACGGCACGAAGTCACGCGTGACCGTGCCGGAGGGCACGCAGGCCGGCAAGCAATTCCGCCTGAAGGGCAAGGGTATGCCAGTGCTGCGTTCGCCCCAGACCGGCGATCTTTACATTCAGATCCAGATCGAGACTCCTCAGAAGCTGACGAAGCGCCAGCGCGAACTTCTTCAGGAGTTCGAGCAGCTTTCCTCGAAGGAGAACAATCCAGAATCGACCGGGTTCTTCGCGCGAATGAAGGAATTCTTCGAGAACTGATCAATAAGGCATGAAATGCGACAGAGGCCCGGTTGTTGTTGCAACCGGGCCTTTGTTGTTTGTTGTTGCACTCTGCCTATGCAGGGTTGTTTCAATGGCTCGACTTTCATACTCAAAATCGCTTTATAATCTTGTATCAACCAAATGATTGGCAGGACATTAAGATAATAACAGGCTAAATTAGCAGACATAGCAACATTACATCGCCGGGGGACACTTGGAACGCCGTCTCGCAGCCATCCTTGCAGCAGACATCGTCGGCTACAGCCGATTGATGGGCTCAGACGAATCCGGGACGCTGAGTGCGGTGAAAAATTGCCGCACCGAGCTCCTCAATCCGAAGATTGCTCAGCATCGCGGCCGCATCGTCAAGCTGACCGGCGATGGCATGCTGGTCGAATTCTCCAGTATCGTGAACGCCGTCGCCTGCGCTGATGAGATTCAGCGGGAGACTGCTCAGCGAAATCTGTCCGTGCTGGAGGACAAGCGAATTGAATTTCGGATTGGCATTCATCTGGGCGATGTGATTGTCGAGGATGGTGACATTTTCGGAGATGGTGTGAATGTTGCCGCGCGGCTTGAGACACTGGCCGAGCCTGGCGGCATTGCCGTCTCCGCCTCCGTCAGGGACCATGTCGGAACCCGGCTCGACCTTTCTTTTGAAGACAGGGGCGAACACAGGCTCAAGAACATCAAGGAGCCGGTGAGGGTCTACGCGATCTCGCCACGGCGGGCGCTGCCATTGAAGGTGAACAAGGCCGCTTTGACCGCGGCCAGGGAAAAGCACAAGCAGCTCGTCGCCGTGCTGCCGTTCACCAATATGAGCGGCGACGCCGAGCAGGAGTATTTTTCGGACGGTATCACTGAAGACATCATCACCGATCTCTCGAAGATATCGAACCTTTACGTTGTCGCCCGCAACACCGCCTTCACCTACAAGGGCAAATCCGTGCAAGTGAAACAGGTCGCAGCCGAGCTCGGTGTCGACTTCGTTCTCGAGGGGAGCGTCCGCAAGGTGGCGCAGCGCGTGCGCATTACGGGGCAGCTGATCGATGCGAGGAATGGCGGGCACCTTTGGGCGGACCGCTTTGACCGCGACCTCACCGATATTTTTGCGATCCAGGACGAGATCACCCACGCGATCGTTGATCAGCTCAAGATCAAGCTGCTGCCCGAGGAGCGGCGGGCAATCGAGGCGGAACCGACAAGCAACGTCGAGGCTTACACCTACTATCTGCGCGGCCGGCAGCTTTCCCATACCTGGACGAGGCCTTATCTGGTCTTGGCCCGGCGCATGTTTGCAACGGCTGTCGCGCTGGATCCGGAATATGCGCGTGCCTATGCCGGCATGGCCGATTGCGAGTCGGCACTTCGCGACTGGCATGCGGGAGAGTATACGCTACAGGGAATTCTCAATCTAAGTGCCAAGGCGCTTGCGCTCGATCCAAATCTTGCGGAGGCGCATGCCTCGCGGGGGCTGGCGCTGCACCAGGATGGGCGAGACGAGGAGGCGCTTGTCGAGTTCGAAAAGGCGCTTGCGCTGGAGCCCGATCTCTATGAGGCGAATTTCCACTATGGTCGTTTCCTTTTCATGCAGGGCAAGTTCGAGGGCGCGATCACCTTCTTCACAAGGGCGGCCGAGATACGCCCCGACGACTATCTCTCGCCGATCCATCTGATGAGTGCATGTCGATCGCTCGGCCTGATGGAGGAACGGGCGCATTGGGCGCGCGTATGCATCGAGCGTGCCGAAGAGGCCTTGCAGCGGCATCCGGAAAACTCGGGGCCGGCCCATCGCGGTGCGCTTGCATTGGCGCACATGGGCGATGCGGAACGAGCAAAAGAGTGGGTGAAGCGCGCGCAGACGATCGATCCGGATGACATCGTTGCACAATATAACATCGCTTGCGTTTATGCGCTGTTGAACGAATGCGACGCCGCGCTCGACCTGTTGGAGGAGCTGTTGCCGCAGTCATCCTGCTATCACATCCTATGGTTCAAGCATGATTCGGACCTCGATTCCGTGCGCGATCATCCACGGTTTGAGAAAATGCTGGATGCGATCGAGGCATGTTCGGCCTCCCTCGACTTTAGGGTCGCTTCGGAATAGCGCCGGCGCCTGCCCAATTGTTCCATTCTGAAACAAGCGGAAATGCACATCTGTCTTGCGTTAACGCAGGCAGTGGATGCCGCTTTGCAAAGACAAGCAAAGCGGCCAGTATTCTGCCGGGGATCAACCAAGAACAAGGGCAACTTCCATGACGGCAGCAGCCACTACTCTGTCTTTGCAGTCCGATGATGTCGACGTGCTTGCCGGTGCGCTCTACGCGTGGTGTGCCGAGCGCAATATCAAGATGCGCAGCCAACAGGGACTTTCAATAGCGAGCATCGCGATCGATCTCTATCACGCAGGTCATCATACGCAGGACGATCTGCTCGTTGCGCTTCATGAACGCGACTTGCACTGACGCGAAATGAAAGGCTCTAAATTAGCCTAAGGCCTCGGCGTAGGTTTCACCGGACATAATCGAGAGAATCGTCTTCACGGCCTCCTTGCCAGCCGTGGAGAGAAGCCTGTCGTAGTGCATGGCCAGCTCATAGGCTTCGGGGCTGAGGCCCTGCTTTCCCGCGCCATCATTGGGATTGGCGCCTTCGAACAATTCGGAAATATCCACACCCAGAAAGACCGCAATCTGGTGCAGTTTGCTCGCTGATACGCGGTTGGTGCCCTTCTCATATTTCTGAATTTGCTGAAAAGTCAGCCCAAGCGCCTCCCCCAGTTCCAGCTGCGATATGCGTCTTTTGGACCTGAGTGCCCGAACATTTCTACCGACAATAATATCTACCGGATCTGGCACCGTGTTGTTCCCTTATTAGGCAATTATATTTGCGTAGTACTATGCCCGCGTTTTGCAATATCTCAACCCGTCCGTTGCAAAATTCAACCAGCTTTTTCTGTGGTTTTTCGGTGGTATGCCTAGACTTTCGGCGTAGGGACCGACCCTGGCGTGCACATTATTTGGGATGCCAGTTAAGGGCGGGAAATCAGGCCTGGACGGCACTTGATTTTACTTGTGGTACTCGCGCGCCGAATTCTCAGTCGGCCCGTGGCGGGCAACTTGACCAGAGCCAGCGCAGTGCATATTTTAGAATAATTCTAAAAATGAGGTTGTTATGCTGCATAGGCTTTTTGGATCATCCAAGCGTTCCTTTGACTCTTTGTCCGAGCAGGAAATACTGGCGCTCGCTATCGGCTCCGAAGAGGACGATGCGCGCATTTATCTCGCCTACGCCGACATGCTGCGGGGCGAGTACCCCGCATCCGCCAAGGTCTTCGAGGAAATGGCTGAGGTGGAGGACACGCATCGAAAGTCCCTGATCGAAATCTATCGCCAGCGGTTCGGCGAGCGCATTACACTCATTCGTCGGGAACATGTTCGCGGGTTTTATGAGCGGAAGCCCGATTGGTTGCGGCGCAGCCTTTCATTGGAGAGAATCCGGGGTGAAGCGGTGGCCATGGAACAGCAGGCCTATCGCTTCTATGTCGAAGCGGCGAGCCGCGTTACCGATGCCAATACCCGGCAACTGTTGGGAGACTTGGCGCTGGCCGAGCAAGGCCACGAAGAGATCACCCATATGTTGGGCGACAAGCACACGCCTGAGAATGTGAAGGCGGAGGAAGACCTTGCTGCGCGCCGGCAACTGGTCCTGACCTATGTACAGCCTGGTCTTGCCGGTCTGATGGATGGCTCGGTCTCAACGCTGGCGCCGATCTTCGCCGCTGCCTTTGCGACCCAGGACACTTGGCAGACGTTTTTGGTTGGCATGTCCGCCTCCGTCGGCGCCGGCATCTCGATGGGCTTCACGGAAGCGGCCCACGATGACGGCAAGATTTCTGGCCGTGGTTCGCCGATCAAGCGGGGTCTCGCCTGCGGCGTCATGACCGCCCTTGGTGGTCTTGGCCACACCTTGCCTTACCTGATCACAAACTTCTGGACGGCAACGACGATGGCGGTGATCATTGCGATCTTCGAGCTTTGGGCAATCGCGTTCATCCAGAACAGATTTATGGAAACGCCGTTCTTGCGTGCAGCTTTACAGGTGGTCGTCGGCGGCGGTCTTGTCCTCGGTGCCGGCATCCTGATCGGCAACGGCTGAACCCCAGTTCCCGAGCAGCAATCAACGCAGTCCCAAAAGACCGGCCTTTTGCCGGCCTTTTTTGTTCCATCCGATATCGTCTACTTCAGAGCACCGACGAGAACGTCGCGGCCATTTTCGATGGTGACCCAGCGGCCGGCATTGGCGCTCGACTGTCGCTTGATGAACGAATAGGGCGTGTCGAACCACGGCTTGACGTTGGAGGCCAGGTTGTCGAGCACGAAGTCACCGTGGCTGGTGCGCAGCGTCAGCACGGCATGGCCTTCGCCATCGGGTTTGCGAACCACGGTGAGAAGAAGGTTAGCCGGCGAAATGCCGCGCTGGATCAGGATACGGCGCTTCAGCAAGGCGAAGTCTTCGCAATCGCCGGCGGTTGTCGGATAGGCCCAGACCTCATCCTTGCCGTAGATTTCCTTGTCGGTCATCGGAGTGATGCTGTTGTTGACCGTGGCGTTGACCGATCGCACCATTCCCCATTTCGCATCCGACATCTCAGCCGGCGAGACATTGCGGTTCGGGCCGCACTCATTGCGATGGGTCTGGCAGAAGTCGTAATGGCCGATCGGCTGGGAAGTGGCCGCGCCGGTGACCATCGAGAGGTTGTTGGTGGAAGCCGGCGTCGCGGCTGTAGACATAGCAAACACGGCCATCATGGCCACGAGGAAACCCTTGATTCGCACGCCCGCTTTTCCCTTGCATCGCCCATGTATTGTTAACAAAAAGTTAACGGACGGAGGCTCGAAGAGTCAATCGTTACTTCTGGGGAGGGGCTTGCTACCCACCAACATGGTTAAAATCCGTTAGGATTTGGCACAGGTGATATCGTTTGGCTTAGCGGATCAGCCCTTTGACAGCAGCAAGCATACGCTCGATGTCCTGGGGCCGCGAAAGCCGGTGATCGCCGTCACGCACGAAGGTTAGAACGACGTCGTCGGCGGGGAGGTGTTCCACGAGCTTCATAGCATGTTGATAGGGAACGTCGGGATCCTTCATCCCTTGCAGGATATGCACTGGGCAGCCGGTCTCGATGATGCCCCTGAGCACGCTGTTGTCGCGCCCATCCTCCATCAGCGCCCGTGTATAGATGTTCGGCTCCGGGCTGTAGGCCGACCGCTCTTCGAAGTAGCCGCGCTCGGCAAGGGAGGCTTTTTCTTTCTTCGTGAGGTTCGGTTCGATCAGATCGGAGGTGAAGTCGGGAGCCGGCGCAATGAGAACCATGCCCTCCAGCTTTGGCCCGTCCTGCAGCTTGGCGAGTTCCTGGGCGAGCCGCAAGGCAATCCATCCACCCATCGACGAGCCGACGACGAGGATGCTTTCGGGTGCTGTATGGACGATAACCGCAAGCGCTTCCTCCAGCCAGCGCGAGATCGTCCCGTCGGTAAACTTGCCGCCGGATAGGCCATGACCGGAATAGTCGAGGCGCAGGCAGGCAAGGCCGTTTTCCGCGGCAAACCTGTCCAGTTCGATCGCCTTGCTGCCGCTCATGTCGGAGCGGTATCCGGATAACCAGACAAGGGTTGGGCCGGCCGCTTGGCCGGATTGGCTTCGCGCGATGTAGGCAATCGCGCGCGCGGCCTCGCCTTCTCCGACGGTCAGATATTGATGGTCATGGATGAGATTTGCGTCAAACATCGCGGAACTCCAGTTGTTTTGGCCTATAAAACAGATTCTTGACAGGCTGACAGCAGGTGTTTTTTCCGCTAAAGAGTGTTACCGACTCCGTTGCAGCAATGGTGAAACCACGTTTTGTGCTTCCGTTATTGGGAGTGCCGAGGCTGCAGCGATCCGAAACAACGCGAGGAGAATACGACCATTCGCAGACCCTTTAAAGCCGACGCGCCCGTGAAGGAAGGGCCGCGCTCGAACCGGGAAATTCGCATCCCCCGAGTTCAGCTGATTGATGCTGAAGGACAGAACTTGGGCGTTGTGCCCACCGACCAGGCCTTGAAAATGGCTGAGGAAGCCGGTCTCGACCTGGTGGAAATCTCCCCAAATGCCGAACCGCCTGTGTGCAAGATCCTCGATCTGGGCAAGCTGAAATATGCCAACCAGAAGAAGGCCGCCGAGGCGCGCAAGAAGCAGAAGATTGTCGAAGTCAAAGAAATCAAGATGCGCCCCAACATCGACACCCATGACTATGAGGTGAAGATGAAGGCGATGGGCCGTTTCTTTGAAGATGGCGACAAGGTGAAGGTAACGCTGAAGTTCCGCGGTCGCGAAATGGCGCACCAGGAGCTTGGCATGAAGCTGCTGCAGCAGGTGAAGGCCGACACGACCGAATATGCCAAGGTTGAAGCCGAGCCCAAGCTCGAAGGCCGCCAGATGATGATGGTGCTCGCGCCGAAGTGAGGCGCGTCGCCACTCTCGTATCAAAGCCGTCCGTAAGGGCGGCTTTTGTATTTTGGGCTGATGTTTGCCCAAACTGACAGGACGCTGACAAAAGCGCTCAACGGTCTGTCAGCGAGACCTTGATATTCTGCACTCAACAGAGAAGAGCGCAGAAAGCAAAGATCATGAAAAAGAACATCTCACGCACGCTCCTGGCGTCCGCCGCGGCACTTGCAGTGACCCTATCTCTCCCAACAATTCAGACGTTCGGCCCGGACCATTTCTCGTCGGCTGCGTTTGCCCGTGGTGGCAGCGATGACGGCGGTGGCAGCGGTTCTGGCAGCAGCGGCGGCGGCGGCAACAGTGGTTCCGGTCGCAGCGGTGGCAGCGACGATCACAGCGGTAGCGGACGCGGTGGTGACGATCACAGCGGTCGAGGCGGTCATGACGATGGGGATGACGATCATGGCCGCGGCCGTGATGATGGCGCTGAGCACGATCGCGACGACGACAATCCCGGTGAACGCCATGGCGGCCGCAACGACAATCGCCCGGAAGTGACGCTCTCGGTGTCGGAGGCGAGCCTCACGGGGCTGTTGAACGGCTCGCTTGCCGCCGTGGACCAGCTTGGTCGTCGGCTTGAGGTCGAGATTGAGCTTGAAGATGGAACGCGCGTGGTGGTCGCGCATCCCCATAGAGGGGATTTTGTCCGAAATCCTGGCGCAATCACCAGCGTCACCATAGTTCCCGCTTCGGCGCAATAATCTGCCCGGCGCGGTCTTCCGGCCACCCCTTCGGAAGAAAGAACTCCGCCGCGCCCCGGCGGAGTTCTTGGATTTTTGGAGCCTTGTCTCGTCGCGACAATGCGTTCAGTGTAGGTTCCGTGGTTGCAGATGCATTGAGGTACTTAGAAGTTCAATGAACACAAGCCGTCGCGATTTGATGACGATGTTGATGCTGGCGGTGGGGCTTGCCGCCGCCGGTCCGATCCTCGTTTCCCATGCGCAAGCCAAGGATGGCGGCAGCGATGATGGCGGCGGCGGGAGCGGTTCAAGTGGCAGTGGCTCGTCCGGCTCTTCTGGTTCTTCCGGGTCCAACTCCGGCAGCGGCAGTTCCGGCTCGGGTTCCGGTTCCGGTTCCGGTCGCGGCGACGGTCACGACGATCATGGGAACGATGATGATGGTGACGATCACAGCGGCAGCGATGACAGCGGTAGCGGACGAAGTGGCCGCGCCTCGGACTATGATCGGGCGCGTGATGCCGTCCGCGAAGGCCGGATTCTTCCACTGAAGACGGTGCTGGAGCGCATTGACGCAAAACGCTACGGGCGGGTGATCGACGTCAACCTCAGGCGATCCATGTTCAGCGACGTCTATCAGGTGAAAGTGCGCGACGGGGCAGGGGCGATCAGGACGTTGCGCGTAAATGCTCGAAACGGAGTGCTGCTGGGGGGATAGGGGCATGCGAATATTGCTGGCGGAGGACGATCCCAATATTTCCGGCCACGTGGTCGAAAAGCTTGGGCGGGAAGGCTACCGCGTCGAGGTGTTTGCAAGCGGCCCCGATGTATGGGAGGAAGGAGAAACGGGCGATTACTCTGCCATCATCCTCGACCTTGGATTACCCGGCATGGATGGTCTCTCCATCCTGAAGCGGTGGCGCGGCGCAGGCATCAACACGCCGGTTCTCGTTCTCACGGCCCGCGGCTCGTGGATGGAGCGCGTCGACGGCTTTGACGCGGGGGCTGATGATTATCTGCCGAAGCCGTTTCGCACCGAGGAGCTGCTGGCTCGCCTGAGAGCGCTTCTGCGCCGCACCGGCGCTGTCGCCGCGCGTGTGAAGTCCGCCAACCGCTTCACGCTGGATGAAAGCGCAAGACGCGTGACCTTCGATGGACGCGAACTCGACCTCAGCCCGCTGGAATACCGCATGATCGCGCTTTTCATCGGCAAGCCCGGGGAAGTGCTGAGCCCAACCGAACTGGCAAGCCAGGTTCAGGGACGCGACGACGATTCCGCCAAGAATGCCGTGGAAGCCATGGTGGCGCGACTGCGAAAAAAGACGGATAGCGACGCCATCGAGACCCGGCGCGGCTTTGGCTATGTCCTGCCGGAGCGGCCGCGGTGATCCACTCGCTGCATTTTCGCCTGGCTGCTGGAGCGCTCATCGCGATCGCGCTGGCGTTGACGCTCGTCTGGGCGGTGCTGAGCCACCTATTCACGGACTATCTGGCCGACCAGTATTCCAACGAAATGACATCGGTGATGGACTCTCTGGCGGCACAGCTCGCCGTGGAGAATGGCGCTCTCGAATTGAAGAACGAGCCTGCCGACTCGCGATTCCAGATACCGGCGGGTGGCCGCTACTGGCAGATCTCGCTTGATGGCAATGAGGAGCCTTTGCGCTCCCGCTCCCTCTGGGACGAAGAGATCACCGCGGATGCACTATCCAAGGACATGTACTGCGGGTTCCGCGAAACCGACGGGCCGGATGGCTCGCCGCTGCTAGTGTCGATGAAGACGATGACACTCGGCGAAGGCGCCGCAAGCAAGAACTTTACCGTCTATGCCGCTTTCTCCAAGCCGGAGATGGAAGCAGCCCTTGAGACCTATCATCGGCCGTTGCGGCTGATGCTGCTTTCCACCGGCGGCATGCTGCTTCTGGCCGCTTTTCTGCAGGGGTGGGTCGGCTTGCGCCCGCTGGTGCGGCTTCGCGACCGCGTCGCCGATATCAGGGCCGGGCGCAGCTCTCATATCGGCACGGAGGGACCCAGCGAAGTCAAGCCGCTGGTTCGCGAAATCAACCTACTGCTGAGCGAGCGGGAGACGGCCATCGAGCGCGCGCGCGCGCGCGCAAGCGACCTCGCCCACGGTTTGAAAACGCCGTTGACGGTGTTGTCGCACCTGGTTGAAGCCTTGCCCGAGGGCCAGCGCGAAACGGCATTGCAGCAGATCGAACTCGTTCGGCAGCGCGCCGACCGTCAACTGCAGGCGGCCCGCATGGGTGTGGAGCAAATGGCCACCACATCGCTGCTCGGCATCTCGGGAAAGCTCGTCAATGTTTTGACGCCTTTCACCGAAGAGAAGGGGATCGACTGGCATCTTGATATCGATCCGGCCCTGACGGTCCAGGCAGATCCCGCCGACATCGCCGAGGCATTGGGCAATGTGCTCGACAATGCCGTGCGCTTTGCCAGAACGCGGATCGAGCTCTCTGCCGGTCGCTCACAGGACGATGTCGTGCTCAGCGTTTCCGACGATGGCCCGGGTGCCGATCCCGACAGCTACGATCTGATGTTGAAGCGCGGGGTGAGGATCGACGATGGCACGGCGGGAACCGGACTCGGGCTCGCCATATCGGGCGATATCCTTGAGGCTTACGGCGGCAGGCTCGATCTTTCCGCCTCTCGATGGGGCGGGCTCCAAGTGAAATTGATGCTTCCGGCCATGGCCGGCCGGCCTTCCGCCGTTGCCTAGAAGATTCATCTGCCGCCCCGTTGCACTTTTATGACGCTGCGGTTATAAGCGCGCGTCCGAACTGACCGGCAGGGCATGCCGTGGCAGTTTCGAATGCTTGCGGAACGGTTCGTCACCGGAGCCGCAGATCAACAACAAGCGCTCCCGCACCTTGTTGCGACGGCCGGAAACCGGGCATCGCGAGAAGGCTTCTTTGGTGAAGCAGCCGGGGGTACAGAAACGGAGTAGCAAAATGCCCAAGATGAAGACGAAGTCCTCCGCCAAGAAGCGGTTCAAGATCACCGCGACTGGCAAGGTCAAGGCTGCAGCTGCTGGCAAGCGCCATGGCATGATCAAGCGTACCAACAAGTTCATCCGCGATGCACGTGGCACCATGGTTCTCGCAGAACCGGATGGCCGCAAGGTCGTGAAGAACTACCTGCCGAACGGTCTCTAAGACTATTCCGCGAACGCTTTAGATTAAGGAGATCATGAAATGGCACGTGTAAAAAGAGGCGTTACCGCCCACGCCAAGCACAAGAAGGTTCTGAAGGCCGCCAAGGGCTTCTACGGCCGTCGCAAGAACACCATTCGCGCCGCGAAGGCTGCTGTCGATCGTTCGAAGCAGTACGCTTACCGCGATCGCAAGATCAACAAGCGCAACTTCCGCGCCCTCTGGATCCAGCGTATCAACGCTGCCGTCCGCGAATTCGGCCTTACCTACGGCCGCTTCATCGACGGCCTGAACAAGGCTGGCATCGAAGTTGACCGTAAGGTTCTCTCCGACATGGCAATCCACGAGCCGGAAGCATTCGGTGCACTCGTTGCTGCCTCCAAGAAGGCTCTCGAGTACCTGAAGGACGCCGGTACGAAGAACGAGTTTGAAGCAGCCGTCAACTAAGCCGGCGCTATTCGAACTTTTGCTTCGATGATTTTGAACCCGCGCTGGCCAGGGGCTTGCGCGGGTTCTTTGCATTTGGCGCAATGGCGATTGAGCGGCACAGCCCGTGATTGGCTGGCTCCTCTCTCGACGTCCCGGGCTTTTTGTGGTGTGCCCGGTTGATTGGCCGCGTGCACATGGGTAGTGATCTGCGACGCTTCATCGTGGCGACCAGCTATCCGATGCATGTTCTCGTGAATTATCGACAAGACTGACGCCCTGTGAGGCAGGAAAAGATGACCGAACTCGAAACCCTGGAAAAGCAACTTCTGTCTGATGTGGCAGCCGCTGCCGACGAGCCGGCGCTCGAAGCCGTGCGTGTCGGCGCACTCGGCAAGAAGGGTTCGGTCTCCGAGCTCCTGAAGACGCTGGGCGCGATGACGCCGGAAGAGCGCCAGACGCGTGGCGCCGCCATCAACGCGCTGAAGAACGCCGTCACGGACGCGATCACGCAACGCAAGGCGGAGCTTAAGAAGTCCGCGATCGATGCGCGCCTGAAGGCAGAGACGGTCGACGTCAGCCTGCCGGTCCGCTCTTCTCCGGCCGAGCGTGGCCGCATCCATCCGATCAGCCAGATCATCGACGAGATCACCGCGATCTTCGGTGACATGGGCTTCTCGATCGCCGAGGGCCCCGATGTCGAGACCGACTACTACAATTTCACGGCGCTGAATTTCCCGGAAGGTCACCCGGCCCGCGAAATGCACGACACCTTCTTCTTCAATCCGGATGAGAACGGTGAGCGCAAGGTGCTGCGCACCCACACCTCGCCGGTGCAGGTGCGCACCATGGAAGCGCAGAAGCCGCCGATCCGCATCATCATCCCGGGCAAGACCTACCGCCAGGATTCGGATGCCACGCACTCGCCGATGTTCCATCAGGTCGAAGGCTTGGTCGTCGACAGGAAGGCGAACGTCGCCAACATCCGCTGGGTGCTCGAAGAGTTCTGCAAGTCCTTCTTCGAGGTCGATAGCGTGACGATGCGCTTCCGCCCGTCCTTCTTCCCCTTCACTGAACCGTCCTTCGAGGTCGACATCCAGTGCGACCGCTCAGGCCCGATCGTCAAGTTCGGCGAAGGCACCGACTGGATGGAAATCCTCGGCTGCGGCATGGTGCATCCGAACGTGCTGCGCGCCGGTGGCCTCGATCCGGATGAATATCAGGGCTTTGCCTGGGGCATGGGGCTCGACCGCATCGCCATGCTGAAATACGGCATGCCCGACCTGCGCGACTTCTTCAACGCCGATGTCCGCTGGATGACCCATTACGGCTTCCGCCCGCTCGACATGCCGACCCTGTTCGGCGGATTGAGCGCGTAAGCCAATGCCGACCTTGCTGATCCGGCATGGGTACAAGTTCAGGTTCTACGCTTTGGATGTCGGCGAACCACCGCATGTCCATATCGTCAAGGATGGAAAGTCCCTGAAGGTCTGGCTGAAGAGTTTGGAAGTCGCGCAGAACAAAGGCTATAGTGATCAGGAGATTGGAAGGCTGCTCAACGTGGCCTCCGAGCATCGTGACGAATGGATAGGCGCTTGGGACGACACTTCTTTGGCTTTTGAAACCGACGAAATGCAACCAGTTCGGGCTTGGTGCGCCGGTGGTGAGGTCTGTGTCGCGCTCGCGGACGGGCATGTCATTGCAAAGCCTCTTTGGTGGTATCCCTTCCTGTCGGAACTCGACGATGGCGAACTTAACGACATCGAGTTGATGTACGAAGGGATTTGGTGGACCGCCATCGACGAGGGTATTTCGGTTAAAAGCATGTTCTTGGGCATAAAGGCCCCTGGCGCCAAGGCCCCGGAAAGGGCTGCCTGACCGACCGATTGATGATTTTTGAGACGAGAACAAGACAATGAAATTCACGCTTTCCTGGCTCAGGGATCATCTTGAGACCGACGCCACCCTCGATGAAATCTGCACGCGGCTGACCGAGATCGGGCTCGAGGTCGAGAATGTCGACGACAAGGCGGCGTTCAAGCCCTTCGTCATCGCCAAAGTCCTCTCGGCCGAAAAGCACCCGCAGGCCGATCGCCTGAAGGTCCTGTCGGTCGACACGGGCAAAGGCGCGCCGGTCCAGGTCGTCTGCGGTGCTCCGAATGCGCGCGCCGGCCTGATCGGCGCCTTTGCGGCGCCCGGTACCTATGTTCCCGGCATTGACGTAATACTTGCCGTCGGCAACATCCGCGGCGTCGAAAGCCACGGCATGATGTGCTCCGAGAAGGAGCTGATGATCTCCGACAATCACGACGGCATCATCGACCTTCCCGAAGATGCGCCGGTCGGCCAGAGCTACGCCGCCTACGCTCATCTCGACGATCCCATGATCGAGATCAACCTGACGCCGAACCGTCCGGATTGCACGTCGATCTACGGCATCGCCCGCGATCTGGCCGCCTCCGGCCTCGGCAGGCTGAAGACGCGGGCCGCCCCGTCCTTTGCCGTCGAAGGTGAAACGACCGTCAAGGTGACGCTTGATCTCGATGACGAGAAGCTTTGCCCCGGCTTTGCGCTGCGCCTCGTGCGCGGCGTTAAGAACGGCCCGAGCCCGAAGTGGATGCAGCAGCGTCTGCTCGCGATCGGCCTTCGCCCGATCAACGCGCTGGTCGATATCACCAACTACATGACCTTCGACCAGGGTCGCCCGATGCACGTCTTCGACGCTGCCAAGGTCAAGGGCAACCTGACCGTGCGTCGCGCCAGGGACGGCGAGACGGTGCTTGCGCTCGATCAGCGCGAATACAAGCTTGGCCCCAACAATGTCGTGATCGCTGACGCTGATGGCATCGAGTCGATCGGCGGCATCATGGGCGGCGAGCATTCCGGCTGCGACGAGAACACAACCGACGTGCTCATCGAGAGCGCTCTCTGGGATCCCATGAACATCGCGAAGTCCGGTCGCGGCCTCGGTATCATCACCGATGCCCGCTACCGGTTCGAGCGTGGTGTCGATCCGGAATACATGGTGCCGGGCCTCGAGCGGACCACCGAACTGGTCCTCGACCTCTGCGGCGGCATCGCGGCCAAGGCCGACGTCGTCGGCTACAAGGGCCATGAACCGAAGATTGTCGATTTCCCCTATTCGGAGGTCAAGCGCCTGACGGGTCTTGAGGTCTCCACCACGGAAAGCACCGAGATCCTGACGCGCCTCGGCTTCAAAGTCTTCGGCTCCGGCGAGCGGGTTTCGGTCGCCGTTCCCTCCTGGCGTCCCGATGTCGACGGCAAGGCCGATCTCGTCGAGGAAGTCATGCGCATCCATGGCGTCGACAACATCAAGCCGGCGCCGCTGGAAAGCCATGCGGCCGTCAACGGCAAGATCCTGACGACGCTGCAGATCCGCACCCGCATCGCCAAGCGCGCACTGGCCTCGCGCGGCATGCTGGAAGCGGTCAACTGGTCTTTCATTTCGGAAGATCAGGCGAAGCTCTTCGGCGGCGGTTCGCCGGCGCTCAAGCTTGCCAATCCGATTGCATCAGACATGTCCGACATGCGCCCGTCCCTGCTGCCGGGCCTGCTCAGCGCCGCCCAGCGCAATGCCGACAAGGGCTATGGCGACGTCGCCATTTTCGAAGTCTCCGGAACCTATGAGAACGACCGGCCGGAAGGCCAGCGCCGCGTCGCCGGCGGCATCCGCCGCGGAACCGCATCGTTGGCCGGCGCTGGCCGCATGTGGTCGAACAACGCCAAGGGCGGCGGCAAGCCGGTCGATGTCTTCGATGCCAAGGCCGATGCGCTCGCCGTGATCGAAGCCTGCGGTCTGCCGATGGGCAATATCCAGATCGAGCAGGGCGGACCGGAATGGTATCACCCGGGCCGCTCCGGCACGATCAAGATGGGGCCGAAAATCGTTCTCGGCTATTTCGGCGAGTTCCATCCTTTAACGCTGGAAGCACTGGATGTGTCCGGCGCGCTGTGCGGCTTCGAAGTCTATATCGATGCGATGGCCGAGCCGAAGAAGAAGGCGACCCGCACCAAGCCGGCACTGGAGCTTTCGCCGTTCCAGGCCGTCAAGCGCGACTTCGCCTTTGTCGTCGACAAGTCGGTGGAAGCGGGCGCGATCATCAAGGCCGCATCGGGCGTCGACCGCAAACTCGTAACTGGTGTCAACGTCTTCGACATCTTTGAAGGTGCATCGCTCGGCGAAGGCAAGAAGTCGGTGGCAATCGAGGTGCAGATCCAGCCGGTCGAGCGCACCCTGACCGACGAGGATTTCGAGGCACTGACTGAGAAGATCGTCGCCAGCGTGACGAAGTTCACCGGCGGCGTCCTCAGGGCCTGAGGATATCGCGTTTTTTTTAGATCAAAGGCCGGCGATAGTCTCGCCGGCCTTTCTATGTGTGGAGATAATAGAGTTTGTTGACGATCATCCAGCGGCCCTCGATCTTCAGCATCGACAGATAGTCGGTGAAGCGCATGCCAGCGAAATCGTCACTGACCTTCACGCACGCCGCATCGCCGACGACGTCAAGCATCTGGATGTCCATATGGGGCTGTGTTGTGGGCGGCGCCGAGCCCTCGGCGACGATCGCAGCGATGAATTCTTCCCGGTTCAGCCACTCCACGGCGTTTTCGTAGTGCCCGATAATGTCGCATCGCGGATGAAAGGCCTTCCGCAATGCAGCTTCGTTCGCGAAGGTCATGCCTTCGACATAGAGATGAACGACTGCTTCGATTGCTTGCTGGTCCGACATGTCTCACCTCGCCAGAACATGTCCATAGCATAGTGCAGGGACGGCTTGCGGCAAGGTCGCCGAAGGATGCGGTATGCATTCGAAGCTTCAACCTTTAGAGGTTGGTCATCGCCAGCGATGCATCCGAGTAGCGCTTGCCGGCGATCTGATCGAGCCGAATGGTCTCGGTCAGTTCGGTCAACTCCGTCTTGCTCAGCACGATATCGGCCGCAGCGGCATTCTGCTCCAGATGGTTGGTCTTGCGCGCGCCAGGGATCGGCACGATGTCGTCGCCCTGGTGCAGGACCCAGGCGAGGGCCAGCTGCGCGGTGGTGACGCCCTTTTCCTTCGCGAGCGCTTCAAGCTTGGCCACGAGCGCGGCGTTCGCGTCGAAATTGCCGGACTGGAAGCGCGGCAGCTGGCGCCGGTAATCATCTGCGTCGAGGTCTTCCAGCGTCTGGATCGCCCCAGTCAGAAAGCCGCGTCCGAGCGGGCTGAAGGGTACAAAGCCGATGCCCAATGCGCGGCAGGTATCGAGAACGCCATCTTCGGGATCGCGGGACCAAAGCGAATATTCGCTCTGCAGCGCCGCAATCGGGTGGACGGCATGGGCGCGGCGGATCGTGGCGCTGCCGGCCTCGGAGAGCCCGAGTGCGCGAACCTTGCCTTCCCGCACCAGCTCGGCCATGGCGCCGACGGTCTCCTCTATCGGCACATCAGGATCGACACGATGCTGGTAGAAGAGGTCGATCGTCTCGACACCAAGGCGCGTCAGCGAGGCTTCGGCGACCCGCTTCACATTTTCCGGGCGGCTGTCGACACCCGTCGCTGCGGCCGGCCCTGACTTTTCGGGATCGAGCTTGAAGCCGAACTTGGTGGCAATCACGACGCGCTCGCGCACCGGCTTCAGCGCCCGGCCGAGAAGCTGTTCATTGGTGTAGGGGCCGTACATTTCGGCGGTGTCGAAGAAGGTGACGCCGAGTTCGACGGCGCGGTGCAGCGTCTTGATCGCTTCCTTTTCATCGCTGGCGCCATAGGCGGAGCTCATGCCCATGCAGCCGAGGCCGACGGCAGAGACGATCAGATCGTTTCCGAGCTTGCGGGTTTTCATGCGGAGGCTCCTTTGTCGCGCGAAGTTCAAATCGCGGTCGATGCCGGCGGTACCCGACCTAACGTAGCGCCCGATCAATCATCAGAAAATACGTGCAATACATAACAGCCTGTTCTAATGATTAGATCAATGAACCGGACACAGCTTGCCCAACTCGCCGTTCTTGCCGCCGTTTCCGAACGGCAGAGTTTTCGTGCGGCTGCCAAGGAGTTGGAGATTGCGCCCTCTGCCGTCAGTCATGCGATCTCCAGCTTGGAGCAGAGCCTTGGCGTTCGACTTCTGGCGCGGACAACGCGTAGCGTGGCGCCGACCGAAGAGGGCCGCCTTTTGTTGCAGCGCCTGAGGCCGGCGCTGGACGAGATCGGGATCGCGCTGGCAGCCGTCACCGAGGCCGGCGGAAGACCGGCCGGCAATCTACGCATCACCGCCCCACGCTTTGCCTCGGATATCCTGCTTGCGCCGCGGCTCGGCGAGTTCCTGAACCGCTATCCCGACATCACCCTCGAAATTGCCAATGAGGATGGCTTCACCGATATTGTCAGGGAAGGTTTCGACGCCGGCATTCGGTTGGAGGAGAGCCTCGAGGCGGATATGATCGCAGTGCGGGCCTCGCCCAGCCTGACGACGGTGATTGCGGGTTCTCCCGAATATTTCGGGCGGCACCCCAAACCTCTGCATCCTTCCGATCTCGTCCACCATCGCTGCATCAAGCGGCGCTTCACCAACGGTACGATCTACCGCTGGGAGTTCGAGAAGGACGGGCAGGAACTCGTCGTCGCAGTTGATGGGCCATTGATCGTCGCCGAGGACAGGCTGGCGCTGATGGCGGCGCTGAACGGCGCCGGGCTCGCCTACCTCTTTGATCTGCGCGTCGAGGATGAACTGGCAAGCGGCAAGCTCGTGCGTGTGCTCGAGGACTGGTGTTCACCCTATCCCGGGCCGTTCATCTACTATCCCAGCCGCCGCCAGATGAGGCCGGCCCTGCGCGCCTTCATCGACTTCTTCAGATATAGCCCATAGGCGTGCGAAGACGGGTGGTCCGCAGCGCGTCGATTGGGGAGGGTCGCATGGAAGCAGGAGACGGTGTATGAAAAAGCCGGGTTCGATGAAGGGCTTGGAGGAACTCGGACGCGCGCGTCTCTCGAAGAATTTCTTCCTCCGGGATTTCCTGCATTCCGAAATTGCCGATTTCTACCGCATCCCGAACGTCCCTGATAATCCCGATCTGGCGATTGAAGCGGGGAAGCGGCTCTGCGAGGAACTGCTGGAACCGCTGCAGGCGACCTTCGGCAGGCTGCACATCCGCTCCGGCTATCGCTCGCCTGAGGTCAACCGGTTCGGCAACCGCAACAATCTCAAATGCTCGTCAAATGCCGCGACGGCAGCCGATCACATCTGGGACCTTCGCGATTTTGACGGCTGCATGGGGGCGACCGCCTGCGTCGTCGTCCCGTGGATGATCGACAACTACAGCAACGAGGAGGACTGGCAGAGGCTTGCCTGGTGGATCCACGATTATCTGCCCTATGCCTCGCTCTGCTTCTTCCCCAAGCTCTGGGCTTTCAACATCCAGTGGCATGAGCGGCCGCGGCGCGTGATCCAGAGCTATGTGAGACCACGCGGCATCCTGACGAAGCCAGGCATGGAAAACTGGGAGGGCAGCCACGCCGGCTTCTACGAGGACTTCCCGCCGCTCAGAAATTGATGCGGTAGCGAATGTGGCCGTCGCTCTCGACGTAGCTGTCGTAGAGCGCCCGCGCCGTCTTGTTCTGCTCGCTGGTGTGCCAGTAGAGCCGCGACCAGCCGTTCTTCCTGCAGAGCGAAACGAGGTCGTCCATCAAGGCCCGGCCGACACCCTTTCCGCGTGCGGCCGGATCGACGAAGAGGTCTTCGAGATAGCAGTCCTTGCCGCGGATCCAGGTGCCTTCATGCGTCAGGCTGAGCGTGAAGCCTATGACCTTGCCGTCCACCTCGGCGACACGCATGAAGATCGCCGACGCCGGATCGGAGACACGGCGCCACGTTGCATCGGTGATATCAGGGTCGACCGTGACTTCGTAGAAGGCGAGATAGTCGGCCCAAAGCTCGCGCCAGCGCGCTTCGTCCTCGGGTCTCGCATCGCGGATCGTCACGGTCATCGTTCCCTCCCGTCAGGCGCCGGCCTTGTCGAGCAGCGCCATCGCCTCGTCGGAGAGCGAAAGCGTCGCTGACTTGGTCAGGCTCTCAAGCTGCGACAGGCTGGTGGCGCTGGCGATTGGCGCCGTCACGCCCTTCTTTCTGAGCAGCCAGGCCAGCGCGATCTCTGCCGGCTTGGCGCCCGTTTCCGCAGCCACCTTGTCGAGGGCGGCGAGGATGCGCAACCCCTTGTCGTCGAGATATTGCGCAACCCGGCCTTCGCGGGCGCGGCCTTCCGTGTCGGCCTTCGTGCGATATTTTCCCGAAAGAAAGCCGGCGGCAAGGCTGAAATAGGTGATGACGCCGATGTCTTGCCTGGTGCAGAGATCGGCCAGCGGCCCCTCGAAGCTCGCGCGTTCATAGAGATTGTATTCCGGCTGGATAACGTCATAGCGCGGCACGCCGGCCCTCTCGGCCGCATCGAAGGAGGCCTGGAGTTGCGCAGCGTCCAGGTTAGAGCAGCCGATCGCGCGGATCTTGCCCTGCTGCTTCAGCTTCGCGAACGCGCCGAGCGTTTCCTCGTAGGGCGTGTTCTCATCCGGCCAGTGCGAGAGGTATAGGTCGATATAGTCGGTCTGCAGGCGGCGCAATGAATCCTCGACCGCCTTCAGAATGTAGCTCTCCTTCAGCGTCTTACCCTGGCCCATGTCGGAGCCAACCTTGGTGATGATGACCGCCTTGTCGCGGGACACCTTGCCGCGCTTCAGCCACTTGCCGATGATCTCTTCGGAATCGCCGCCCTTGTTGCCCGGCACCCAGGCCGAATAGACGTCGGCCGTGTCGATCGTGTTGAACCCCGCAGCGAAGAACGCGTCGAGAATGCCGAAGGAAGTCTTCTCGTCGGCGGTCCAGCCGAAGACGTTGCCGCCGAAGGCGATCGGGGCGATCGAAATGCCAGTTTTCCCAAGACGGCGCATATCCATGGCGCTCTCCTAAAGTGCTGAATTGATTGAAATCGCTGACGCGGCAGAACGCCGCCGGGGATTAACCTAGCGCGGCCACGGCCAGATGGAAACCAACTCCGCGAATTGTGATCGCGCCATTGCGCCGCGGTCGTCGCCTCACTAAGGTGCCCGAAAATCGAACCAGGAGGACCCAGGCTATGCTGCGTTTTGGTATTCTTTCGACCGCGAAGATCGGCCGCGAACTCGTCGTCCCGGCCATCCAGGACGCGGAAAACTGCGTCGTGACGGCGATTGCCAGCCGCGATCTGGCCAGAGCGCGCGAGATGGCGGATCGCTTTTCCGTTCTCCACGCCTTCGGCTCATACGAGGAAATGCTGGCCTCCGACAAGATCGACGCCGTCTATATCCCGCTGCCGACCTCGCAGCACGTCGAGTGGACGATCAAGGCCGCCGATGCCGGCAAGCATGTGCTCTGCGAAAAGCCGATCGCGCTCAGGGCCGATGAGATCGACAGCCTGATCGCCGCCCGCGATCGCAACAAGGTGCTCATCACGGAAGCCTACATGGTCACCTATACGCCGGTCTGGCGGAAGGTGCGCTCTTTGATCGCCGATGGCGCAATCGGCACGCTCCAGCACGTCCAGGGTGCCTTCACCTATTTCAACCGCGACCCGGGCAACATGCGCAATATTCCCGAGCTCGGCGGCGGCGCGCTTCCCGATATTGGCGTCTACCCGACGATCAGCACGCGCTTTTCAACCGGTAAGGAGCCGCTGCGCGTCCAGGCTGTCACCCGCCGCGACCCGGAGTTCGGCACCGACATCTATTCCAGTGTCAAGGCCGACTTCGGTGACTTCGAGCTGAGCTTCTATATCGCCACCCAGCTTGCCAACCGCCAGGTCATGGTGTTCCACGGCACCGATGGCTTTATCGAGGTCAAGTCGCCGTTCAACGCCGACCGCTGGGGCGCCGAGGAGATCGAGCTCACCAACCGCAGCCACAATGAATCGACGATTTTCCGCTTCCCGGATAGCCGGCAGTACAAGCGCGAAGCCGAAGCGTTTGCGCGTGCAGCCAAGGGCGAGAAGGAAGAGGTCGTGACGCTGGAGAGCTCGAAGCTCAGCCAGAAATTCATCGATGCGATCTACCGCGCCAGTGAGAAGGATGGCTGGGAAACGGTCTGACGTTTACTCGCCGCGGAGCACAAATCGCAGGTAGCCGAAGCAGCCGAAACCTAGCGAGGTGACCGAGGCAAATGTCATCGCCGCCAGCGGCTGCAGCGATGGCGAAATCGCGATCAGCGAGGCGAACAGACCGTAGTTCAAGAGGACGGCGATCGTCAGGATGGCTGCGACACCGGCGTCGCTGACGGCCAATCTGCCGCCAGTGGTCACTTTGCTCCAAGGCAACAGAGTGCGCATTGCAATGAGTGCGGCAAGCAGGCTGAGAGCGCGTGCGATGAAGGGGCTCAGTGCGGTATGCAGCAAGAGATAGAGTAGGAGATCCGCTGCCACGCCGACGATCGACAGTGCAAGGAAGCGCCAAAACAACGCACTGCGCTCGCGCTCAGCCATTGATCGCCAGCATACCCGCTATGATAAAAACTGCACCTATCGCGTAGCGCAGCGTCAGGGCTTCGCCGAGAAAAACCTGCGCCAGCAAGGGCACGAAGCAGAACGTCAATCCCATGAAGGAGTAGGCCATGGTCAATGGCACCGCCTTGAGGACATAGATCCAGATGATAGTGCCCAGACCGTAAAGCAGAAGCGCGGCAATCAGGACAGGGTTGAGAAACAGCGCGAGCAGATTGCGTACGCTAAGTTCGCCGGCGGTCGCACTCGTCATTTTGAACAGGACCTGGCCGGAGGCGATGAGCAGCGGCGTGCCGATGAGGCCGACCCAGTTGCTGATTGAAAGGTTGGAGAGCATGAGGCCGTCTTTCAATTCGCAGCTTGCCTGTCTTCCATGTAGAAGATGTCACGGCCGATATCTTCGCAGACGAATGTCGGGGGGACCGGGTGAACGGCTCGCAGAAACGAGTACGTATACGGGAAGAAGTTGAAATGCGGATTGAACGTGTAGCGATATTCGCGCTCCCGCGGCACGACGATGATGAGTTGTCGCTTGGCGATGCGGCGCAGTTCCGCGATGGCTTGCCGATAGTCGAGAATATGTTCGATGACGTGCGTGCAGATCACGGTGTCGAATTCGCCATCGGCGAAGGGCAATCTCTCCACCTTGGCGGCCACATATTCGATGCCGGGTAGCGACGAGGCGTCGTCAATCACGAAATCCACGCCGACGAGGCGGGCAAGGTTTGGATGGGCCGACTGGATGCGGGAGAGCAAGGCGCCGGTGCCGCAGCCGACGTCGCATACGCTTGCGCCTTCGATCGATCCGACAATCCGGGCGATGCATGCTGCGGAGTTGTCGGTACCTTCATGGACACGCGGATGATTGCGGTAGAGCTCGGCATACTCCTCCGCGGAAAGGAATGGTGCCCGTTCGCGGAACTTCGCTAGCTGACTGATATGGTCACCCCAGACGCGCTTCGCCGCCCAGCGAAAGACGCCGGAGTCCCGCAGAAATGGCGGCAGAACGTCTTCGAGAACGAAGCGAATTCGGTTCGTGGTTTCTCTGTTCATGAAAATTGTACCGTGTCACGCTGAGCAATCATGCGATGCGAGCCGTCTTTTTGGGTGGGGCAGTCGTACGCTCGACCGTCGTCGATCCGCTACTTCTGGCCGCGACGTTCAAATAGGAAATGCGCAGCTGCTCGGAGCGCGAGCGCGCGACGGAATCGAGAATGAGACCTGCGGTGAAGACCATGAACGAGATCATCATCAGCGCCATGGACAAGACCCAGGTCGGCATCCGATTGACCAGGCCGGTTTCGAAATATTCCATCAGGACGGGTGCCATGAAAGCCATGCTTGCCAGCATGAAGAAACCGCTGATGATGCCAAAGAAGGCGAAGGGTCGTGTCTCTTTCATCAGCATCGCGAACATCCAGAGGATCTTGGCACCATCCTTGAAGGTCGAAAGCTTAGAGTGAGAGCCTTCCGGCCGGCGGCCGTAATCGAGTTCCAGCTCGCTGACGGGCAGTTTCAGGCGCGACGCATGAACGGACATTTCCGTCTCGATCTCGAAGCCTGCCGAGACGGCCGGGAAACTCTTGACGAAGCGCCGAGAGAAGACGCGGTAGCCCGAGAAGATGTCGGTAAAATCGGTCCCGAAGATGGTTCGGTACAGCATGTTGAAGATCTTGTTGCCGAAGGCATGCCCCTGTCTGCCGGCGTCGGCATGCACGCCGCGCCGCGTGCCCACCACCATGTCGGCGCGCTCGGTCAGCAGGGTGCGGATCAGTTCCTCGGAATCGTCAGGCGAGTACGTTCCGTCGCCATCCGCCATGATATAGATGTCGGCGTCGATGTCGGCGAACATGCGCCGGACAACATGGCCCTTGCCCTGCCGCCGTTCGCGCACAACGTTAGCGCCGGCAAGCATTGCGTGGAGCGCAGTGCCATCCGTCGAGTTATTGTCGTAGACGTGGATTGGCGCACCGGGCAGCGCGGCCTTGAACCCCCCGACAACGGCGCCGATGGTCGCGGCCTCGTTGTAGCAGGGTAAGAGCACGGCAATATTCAGATTGTCGATACGCGATCCACTCATGATCACACCCGTGGCGAAGATATCCGCACAAGAATAAAGGGCGGCCGTTAACAAGTAGCTATGAAGTCCGTGAAAACCGTCTGTCAGCAGGACTTTTACGGTTTCTTGATAGGCGAGGGGTAGGATCTCGGCACTCAAACGGTGAGATCCGCTTCATGACGAATGTTGCCCAGACGATCGATGATTGCGCGTCGGCGTCGTTGATCGCTAAGCTGCGTGCCCTGATGTGCGGGCTACTGCCGTCCGTTCTTCTTTACAGCGCACTGCTGATTGCTGCAATCCTCGCTCTGAAGCTGCCTGGCGCAACCGACTATGTCGGCGCCGATAACGATGACGGCATGCGGCTTGTCGAAGTACGCGATTTCCTGAACGGGCAGGGCTGGTTCGACCTGATGCAATATCGCATGGGACTGGGCGCGGGCACCTTGATGCACTGGTCCCGGCTGATCGATCTTCCAATCGCTACGCTGATCAGGCTTTTCGGTTTCTTTCTCCCGCAGGAGCGCGCGGAAGCGTTTGCACTTACCGTCTGGCCGCTTTCCCTGACCATTCCCAGTCTGTGGGCCGTGGGACTTGCCGGGCGCCGTATCGGCGGCACGTTTGGAATGCACATTGCGTTGGGACTGACGGCATTTCTGCTGGTCTCGAGCAACCGCTTCCTGCCGGGCGCCATCGATCACCACAATGTCCAGTTCGCACTTGTCGCGATCATGACCGCGATGCTGCTCGACGAAGACCATCGACCGCTCAGTTATACCATCGCCGGATTGGCGGCCGCGACAGCTATCGCGATCGGAGCCGAAACGACGCCGTTCGTCGCGGCGGTATGCGTGGTTGTCGCCGTTTCGTGGGCGTGGGAAGGCGAGCCGTTTGCGCGCGCCGCCAAGGCTTTCGGGCTCACCTTGGCTCTGTCCATCAGCCTGTTTTTCTTCGGTACCGTTCCGCCGCGTCTCTATTCGGCGGTCACCTGCGATAACCTGTCGCTCAGCTACTACAGCCTTGCGACGATCGGCGGCGGCCTGTTGCTCATTGCCGCCACTTTCGCAAGTAGAGGAATCCGGTTGCTGCGCTTTGTCGCTTTGGGCGGGATCGGCGCGGTCGTCCTCACCTCTGCCATCACGATAGCTCCACAATGCCTCCGCAATCCGCTGGCTGATCTCGATCCGCTTCTTGTCAAGCTCTGGCTGGACCGCGTGCAGGAGGCGCAATCGATGCTTGCGCTCAATAGGCAGGATCCTTTTACGTTGGGCTTCTACTACTCGACGGGGGTCTTCGCACTAGCCGTCTGTGTGTTCCGCCTCGTTTACGGGGATCGTGTGCGGGTGCATCTGGTCTTGCTTCTTCTCCTCGGCGTGAGTTGGGCAATCGCCGCCTTTCAGGTGCGCGGCACGATGTTTTCCAATCTGCTCGCAATCCTGCCGCTGACATTGTTGATCATCGACATGCGCCGGATATCGGCCAGCGACAGCGACGATGTCGCGGCCGCCTTCTGCTACCTTTCCACGGTTCTCATGAGCGTGGCGGCGGTTTGGGGGCTGGCAGGCGGGCTTATCGGCATGCAGGTGGGAAATGGCGAAAGCATCCTGCAGGCTGCGGCCGCAAAGCCGTCCTGCTCATCGAAGTCGTCTCTGGCGCCATTGACCGAAGTGCCGATCGGCCTGGTAGTCGCGCCGTCCGACGTGGGCGTCTCGATTCTCCGCTTTACCGAGAATCGGATATTGGCAGCGCCGTACCATCGAAACCAGGGTGGCATGCTCACGGAACTGCATATCGGCTTGGCAGAGCCACGGGAAGCCGAGGCATTCCTGAAAGGTGCAGGCGCCACGGTTCTGGCCTTTTGCGCCGATAATCCGCAGACCAGGGAGCTTGCGGAAATGAAGCCGGATGGCCTCTACGCACAACTGGCGAAAGGCGTCGTTCCGGCTTATCTGAAGCCCATGCCGACGCGTGATGGCACGTCTATTCGGTTCTTTCGCTACGTGCCTGCCGGCTCGTAGGTTCAGACGAAGCGCCGGCGATCCCGCATGCGATCGAGAGCGTAGAGGCCGAGAAGGCAGATCAGAAGGCCGCTGTCGTAGCAGACAATGGCGACGGCAAGGTCAACGATCGAGGTGGTTGAGACCCAGGCTGCGCAGGCGTAGACGGCGCACACAAGGAAGCCGACCAACACCATCGAAAAGATCGAGCGCATTGGTGCGGTAACGAAACCCAGTATTGTGGCCGTCAGGGCGATCATCAGCGTCTCCTGCTTCGCTCCAGTATAGCCGGCTTTGTCTTGTCAAACAATTAATCGAGCAGTTTGTTACCGCTTTCCGCAGTGTTTCCAATCGGCACAGTGACGATGTGCGGCATAACGGACGACCTAAGTCGTCCCGAGAATGCTCTCTGCTGACGTGCCGGTGGCATGGACCCGAGAAATTCGCAGCGGCGGTATCCAACCGCCGGACACCGAGGCAAAGGTAAGGGTCTGCCCGGATGCCATGGTGACACCAGATCTCCGCCAATGCCGACATAAAGTGCCCTCGTGATTTCGGCGAGGTCGAGATTATCATTGGGGAGGACGGCGAAGCCGGCGCTCGCAGGACCCGTGAGCGAGAGCGCATGGGAGGCGAAGCGGTCAGACATGGAAACTGCTATTGTCGTTTGTCCGATCATCGCTTTGCAGGGATTGCCGGGGAAAACCGAGAGGTAGTCGATCGCCGACTTTCCCATTCGCTCTGTCTAAGCCTTTGACATAATTAAAAAAAGGACTGCGCCAACAGTTGCCGTCATTGAGCGGCACATAAAAATCATCCCCTTTTGGCGGCTGCTCTTTGCTGCCCGATCGGCTAGAACAGGACTATGAGCAACGTCTTCGAGAATGATTCGCCGAGCAATCTTACCGAGTACTCGGTCTCGGAACTTTCCGGCTCGATCAAGCGCACGGTCGAGACTGCCTTCGACCAGGTGCGCGTGCGCGGCGAAATTTCCGGATACAGAGGCCCGCACTCGTCCGGGCACGCCTATTTTGCCTTGAAGGACGATCGCGCCCGCATCGACGCTGTCGTCTGGAAGGGCACCTTCTCCAGGCTGAAATTCCGCCCCGAAGAGGGGATGGAGGTGATCGCCACCGGCAAGGTGACGACATTTCCCGGCTCATCGAAGTATCAGATCGTCATCGAAACGCTGGAGCCTGCCGGCGCTGGCGCACTGATGGCGCTGATCGAGGAGCGCAAGCGCAGGCTTGGCGCCGAAGGCCTGTTCGACCCGTCCCGCAAGCGGCGGCTGCCGTTCATGCCAAGGGTGATCGGTGTCGTGACCTCACCGACCGGCGCCGTCATTCGCGATATTCTCCACCGTATCTCCGATCGTTTCCCGGTTCACGTCATTGTCTGGCCGGTAAAAGTGCAGGGTGACGGCTCCGGCGAGGAAGTCGCCAACGCTATCAGAGGCTTCAACAATTTCGAACCACGCGGGGAGATGCCGCGCCCGGATGTTCTGATCGTTGCGCGTGGCGGTGGTAGCCTCGAGGATCTCTGGAGCTTCAACGACGAAATCGTTGTACGCGCCGCCGCCGAGAGCCAGATCCCGTTGATCTCTGCGGTCGGCCACGAAACCGACTGGACGCTGATCGACTACGCTGCCGACGTGCGTGCGCCGACGCCGACCGGTGCGGCCGAGATGGCGATTCCCGTGAAGGCAGAACTGGAGGCGCAGACGGCGGCGCTTGCGGCGCGTCTGCAGGGCTGCATGAGCCGCCGCATGGATCATCATCGCCAGTCGGTGCGGGCGTTGATCCGAGCGCTGCCGTCGCTGGATCAACTGCTGGCCCTGCCGCGACGCCGGTTCGATGAGGCCGCCGCCGGTCTCGGTCGCGGCCTCGAACTGAATACGATCAACAAGCGCCGCAGCTTTGAGCGCACTGCTGCGCATTTGCGTCCCGATGTCCTGTCGAACCGCATCACCGAGCGTCGCCAATACCTGAACGAACGGATGACGCGCGCCGAGCGGACTGTCGAGCGCCTTATCGATCGCTCGAAATCGCGGGTTGGCCGCGCAGATGCGATCTTCGCGACCCTGCCGGCGCGCCTGAAAACGCAGACCGCTCGGCTGCGTGATCACCTTGCCAATCTCTCACGTCACGCCGATACGGCTGTCAGGCATCAGCTGACGCGGGCACGCGGCGAGCTCACGGCGCAGGATCGCGTGCTGCAATCCTTGTCTTACAAGAATGTCTTGAAGCGCGGTTATGCCGTTATTCGTGACGACGAGAACAGGCCGGTGTCGCAAGCCGCAATGCTGTCATCGGGCGCAGGCATCTCGATCGAGTTCGCCGACGGCCGTGTCGGCGCGGTAACCACCGACGGAGGCCCGCCCTCCGCCGCGCAGAAGAAGCGCGCCGCAAAGCCGCAGGATGAACAGGCGCCGCCGAAGCAAGGAAGCCTATTTTAGGCAACGTCGTCGGCTCAATTGCAGCGCCGACATCATTGAGATGCAACATGTACGTGTCATTCTTCTCGTAAGCGGGAGGGCGTGACATGAGACTTGCGTCGTTCAATGTCGAAAACCTGTTTGATCGTGCGAAGGCGATCAACCTGGAAACTTGGGCCGCCGGCCGGGTTGTTCTCGACCGCTTTGCCGAATTGCAGAAATTGCTGGGCCGAAGCGCTGGGAGACCTATCCGGAACTGACCGAGCCCAAACACGCCGCGTCGGATCACGCGGCGATATGGGTCGATCTCGATATCTAGAGGAGCACTCCCAACTGTTCCGCGCAATCGGCTCACCGCGTGAACATCTATGCTACTCGAAGGTCGCTAGGAACTTGCGCAGTAGGGCTTCCAGCTGAGCCTTCTCCTCCGCGCTAAAGCTCTGCATCAGGCGCTGCTGATTGGCCACATGGGCGCCAACGGCGCCTTCCACGGCGGTAAACCCTGCTTCGGTCAGCGCAATGAGCACGCTCCGCCGATCGTCCGGATTGAGAACACGCTCGACCAATCCGGCCTTCTCCAACTGGTCGATCCGGTTGGTCATCGTGCCGGAACTGACCATCGTCATCGACAGCAGATCGCCTGGCGAGAGCCGATACGGTGCGCCCGAGCGCCTGAGGGTCGCCAGCACGTCGAAGGCGGAGGAGGAGAGACCGTGCTGTTGAAGCACCTGTTCGACCTCGCGGGCGACATGCGTGGTCAGCCGCTTCAGCCGGCCCATGATGCCCATCGCCTCGGTATCGAGCTCGGGGCGTTCCCTGCTCCACTGCGCAAGTATCTTGTCAACGCGATCCATCGGCCAGCTCCTCAGGAGACCGTTACCATCACATATCTTGACGTCAAGATAAAATGTGCTAGACATTTATCTTGAAATAGAGATTCTTGAAATGAAGAGAACTGGACCGCCACTTTCCGATGTGCTGATGACGGCGTTGGCCCCGACGATCTGGGGCAGCACCTATCTCGTTACCACATCCTTCCTTCCACACGGATATCCGCTGACAGTGGCCTTCCTGCGCGCTTTGCCGGCCGGGCTGCTGTTGCTTGCGATCGTTCGACAACTGCCACGGGGCGTCTGGTGGTTTCGCGCCTTCGTGCTCGGCGGCCTCAATTTTTCGTTCTTCTGGGCGATGCTGTTCGTGTCGGGCTATCGTCTGCCAGGCGGTGTCGCAGCGACAGTTGGCGCCATTCAGCCGCTGATCGTCATCCTGTTGTCGCGCATTTTCCTCGGCAGGCCGATCCACGCCCTGGCCGTTGGGGCTGGACTGATCGGGATGACGGGTGTCGCCCTGCTTGTCCTTACGCCCAACGCAGCGCTGGATCTGATCGGCGTCGTTGCTGGTCTTGCCGGCGCGGTTTCGATGGCGTTCGGCACCGTGCTGACGCGACGTTGGGTTCCGCCGGTTTCGAATCTTGCCTTTGCCGCATGGCAGCTCACGGCCGGCGGTATCCTGCTCGCGCCCGTCGTATTCTTCTTCGAACCCGCGCTGCCGGCGCCGACCGCGACCAATGTCCTCGGCATGGCCTATCTTGGCCTGATCGGCGCGGCGTTTACCTATCTGCTGTGGTTCCGGGGACTTGCTCGCCTGGAGCCCTCCGCGGCGGCCTCATTGGGTTTCCTGAGTCCGGTCACCGCCACCCTTCTCGGTTGGCTGGCTCTCGGACAAAGCCTGACACCCGCGCAGCTTTTCGGCTTCGCAATGGTGGTTGCGAGCGTCTGGCTCAGTCAGCGCACGATGTCCGTCAGGCCCATTCGCCCTGACGCATCACCGGAACGCGCGAGCCGTCCGGCTTGATGCCGTCGATATCGACCTGGCCCGAGCCGATCATCCAGTCGATATGGATCAGGCTCGAGTTGCCGCCTTGGGCCTTGATCTGCTCTTGAGTCAGGCTTGCGCCGTTGACGAAGCACTTCGAATAGCACTGGCCGAGCGCGATGTGGCACGAGGCGTTCTCGTCGAACAGCGTGTTGTAGAAGAGAATGCCGCTGGCCGAGATCGGCGAGGAATGCGGCACCAGCGCCACCTCGCCGAGCCGGCGCGCGCCTTCGTCGGTGTCCAACACCTTGTTGAGTACTTCTGCGCCGCGCGAAGCCTTTGCTTCGACGATCCGGCCGCCTTCGAAGCGAACTTGGATATTGTCGATCAGCGTACCCTGATGCGACAAAGGCTTCGTGCTCGAGACGTGGCCCTCGACACGCAGCGCGTGCGGCGTCGTGAAGACTTCCTCGGTCGGAATGTTCGGGTTGCAGGTAATGCCGTTCTTGGCGGTCGACGCGCCACCGTGCCACTCGTGACCGTCGGCAAGGCCGACCATCAGATCGGTGCCGGGTCCGGTAAAGTGCAGGGAAGCGAAGCGTTCGCCATTCAGCCAGCTCGATCGTTTGGCAAGGCTGCCGTTGTGCTCGGCCCAGGCGGCGATCGGGTCTTCGACATCGACGCGCGATGCGGCAAAGATTGCCTTTGCGAGCTTGGCGACCGCGATGGCCTCCGGATCATCAGGAAAGACGAGCGCCGCCCAAGAGGGGTTGGGATAAGAGACAATGTTCCAGTTGATGTCGAAATTTGAGATCTTCTCCAGCGCCGGCTTGTAGGCGGCGGAGTTCGCCCGGTTGGCACGGCCAACCTTTGCCGGATCCTGCTCCGAAAGCAGCATCGGATTGTCGCCGGCGACGGCGAGGCGAGCAGTGCCCCTGGCGTAGGCCTTGGCCATGCCGTCGTAGAGCCAGTCGGATGCGCGGTCGAAGCTCTGATCGTTGCCGTATCGGTAGCGCGCGAGCGTCGATTCCTCATCGGAATAGAATGCCGTCACCAGTCCGGCGCCCGCCATATAGGCATGCTTGGTGATCAGGCGGACGAGGGGTAGGGCGACTACGGGAGCCGTGATCACGAGATCCTGGCCCGTTTGCAGCTGCAGCCCAACCTTGACGGCCACTTCCGCCAGCTTTTCAAGTTTTGCAGGATCCACGGAGGTCTGGCTTTGCGGCATGAAATTCATGATCAGTCACTCCTCGAACAAAACGGATTGGCCGGTAGACTTAGACCCCTTTGCGGCGAAATTGAAGCTCGCTTGTCGACCGATGGCGCTCTTTGCCGCCATCGATCTACACACGGATCACGCGGCCGAAACGGATGGCTGCTGCAACAGCACCGCGTCGTGACGTTTCAGGAAGGCCATCAGCCGGTCGGCATAGTCCGGTCCGACCGCAGCCTTCACACTCGGTCTTTCGGACAACGCTGTCCGCCAGGCCTGGACGCTCGGCAGGCCGGCAAAAACGCCGCTGTCACCGATGGCGTCAAAGACGTCGAAGTACCGAAAGATCGGCGCAAATACGGTATCGACCATGCTGAAGCTATCGCCCGCGAAGTAGGGACCACTCCTCAGTTCCGTTTCGATGGTCGCGAACTTCGATGCGAGCACCTGCCGTTTCGCCTCCAGCTGCATGCGGTCTTGCGTGGTTTCGTAGACCCAGAGGTCGGACAGGATCGAAGAGCCGAACTCCATCCAGCCGCGGTGACGGGCGCGCGTAAGCGCGTCGGCCGCATGAAGGCGGTGACCGTCCTGCGTCTCTTCCAGATACTCACAGATGACGCTGCTTTCGAAGAGGATGTCTTGATTGCCGTCGCTGTGGCGAATGCAAAGCAGAGGCACTTTGCCCAACGGCGAGATCTCGAGAAACCAGCGAGGCTTGTCGGCGAGATCGATGTTCACGCGCTCGAAGGGCACTCCTTTTTCCGCAAGCGCGATCGTGGCGCGCTGGACGTAAGGGCAAAGGTGGTGGCTGACGAGCAGCAGAGCCGAACCGGATGTTTGGATAGGCAAATGATCCATGGCGCAATCTCCATTGTAGATGCAATTGCATATAATAGTCGTTGCGCCGGGATTCAAGATAGATGTAGATGCATATATGAATGAAAAACAGAACGATGCGACGCCCTCCGATGCGGTGACAGATGCCTGGATCGGGCTGATGCGCGCCCAGCAGCGGCTGCTCGGTCAGATCGAGGCGGATCTCAAATCAGCCGGACTTCCGCCGCTTAGCTGGTACGATGTGCTCTGGGAACTCGTGCGGTCGCCGCAGGGCAGGTTGCGGCCGTTCGAAATCGAAGAGCGCACGATGCTTGCCCAATACAATCTTTCGCGCCTGATCGATCGCCTCGAGAAGGCGGGGCTGGTGCAGCGCGAAACCTTTGATCAGGATGGACGCGGACAATGGGTGGTCGCTACCGAGGACGGCCGTTCCCTGCAGAAGCGGATGTGGCAAGTCTATGCCAAAGCCATCGAGGACAATTTCGGCGCCAAACTGAGCGAGGCCGATGCTGCGGCACTCACCTCTTTGCTGGCGCGCTTCAGCTAAGACTAGGCAATGAGGGGTGCCGCTGCAGCCTTCAGCGTCTTCAGTGCGTCTTTCGGGTCAAGCCGAACCTGCAGCCCGCGTTGCCCGCCATTCATGTAGACGTGCGTTTCAGTCAGCGCTGCCTTTTCGATTGCCGTCGGGACGAGCTTCTTTTGTCCAAAAGGGCTGATGCCGCCGACGTGGTAGCCCGTCAGGCGCTCGGCATCGGAGGGCTTCATCATGTTGGCGGACTTTCCGCCAAAGGCGCTTGCGAGCTTCTTCATGCTGACCTCGCGATCCGACGGCACGACGACGCAGACGGCCTTGCCGTCGACCTCCGCCATCAGCGTCTTCAACACGCGATGCGGCTCCTCGCCAAGTGCTTCCGCAGCCTGCAGACCGACTCGCTCTGCATTCGGGTCGTAGTCGTAGCTATGGACCGTGAAGGCAATCCCGGCCTTGCTCAGAACCTGCGTGGCGCGCGTGGTTTTGGACATCAATCAGGCCTTGAAGAAGCTGCCGTAGGTCTCGGGCTTGAAGCCGATGAGCAACTTGCCGTCCGCCTCGATAACCGGCCGCTTGATCATCGATGGCTGCTCCAGCATCAGCGCGATCGCCTTGCCCTCGTCGAGATTTTCGCGCTCGGCCTCAGGCAGCTTGCGAAAGGTCGTGCCAGCCCGGTTAATCACCGTTTCCCACCCGGCTTCTTTTGTCCAGGCCTGCAGGTGTGCGCGATCGATTCCGACGGCCTTGTAGTCATGAAACTGGTAGGCGACGTTATGCTCTTCCAGCCAGTTGCGGGCCTTCTTCATGGTGTCGCAGTTCTTGATGCCGTAGATGGTGACGGTCACTTAGTTCTCCAGCGTTCCAGGCTTGCGTGTCGCCTTGCTGGCGGTCTTGCAAGCAATCTTCATCATGTCGGCGCCGCGACGAACGAGCCGTTGAGAGGTGCGCATCACAATCAGGCCAGCCTGCGGCGCACGAATCTCGACGCTGCCGTCAGCCATGCCGGGGCGGGTGATCAACGTCGCAAGCACGTCGCCTTGGCCAACCCATTCGCCGATATTGCGGTGGAACAGGACCGTGCAGGCCTCCGGCGCACGGACCATCTCGATATTGTCGAGTGGGACGGCGGGGCCATCGAAAGCGGGCAGCGAGACGGTGACGTCGATTGCGCCGCGGCTCGCCAGAAACTTCCACAATCCCTCGGCATCCTTCTTCGCCATGTCAGGATAGACATCACGGCGGCCGCGAAGTTCGACGGTTACAGACAGCTTGCCGGGCAAGCGCGACTGCTTCTCCGACGTCTCGCATTTCCAGGCAAAACCGACGGCCTCCTCGAAGGCGGAACTCTCGCCGTCGGACAGAAGAACGGCTTCCATCTCCATCGCGGAGGCCAGGTCGGCCGCCTCAGGCCAGAACGCCTCGTCGATGTAGGCATACTGCAGTGATTCATCATCGCAATGCAGGTCGATTACCAGATCGCAGCCGAGCGCCATGTGCAGCAGCTGGCGCTTCAGTTTGTCGACGGCCGAAAGGCGCTCGAGGTTCTCAAGCAGTCCGTCGCGATCCTTCACCGAGATCAGCGGAAATTCGCGGTTGAAGTTGGTGCGCGATCCAAGATCGAACCGGCCTTGGAGTTCGCCGAAATGAGACTGGGCCGCACCGATCGGGTTGGCATGTGGGACGACAATGATGTCGCTTCTGATTTGGCCGGCACTTTCGGACTGGCGCAATTTTTCGCACAGAAAGTGCACCAGGGCCGTGCCCGGCAGTTCGTTGGCGTGCAGAGCGGCCTGAATATAGACCTTCTGTGCCGCTGGATCGCTGCCCTTGAAACGGAGAACGGGCAGCCGCCATTCGACACCCGCCGTGTCGCCCGCAATGATGATCTCGGACGCATTCATGTTGTTCTCCGCTTCATGCCGTCGTCGCAGGAGCTTTAAGCGACTTCAATAGCCCGAGGCAAGCCGTTATCCTTGCGCCCGCAGCGGCCAACGATCGACATACTCGTAGCCATGTCGCCCGGGCGATTGCGGAGCAGCACGAATTCGCGCGCGGCGACGACCACGCGTGTCTGCACAGTGACACGCGGCATCACCTGGCTATCGTAGAGCCGCGTCGCATGTGGCTGAAAGTTGCGATTTATTCTGGCGTCTTCTCCGAGATTGCGCATTTCGACGCCTACCCGACAGGCCGCGAAGATCACTGCATCTGAAATCCGCGCGCTCTGTTCGACGTTGTAGAGCGAGACATGCAGAAGCTCGGGTGGACGCGGCGAGGGAAGGGAAGGTGATCCAGCTGCAGCCGCCTTGGATCTCCAGGCATTCGCAAAGCGATTGTCCGTCCGGCAAAATCGCAAAGAAGAGATTCTCCTTGTCGAAGCGTAATGCGCGCGGGCTGATTTTCGGGGAAGCGAACTCGAAGGATATCTGTAGACTCTGTTCGTGCATGACCGGCTACCGGGACATCCGCTCGACCTTTCGTTCTCCACGGAATGTGGGGATCGTATCATCTGATCTCGCACCACAGAACGAAAAGAGAACATTTATTGTGAGTCGCGGCGGTAGCGTTTGGTGCTGCGCAAGAAACGGGTTGAATTCAGCGCTCGGCTGCACGATTTTCAGGGTGATCCAGCATGGAGGCAGTGACGATGAAACAGGCAACGCACCACTATCTGATCTTCGAAACCGTCGGCGGTTTCTGCGGCATTGCCTGGAACGCTATCGGCATCACGCGGTTCCAATTGCCGACGTCGAGTGCAGATTCGACCGAGCGCCTTCTCCTGCGTCGCATTCCGGGCGCCGAGCCCGCGACGCCAACGCCCGCCATCACAGACGCCGTAGCGGCGGTAAAGCGCTATTTCCAGGGAGAGCCGACGGACTTCTCGGCCATCAAGCTCGACCTCACTGGCCAGGACCCCTTGTTCAAGCAAATCTATGATGCCGCGCGGCAGGTCGGCTGGGGCCACACGACGACTTATGGCGCTCTTGCAAAGCAACTCGGCGCCGGGCCGGAGGCGGCGCGCGATGTCGGCCAGGCGATGGCGAAAAATCCGGTGGCGTTGATCATCCCGTGCCATCGTGTACTTGCGGCCGGAAACAAGATCGGCGGCTTTTCCGCACCGGGCGGTTCGTCATCGAAGCAGAGGATGCTCGAACTTGAGGGCGTCAGCATGGTGCCGCCGAAACCGGCGCAGCAGTCCCTCGATTTCTGATCGGATTGTAGGGCGGTCTTGATCTCAAGCAAGGGAGCTATCGTTCGCTTCCAGAGCGCCGCACGTCTCAAAGAGGATCGATCGCACCCAGCGGTGGCCGGGATCGCGATGCGTGCGTTCGTGCCAGACCGCGAGCTTGCTGAAGCCGGGGAGATTGACTGGAGGTGCAAACATTGCGAGCCCGTCGCCGTCCCCCACCAGACGGCGCGGAATGACGGCGATCAGATCGGTCATACGCAGCACCTTGGCGAGCGCCAGAAAGCTGGCGACCGACAGCACGACTCGGCGTTCTCTTCCGAGCTTCGCCAGAGCATCGTCCGTCACTCCCCAGAATTGCTGGCCGCCGTAAGATACGAGCGCATGATCGAGAGCGCAGAACCTATCGATTGTCACAGGCGCGGTCGCCGCATCGGGATGATCGGCGCGCAGCGCGCAGATATAGCACTCGTCGAACAAGCACCGGGCGTGTACGTCAGGCGGCACCTCCTCTGGCGTAATCAGTGCTAGATCAAGATCCCCGTTTTCAAATTGAGCTTGGACGCGACCGTTGTCGGCGGGACGCACGGCAACGCGAATGCGAGGTGCTCTCCGCCGCAACTCCGCCAGAAACGGGAGACCCAGAACGGCAAACCGGCTGAAGATCTCGCGAAGACGAAACCGAATCCGATGATCAACGGTCATCAGGTGGCTGGACGGCCTGGTAGATGCCGCCCGCCGCGAGGCTGGAAAATAGGACGTGCGGACTGCGCCCGTTAGAGCGCTGTTGCGCCCAAGAGGATCGGATTCACTGAAACCCAACGGCGCCAGAAAACATGCGCGGCAGCGACGAGATAGAGGCAATCCACGCGACGACATCGGCGGTGAAAACCCACCGAGGCCGCGCTACCGTCTTCCGCGCTGCCGCCCTAATCCGTGCCGTGCTTGGCGCGGAAGAACCACCCGAAATACAGACAGACAAGAAAGAGCACAAAGTGGATCGTGCCGCGTAGGGCGCTAAGGTGAGGCGACTGGACGGCATTGGTCCACATCAGCGGGATCGGGATCTTCGCCAGGTAGAAGTAGAATTGCATGCCGCTGCTGACAAAGAACGCGCCGGCGAGGAATTTGCGGTACTCGCGGTATCGCACCGCAACGTAGAGCATCGGCAGCCCGATAACGATGATTGCGGCGACAAGATAGGGAAGCATGGCTCCTCCTCGGACGGCCACTTGCCGCCGGCCACTTCGCTTGTATATGCTGAATTTGTCAAACAAGTCACGCAAGGACGGGCAGCGGTTCGTAGAGGATGTGGCTCGGCTGCTCGCACCTTGGGACGTTCCGCCCATCGCCGCCCGGCTTTACCGGCATCTGCTTCTTTGCCCCAGCCTCGACCAGATCACCGAGGACCTCGGGATCAGCAAGAGCTGCGCAGGGATGGCGGCGCGATTGTTGGAGGGCTACGCGCTTGCGCGTCGCCACAGCGAGCGTGGAACAAAGCGCGCTTTACGCCTCTGGCCGACCATTACGAAGCCATGATCGGGCAACAGAACCGGCTCCTCGACGCAATGGCCGAGCAGCTGGCGGCCGGAGCCGGAGTCGTTCCGCCCAAGGAAGTAGAAACGCACGTCTCGAGGAGATGGCTGAATCCTATCGGGTGATGCGCGGCGCGCCATGGAAGGCGCCATGCGCCGCCGGAAGCTGAGTCGCCGACCGCGATGAGAGGCGAAATCTCGCGGCGACGTCCCATGCGGAAGAGTCAATAGCATTGACCGGGAGAGGGAAAGAAATGAGCCTCGCTCTGAAACTTCTTGCCCAGACAATCGTCTGGTTCGGTCTCATGGGCGCGATCATCTTCGGTGGCGCAGGAACGATAGACTACACCGGCGGGTGGCTCTATCTGGGCGTGATGATCGCCATCTCAGTTGTATTTGGACTGCACATGGCGCGCGTCGATCCCGGCTTGCTTCAAGAGCGCCTGAAGCCGCCCGTGCAAAGGGACCAACCGCTCGCGGACAAGCTGGTCCTCATCCCAATCCTGCTTCTCATGTTTGGAGGGATGGGACTCATGGCAGCGGATGCTGCGCGCTGGCACTGGTCGAAAATGCCACCTTCCTTGCAGTGGGCAGGATGCGGCTTACTCCTGGCGGCGATATTGTTCATATACTGGACCATGCGCACGAACAGCTTCGCGGCGCCGGTCGTGAAAATACAAAGGGACCGCGGGCAGGCGGTCATCACAACAGGCCCTTATGCCATCGTCCGCCACCCGATGTATTTCGGCGCGCTTTTCTACATCGCAGGGACGTCGCTCGTGCTCGGCTCCTGGTGGGGACTTGCTACGGCGCCGCCTTTGCTAGCCCTCTTGCTCGGCATCCGGATCGGCGTCGAAGAGAAGGCACTCCGCATGGGTCTCGAGGGCTATGACGATTATGCGCGCCGCGTGCGCTACCGTCTGATTCCGCTCATCTGGTGAGACGGTACATCCTGCACGGCAACGCGCGAGCAATCGACGGGCGGCGGGAAACAAGATCGGCGGTTTTTCGGCGCCGGGGAGGCCTGCGATCGAGCCAACCCGCTCGTTCAATGGTTACAGCCAGCGACGAACTCGAACCTTATAATCGCGGTAGGCACCGCCGAAGCGCCGTTCGAGATAGGCCTCCTCGCGTGCGACTACGGCGTATCGCATGATGACGGCAATAGGCAGCACGAGCATAAGAATCCACGAACTGCGTGCAGCCAAGCCGATCCCGGTATAGAGGAGGAACATGCCGACGTAGACGGGATTGCGGCTCAGGCCGTGAATACCGGTCGTCACCAGCGCGCGTACAGGCCGATTGCCGGGCACCGGTGTCCCGGCCCGGGAGAAGTTCCAAAGGCCAGCGGCGAATACAGCAATACCGAGGAAGATCAAACCGCCGCCTGCTACCCAGCGCACCCAAGCAGTCTCGGGCAACGCGAACGGCGGAAGCAGCACGCGATCGAGCACGAGCCCCAGGATCAGGCAGCCGAGAAAGAGCAATGGCGGCCGTATTCTGGGGCTCGCGGTATCACGGTCCTGTTCGCTGGTAGTGTTCATCGGGACGTCCAGTTCTGCCAAGCAATCGATCGATTGCTCACGATCCGGCTAGAATTGACAACTAGGGTGTCATTTTAGCATTGACAATCGAGGCCGGCCACCGCTCGGAATTGCAGCCGTAGGCTCGCTTTCGCTGATCCTACGTCTGCTTTCCCTGTTGCGGCGGTTGCGAGCCGGTCGCCGCTTCCGCCCTCCAGCGTGCATCCGTCAGGCCGGCGATCAGGAAATCCGCCAAGGCAGAGACCTTCGCGGGACGTGCGCGAGCGGTCGGCGTCACGAAATACAATCCACCTTCCGGCAACCGCCAATCCGTGAGAACAGGTTCAAGCTGATCATTCGGAAAATACTCAGCCGCGATAAACTCTGGGAGTTCGGTGATCGCCAGGCCCTCAAGCACTGTCGGTAACAATGCCTCGGCACTCGTTCCCCGTAGCGGCCCTGGGCGTAATCACAGACTCTTCACCTGTTTCCCAGTGCGTGAAGCGCCAGACGTAGTCCTTCGCGCTTTTGTTGTAGCTGAGGCATTGATGGGTGACGAGATCATGCGGATGCTGCGGACGGCCATGCCTTGCAATGTAGGCCGGCGATGCGACAACGAACCGTCGCACAGGTGCGATCAGCCGCGCTACGAGCGATGAGTCTTCCAGAACGGCGATGCGTAGCGCGGCATCGAAGCCGTCGCCGATCAGGTCTGCCTGCGCATCGGTCAGATGAAGGTCGATTGCGATGTCCGGGTAGCATCGAAAGAACTCCGGCAGCATGGGTGCGACCCAGCGCGCGCCGAAGGACAGCGGGGCGGCGAGTTTCACGAGGCCTCGCGGGCGGCTGGAGGCTTCGCGGGCGAAGTCCTCGGCCTCTTCTGCGTCCGCGAAGATCTTGGAGGCCCGTTCGGCGAGCGTGTGACCGTAGTCAGTCAACGCAAGCCGCCGGGACGAAGGCGCCTACCGGATCCTCAACCTACGATATGGCCGCCGACCCCCCCTCACTCCCACTCGATTGTTCTAAACCCAGTTAGTCCCTTGATCTAGCTTGGTTTTTTCTCGATTGACGCGCGAAAAGCCGACCCACGGGCCGTCAAAATCTTACGGTGTTGATTTTAAAAGAAAAATTGCACAAGAAATATTTTGCGCGGTTTCGGTATCTATCGAGGCCGATCGCCTCTCGAAACTGATTTTCGGCTGCTCGTCGTCGGCTCCAGAGCCCACCGAAAAGTACCGTCATCTCTCTATAGTAGATTTTGCCCGATCGAGAGTTCGTGCCTGCGGTTCTTCGTGGCCTCCGACGCCGCTAGCGCGCTTTAGCGCGGTGCCTCGGTGGGGGGGTGGGGCCGGGCGCGCTCGACCGCCCCTACGCTTCACCGCTAACTTTCTGGCGGAACCGGGCAGTTCCCACAGCCCGTAAACACCGGGATCGACGCCAGTCGGGGCTAGAAAAATTGTAATCTTCGTGCTACATATTCACCCGATCTGTAGTGCGAAGGTGGCAAATGCCTACTCCACATACCCCTCCGGCGGCCGTACGCCGCGCCCTGCGGAAGCTCGGCGCGGACATCCACGACGCCCGCCGCCGTCGCAAGCTGCCTATGGCGGTCGTGGCGGAACGTGCCTTCACATCCCGGTCGACCCTACAAAGGGTCGAAGCCGGCGACACCAATGTCAGCATAGGCATCTATGCCGGCGTGCTGCAGGCACTCGGCCTGCTCGGCGGCCTGAGCCAGGTCGCCGACATCAGCAACGACAGCGTGGGACAGGCGTTGGCCAGCGCCGATCTGCCCAAGCACATCCATCTCAAGCGGTCATCCGGATCGTCCCGCGATGGCTGACTTCGAGGTCCATATCGATCTGGACGGCCGGACACGCCCGATTGGACTGGCGAGAAGCAATCGCGTCCGCGGCACGGAAACGATCCTCTTCGAATATGACGATACGTGGCTTGAGGATCCGGACCGCTTCTCTCTCGAGCCGGCCCTTGCTCTGACCCGCGGCGCCTTCGCCCCTCCTGCCGGACTGGCAACCTTCGGGTCCATTGGCGACTCGGCGCCCGATACCTGGGGTCGCCGCCTGATGCAGCGTGCCGAACGCCGCCTGGCGGAGCGCGAAGCTCGCGCCGTTCGCACCCTCGCGGAGAGCGATTATCTGCTCGGTGTCGCCGACGAGACCAGGCTTGGCGCGCTCCGCTTCCGCTGGGTCGGCGACGACGTTTTTCAGGCGCCGATCCGCGATGGCGTTCCCGCCCTGATCGAACTTGGCAGACTGCTCCAGATCACCGAGCGGATTCTCCGAGATGAGGAAACTGACGAAGATCTCCAGCTCATCTTTGCCCCCGGCTCCTCCCTCGGCGGCGCGCGTCCGAAGGCATCGGTCATTGACCAACATGGTCGCCTCTCCATTGCCAAGTTTCCGAAGGAGACCGACGACTACAGCATGGAGACCTGGGAGGAGATCGCGCTGCGGCTTGCCGGGCGGGCCGGTATCGCCACTCCCGACCACGAGCTGATCGATGTCGCCGGCAAGGCGGTGATGCTCTCGCGGCGGTTCGATCGCGATGGCGCGACCCGTATCCCGTTCCTGTCAGCGATGGCGATGATGGGCGCCAAGGATGGCGAGCGCGGCAGCTACCCGGAGATCGTCGATGCCCTCGCGCAGCACGGTGCCCAGGGAAAGACCGACGCCCATGCTCTCTATCGGCGCGTGGTCTTCAACGTCCTGATCTCGAACGTCGATGACCACCTGCGCAATCACGGCTTCCTGTGGTTGGGAAAGGCGGGATGGTCGCTCTCTCCGGCTTACGACCTCAATCCTGTTCCAACCGATTTGAAGGCACGGGTGCTCACGACGAACATCGATCTCGACGAGGGCACCTGCTCCGTCGATCTCCTTGAAGCAGCATCGGAGTTCTTCGGCCTCACTCTGCCGCAAGCGCGCACCATCATCAAAGAAGTCGCGGCGGTTACCGCGACATGGCGGGACACCGCCGAGATGGTCGGCGCTCGATCGGCGGAGATCAACCGCATGGCCAGTGCTTTCGAGCATGACGATCTCAAGCGGGCGCTGGCGCTATGAAAGGACCTTCCTGCACAGCTTCGATCCCCCAGCATCCAGCCCTGTCACTGGCGCGACCGTCGACCTTGACGTCTCGGAGATTGAGGACATACCGCCGGATAGACAAAAATCATTCCCACTCGATCGTGCCAGGCGGCTTCGAGGTGACGTCGTAGACGACACGATTGATGCCGCGCACCTCGTTGATGATGCGGGTTGCGGCGCGGCCGAGGAACTCCATGTCGTAGTGGTAGAAATCGGCGGTCATGCCGTCGACGGAGGTGACGGCGCGCAGTGCGCAGACGAATTCGTAGGTGCGCCCGTCGCCCATGACGCCGACGGTCTGGACCGGCAGCAACACGGCAAACGCCTGCCAGATGGCGTCGTAGAGACCGGCCTTGCGGATTTCGTCGAGATAGATGGCGTCGGCTTCGCGGAGAATCTCCAGCTTTTCGCGGGTGATGCCGCCCGGGCAGCGGATCGCCAGACCTGGACCGGGGAAGGGGTGGCGGCCGATGAATGAATCGGGCAGGCCGAGCTCCTTGCCGAGCACGCGGACCTCGTCTTTGAAGAGCTCGCGCAGCGGCTCGACGAGCTGCATGTTCATGCGCTCCGGCAGGCCGCCGACATTGTGGTGCGACTTGATCGTCACCGACGGGCCGCCGGTGAAGGAAACGCTTTCGATTACATCGGGATAGAGCGTGCCCTGGCCGAGGAAGTCGGCGCCGCCGAGCTTCTTCGCCTCTTCCTCGAAGGTCTCGATGAACAGCCGGCCGATGATCTTGCGCTTCGTCTCGGGATCGCTGACGCCTTCGAGCTCGCCGATGAACTTGTCGGAAGCGTCGACGTGAACCAGGTGCAGGTTGTAGTGTTCGCGGAACATGGCGACGACGTTGGCCGCCTCATCCTTGCGCATCAGGCCGTGATCGACGAGCACGCACGTCAGTTTATCGCCGATCGCTTCGTGGATTAGAAGTGCTGCAACGGAACTGTCGACGCCGCCCGAAAGCGCGCAGAGGACGCGCTTGTCGCCGACCTGCTCGCGGATCGCTTCGACCGCCTTCTGGCGATAGGCCGACATCGACCAGTCGCCCTTGATGCCGGCGATGTTGTGAATGAAGTTGGCAATCAGCTTGGCGCCGTCAGGCGTGTGCACGACTTCGGGATGGAACTGCACGCCGTAATATTTGCGCTTCTCATCGGCGATGAAGGCGTAAGGCGCGTTCGGCGACGTCGCGACGACTTCGAAGCCTTCGGGGAGTGCCGTGACGCGGTCGCCGTGGCTCATCCAGACCTGATGGCGCGAACCCTTTGACCAGAGGCCTTCGAACAGGGCGCTGTCTTCGTCCACCTCGAGGAAGGCGCGGCCGAATTCGCGGTGGTGGCCGCTCTCGACCTTGCCGCCGAGCTGCATGCACATCGTCTGCTGGCCGTAGCAGATGCCGAAAACGGGCAGGCCGCTGTCGAAGATGATATCAGGCGCGCGGGGCGAGCCTTCATCGACCGTCGAGGCCGGGCTGCCGGACAGGATCACGGCCTTCGGCCGCAGGCGCTTGAAGCCTTCTTCGGCGGACTGGAAGGGAACGATCTCGCAGTAGACCCCAGTTTCGCGCACGCGGCGTGCGATCAGCTGGGTTACCTGGCTGCCGAAATCGACGATGAGAACGCTGTCTGGATGTGCTGTCTGGGTCATGGCGAGCCTTTAATGAAAAGCACCCGGTCTTGCAATGCGCGAAATCCTTCGCTGGAGGATTTTATTGTCCTGATTGTCCCTGTTTTGCAGGCTCTAGAACCAGAATACGCCGTCCTCCAGCGCCGTAAACAGGCTGTCGACGGCATAAGACAGCTTGCGGTCGACGACATGCAGGTATTCCGTCCAGCCGGAAATATGCTGCAGCTCTTCCACGCCGTCGGAAATCCCGCGTAGGCCGATCAGCGGCAGCTGGTATGCCTGGCAAGCGCGCAGGATTGCGAAGGTCTCCATATCGACCATGTCTGCGGCGATACCGTTATAGGCCTGTCCCGACACGACATTGCCGCCGGTTGAGAGGCTCGCCTCGGGAATGCCTGGTATTCTGAGTGGCAGATCGACGATGGCGGGCAAGTCGAGAAACGGCGTGCGCCCCTTCTCGAAGCCGAGCGGCGATGCGTCCATGTCGCGATAGGAAACGGAGGTTGCCTGATAGACCTCGGTCTGTTCGAGCTTTGCCGACCCGGCCGAACCGAGCGACACGACCAGCTGCGGCAACTCGTCGGTCTGCTCCAATTGCGCGAGCGCCCGGGTGAGTACGATGGCCGCCTCGATCGGACCGACCCCTGTCATCAGCGGCTCGAAGCGAGAGCGCAGGAAAGGACCATACTCGGCCTCGGCCGCCATCACGAAGAGAATGGACTTGCCGGCGACCGATTTCAGCTCAAACTTCATCCCGAAATGCCCTCTCTGCCACGGATGATCATCATGGTGCTTGTCATGGAAGCGATCAGCTTTGCCGGTCCGTCGCCGATCGCGTAACCGCGCCCGTCCGCAACGATGATGTTCGATCCCGGCTTGGTGATCTCGCCCCGAAAGAGGAAGCGATCACCACGCCCCGGCGACAGCAGATTGACCTTGAATTCGATCGTCAGAATGGATGCCTCGGCATCGATGACGCTGTAGGCGGCAAAACCGCAGGCAGAATCGAGGGCAGCTGAGATCACGCCGGCATGCAGGATCCCGTGCTGCTGAGTGAGCTTGACGTCGAATGGCAGCTCAATCTCCACCATTGCCCGCTCGACGCGCGTCAATTCGGCGCCGATCGTGTGCATCGCCGCCTGGCGCGCAAAGTTTTTCCGAATCCGCTCGTGGAAATCGCCACTGTCGTTGTCAGTCATCGTTTCGCCTTTCTTGCGAGCGCGAAAGTGGCATGGTGCGCCGCGTCAGACAAGCGGTTCCCGGAAATCAGTTGGCGCAGCGCTCCCGCGCGATTTGCTGCCGCCTACCGTTTGACCGCGCGTGCCAGCGCCGGGCGTAAAGATTGGATTCAGTCTTTTTTGGTAAATCTCCGTTAGCCATTGCTTCTCAGTGGTTCCCCGGTGGCAGCGAATCTGCCGTCGACAGTTGTTTTGCGTGCGGGTTCTTATGCGTCTATCGGCTGCGTCAGCTTTCTTCCTTGCTTGCCTTGCTTTGTCAGGCTGCACGTCCAGTTTGGGACCGGACAGCCTCGTTGCAGGAGCGCCATCGCGTGAGATGACCAATTCGGTCACGCGCCCAAGCGCTCCCGTGCCGGCAACGACGGTGCCGTCGGCTGATGTCGCGGAGACGCCAGCGTCAGCCGCGCCGCGACAGGAGGAATTGGCTTGGGCCGGCCCGGTCCCCCAGCCGCAAGCCTTCATGCCGCAGGCAGGCGTGGTCGCTGCGCCCATGCCTTCCGAAAGGCCGGTTGAAACAGTGGCGCCGGCCGTATTGGCGCCCGCAGCACCCGAAGCCGACGAGGCGCCGCGGACACGTTCGCGGATCTACAATCACCGTTTCCGTGACGTCAAACCCATTAACTTCGGCTCGTCGTCGCCGCGAAAGCTCGCCGTTCATGGCGTCGACGTTTCGCGATGGCAGGGTGACATCGACTGGCAGAAGCTGAGGACGCAGGGCGCGAACTTCGTCTACATCAAGGCGACTGATGGCGGCGATCATCTTGATCCGATGTTCCGAAAGAACTGGCGGGACGCCAAGCAGGCCGGAATGAAGCGTGGCGCCTATCACTTCTTCTATTGGTGCCGCACGGCAGGCGAACAGGCGGACTGGTTCATCCGCAACGTTCCCCGGGAAGCCGGAGCCTTGCCACCGGTTATCGACGTCGAATGGAACGGCGAGTCGAGCTGCAAGCGGCGCGTCTCGCCCGAGAAGGTTCGCGAGAAGATGCAGGTCTTCATGGACAAGCTAGAGCGGCACTACGGCCAGCGGCCGATCATCTATACGGCGCCGGACTTCTACCGTGACAACCTGAAGGGCGCGTTCCTGAACTATCCTTTCTGGCTGCGTTCGGTTGCGGCACACCCCTCCAAGGTCTATCCCGGACGCCGGTGGGTATTCTGGCAGTATTCGGGCTCCGGCATCTCGCACGGTGTCGACGGTCGGATCGACCTGAACGTGTTCCACGGCAGCGAGGATGATTGGCACGACTGGGTCGCCCGCGCCGGTTGAGACGCTGCCTGTTTCGCCCGCGAGAAACAATCGGGAGGTCCGCCATGGTAGAAGTTGTGCTATTTCACCACGCGCTTGGATTGACGCAGGGCGTTATCGCTTTTGCTGCAGACCTGCGAGCCGGTGGACACGTCGTTCATACGCCCGACCTATTTGCCGGCCGGACGTCGACACCTCGGAGCAGGGTGTGCAGCATGCTCAGGAGATCGGCTTCGGCGAGATTATCCAACGCGGAGCCCGCGCCGTGGATGCGCTTGCGAGTGAGCTCGTCTATGTCGGTCTCTCCCTCGGTGTTCTCCCGGCGCAGTATCTGGCTCAGACGCGTCCCGGCGCGCGGGGCGCGATCTTCCTTCACGCCTGCTTGCCGCGTTCGGAATTCGGTTCGGCTTGGCCGAAAGCCCTGCCCGCGCAGATCCATGCAATGGACGCCGACCCGTTCTTCGTGGGAGACGGTGATATCGAGGCGGCGAAGGCGCTGGCCGGCGAGTCGGCTGAGGTCAGGCTTTTCCTCTATCCGGGCGACGAGCACCTTTTTTCCGACCGGTTGCTCGCGGCCTATGATCCAGCCGCGCTGTTCTTCAACGGCGATTGCTCGACTTTCTCGCGGATCGATAACTATTCGCTCGTGTCGCGCGGCGGGCAAATTGCTAGTTCAAATAGACGATCGAGGCATTGAGCAGCGCCTCGAAGCTCACCCAGACGGCATAGGGAATGAAGAGCAGCGCCGAAATTCGGTCCGATTTCCAGCGGTTGACGACAAAGGCAAGGATCAGCGCCAGCAGCAAAACGATCACGACGAACGCAGCCGATGGCATCCGCAAGCCGAAGAAGGATGGAGACCAGAGAAAATTCAGCACCATTTGCCAGGCCCAGACGAGCATGCCGATCGAGAGGTGTCCGCGCAGCCACGTCCGCGCCCCGGCAATGCCGATCAGCGCATAGAGAACGAGCCAGACGGGCCCGAAAATCCAATCAGGTGGATTGAACGCCGGCTTGACGAGAGATTGGTACCATTCCCCGGGCGGATTGCTGACGCCGATAACCACGCCTCCACCCAGCGCGATTGCGACGAAGACGACGTAGGTCAGGGTCCTGCTCATTCGCCTGACATAGGGCGGCTCATATCCGTGAACCAGATCGCTAGCGATCTTTTGCGCACAATTCAGATGGTCGCAATTCGTACGATATGCTGGTCCCAGGCGACGTCGCTCTGCGTTGATAGAAACCCGCCTTCATAGGACGACACGGCAAAACCGCTCCTGGCAGCGGCAATGCCTGCCGCGTCCGGCACGAACTCCTCATGGAGCACCCGACCGCTCTTCGCATCGATCGTCACGGAAGCACCGCCCTTGGGGGAGGTGACGCCGACCAGCCCTTCCATCCGATTGATTGCGATGGCGCCGACATAGTTTGCGAGCCGGCGTGTGGTCTCTTCCGGAAGATCGACAAAGCGCAGATCCTCGCCTTTCGCAAACGAGCCGACGAGCGGCGGCAGGTCGTTGCGATGGCCCTCGTATTGGCAGGCAAACCAGATGCGGCCGCTGTCGTCGACATCGACGTGCCGTGTAGAGAGTTGCGCCCACTGCGATGGCAAGGAGCGTTTTTCGATCAGCGTTCCCGTTGCCGCGCCTATCAGCGTCAGCGACGGTTGCATGCTGGATAGGTTGAGCTTCGTGCGGCCGAGGTCCGGATGCGTTTCGATCCCGCCATTGGCGACGATCAGCATGCGCCCGTCGTCAGACACGGTCATGTCATGCGGACCGACGCCGTAGGTCTCGAACTCGCCGATACGCTCAAAACGGCTCGTCGCGTCGTAAAGGCCGATCACGCCACGGTTGGTGTCGAAGGCGTTCTCGCTGGCATAGAGAAGCCGGCCACTCGGTGAAAAGGCGCCATGGCCATAGAAGTGGCGACCCTCGGCAGCCGTGATGATGATCGGCTCTTTCCTGCTGCGAGAATCGAAGATCATCGCATAGGTGCCGGGGCGGCGGGCAAACGCGACAGTCTTTCCCGTCATTTGGCTGAAGGCCATGCCATGCGCTCGTGCCGGAAGTGCGACTTGATCGATGATTTCACCGCGCTCCGAAACGGTGGCAACGGCGTAGGATCCGTTTGCCGTTCGCATACCAGATGCATAGACAGCATCCGCGCGTTCCAGCGCCATGAGCGCACGTGGCTGGAGAGCGGCCAGGAATGTCAGTCCGGCGGCTTTCACGAAACTGCGCCGGTCGATCGCCGAGCTATTCCACATGGCCTCAATCGCCGTCCGAGAAAGAGAAGCCGGCTGACAGGCCGATCGCTGCGCCGTAATCATCGCTGATTTTGGTGATCAGTTCGCGCGTACTGACGAGAAGGGCATCGAGCTTTGCTTTCTCCTCGGCACTGGTCGCAACTTCGATATCCGGGTTGAGCTTCGGCACGGTCTCCAGCAGCGACTTGAAGCTGGCATCGATCGCATCGGCGATGGGCTTCTTGTCCGCAGGTAAAAGCTCGGCCATGCCGGCCTTTTGCCAGAGCGTGCGCAATCCTTCGAGGTTGGCCGTCATCGACTTCCACGTGTTGTGGGAGCGCCAATAGATCGCCATGCGCGGACGTGGTGTGGTGTCCTTGCCCTTGTAGAACTGCTCGAGCCGCTGGTCGCGGACGGTCTCCGCGCCATGAACGAGAATCCCGAGCAGCGCGGTCACCGCTTCCTTGTTGTCCATGAAGTCTGCGCTTTGCGGGCCCGGATGCTTCCAGCTCGCCTGCACGCCATCAGGCTTTTCCCAGGCCGCGACGACTTCGCCGGCCTCGCGCTGGACGTTGCCGGCAATTGCAGCGCCATAGAGGCATCGGAAGCTGTTCTTCTGCTTGGTCAGGTCTTCGGAGCCGGTGCCGTAAAGCACGTACTCAAGCGCCGTCAGTCCCTGCAGCGCCACGCTCTTGCCGGCGATTGCGTCGACTGTCGCATCTTTGGGGTCGGCCTTGGCGATCAGAGCCTGAACTTGTTTCAGGCCGACGCCCTTGCGATCGGGATAAAAAAGGATGTGCTCGAAGAGATTGTCCTGGATAACCGGCCCGGTCTGGACAATCTCTATGACCGACCAATAACGGATCGTGTCGTCGAAGGCCGATTTCGCCTTGTCGAGTGTCTGCTGGGTCGCGTCATCGCAGAGGTCCTTCATTGCCGTTGTCAGGCGCGCTGCCGATTGCTGGGCATTGCGGTAGCCAGGGCGGATTACGTCATCGACTGCCCGCTGCATCACTGCGGATACCGCCTCCTCGTTCAGGCCGGCTTGCGGTACAGTGGTCTGGGCGGCAGCGGAGGCAGCAAGGGCAAGGGAGAGAACAAGGGGTTGCCAAAGGCGCATCAAAGGGACTCCAGGAATGTAATCAGTGCCTGCCGGTCATCCTTCGGCAGGGATGCGAAAGCGTCACGCGCCTTTTGCGCCTCGCCGCCATGCCAGAGAATCGCTTCGGTGAGATTTCTGGCGCGTCCGTCGTGGAGGAAAAAGCTGTGCCCGCTGACAGTCTGGGTCAGACCTATACCCCATAGTGGCGGCGTGCGCCATTCACGACCGTTGGCGCTTCCGACTTGTTGTCCGTCCGCAAGACCGTCGCCCATGTCATGCAGCAGCAAGTCGGAATAGGGCCAGATCAGCTGGAAGGATTGGGCCTTGTCGGCGCTGTCGCGGCGCGTGACGAACTTCGGCACGTGGCAGGAGATGCAGCCGCTTTGGTAGAAGATCTTCTTGCCCCGCAGGGTTGCCGGAAAGCTCGCCTTTCGCCGCGCAGGGACGGCCAGGTTGGCGGAATAGAAGGTGACGAGGTCGAGGATCGGGCCGGGCGCCTCCTCCTTGCCTAGGCGCTTCTGCACGCCTGTCGGCATCTTCTGGCACTCTGCTTCGGCTTTTGTGCAGTCGCCGTGTGGGTCGGGCCGGTCGGAGTTCGAAATGCCAATGTCGTTGGAAAAGGCATCGGCGCTCTGATCACGCACGCTTGCATTCTGGGCCTTCCAACCGAAGCGACCGAGCGCGATCTTACCGGTGCGGTGATCACGCACGATCGCCGCCTTGCCATGGATGCCGTCGCCGTTCGCATCGTCCGGATCGGCGTGGGCTAGGATGTCCGCCTCGGGAATGGCCTCGATCAGGCCAAGCCCGATCATCGCGGGCGCGACGCGTGGCGAGATCGTTGTCGCGGGGTCGAGTGGCCCGTAGCCAAGGTTGGTCACCGCATAGGTCGGACGGCGCAGCGAGGCCGTTTCGCCGTCGCCAAGCCTCACAGGCTCCTCGGTGTAGCGGATCGCCATCTTGCCCTCGGAGGGAAGACCCGGAACTGCAAGATCCTGCAACTGGTGGCCATAGACAGGGTCGGGGAAGTTGACGGTCTCGGCGGTGGCGATTGCGCGTTGCTCCTCCGGCGTGATCGCCGCGCGCGATAGGCGCAGGAACATCGAGGTGGCGCTGACGCCGCCTTCCGGGGGCTTTCCGCGGCCGTCATTCAAATGGCAACTCATGCAGGAGCGGGCGTTGAAGAGCGGCCCCAGGCCATCCGAGGCCTGCGTCGAGGAGGGGGCGGAAACCCAGAGCTTCTTGAAGAGGGCATTTCCAAGACGGAACGGCTGTTCTTCCTCAAAGGGGATCGTCGCGGAAATATGCGAAAAGGAATCCTCTGTGACCGGATCGATGGAGGTGGCGCCGCCGGCCTGCATCGCCTCGTATTGCTCGACCTTGGAAAAATCGGTGGTCGGTCGCGTCACATCGGCGACGCGTTTCATATCTGCCTCGGAAAGATCGGTTCGCTTTGTCGGGAGATCGAAATCGGACGCCAGGGCGACAGAAAATCCGGCAATCGCGGCGCAGAACACTGCGCTACCGAGAAGACGAGGGGCCGGTCTGGAAGGCATCGGGGGTTCGGGCCGCTCCGCCAAACAAAGCGGCCCGCCTTTTCACTTATTGGAAGACCGCGCTAGGGTTATCCAAGCTGTCGGAACCTTCAAGCTTCACCGTGCCGAGATCGAGTGCGGCAATAACGCGCTGCACGGACTTGGTCTGGTCGACGAGACCGTCGATGGCAGCCTGAACGACGGCGTTGCCCTTCTTGTTGCCTTCGCCGATCATCTGGTCGTACTTCTCGACATTCTGACCGCGCTTCGCCATGACCTGCATCGCATCGAGCGTCTTCTTCAGCTTCGCCTGCATGTCCTTGTCGAGCTTGTTGTCCTTGGCTGCGACGAGATCATGCAGCGACGGACCCTTTATCTTCGTGCCGTCGACGCGCGTGTAATCGCCGGTGTAAGCGGCGGCGATGCCGATCGCGTCGTTGAGGTGCGAGTTGTAGGTGTTGTCGGAGAAGCAATCGTGCTCTTCTTCCGGATCGTGCAGCAGCAGGCCGAGCTTCATGCGCTCGCCGGCCAGCTCGCCGTAGGAGAGCGAACCCATGCCGGTCAGGATGGCAACGAGGCCGGCCTTCGGGTCTGCTTCGACATGCTTGGTGGCTTCGCCATCCGGAGCCCAGTTGTTGGTCATTTCCTGAAGGTCGGAAACGAGAAGCGTGGAGGCGGACTTCAGATACTCTGCGCGGCGATCGCAATTGCCGTGCGTGCAATTCTTGAGGTCATAATCGGTCGCAGGGCGGTTGCCAGCACCTGGACCCGTGCCGTTGAGGTCCTGGCCCCAGAGCAGGAACTCGATCGCGTGGTAGCCCGTTGCGACATTGGCTTCGACGCCGCCGGCTTCTGCCAGCGTGCCAGACAGGAATTCAGGCGTCAGCTTGGACGCGTCAACGTCCTTGCCGTCGATCTTGATCGTCTTGTTGGCAATGACGTTGGCCACATAGAGCGAGTTCTCGTCGCTCTCGGTGCCGTAGGACGGGTCGACATAGTCGATCAGGCCTTCGTCCAGTGGCCAGGCGTTGACCTTGCCTTCCCAGTCGTCGACGATCGGGTTGCCGAAGCGGTAGACTTCCGTCTGCTGGTAAGGGACGCGAGCCTTGATCCAGGCGGCGCGGGCAGCCTTCAATGTTTCATCGGTCGGGTTCTTGAGCAGGGCGTCGATTGCCGCGTCGAGAGCTTTCGCCGTGGTCAGCGAGTCTTCGTACTTGGCATGTGCAACTTCGGCGTAATGCTTGACGACTGCAGCAGCATCCGGTGCCGCGTAGGCGGGAATGGCAAGCAGAGCGGTTGGGGCCACCGCCAGCGCCACAGCTGCGCAAAAATTCTTGTTGAGTTTCATAATCCTCTCCTGCGCGGACGTTCCGTCTGAGGTCCGACGAAAAATCTCTTCGCCCAAAAGCAAACTGGTGTCAAACACTCTAGTTTGGAATGATTTTAAGTATATTCGCCGCCGTTGCTGGGGCGCGCCGAGTGAATGCTCAGCCTTTCCTCTGCATGCGGCAGAAGAAGAAACCGTCTGTATCGGTGGAGGCGGGCGTCAGGGTGATGGTCCTGCTGTCGGACGAGCGGGGCCGTGGACTGTCCTTTCCGAATAGTCCATCCCAGGCAGGCAGGGCACTGACGATTTCGTAGTCGCCGTTCTCGGTGGTGAATCGCCGGACCTGTTCCTCGTTTTCCTGCGGCAGCACCGAGCAGGTCACATAGATCAGCTCGCCGCCCGGGCGGACAAAGGCACTGGCCTGCTTGAGTGCATCTTGCTGCTGGGCGGTGCGCTCATCGAGGTTCTTGGCGGTCAGCCGCCATTTGGTGTCAGGCCGCCGCCGCCATGTGCCGGTTCCCGTGCATGGCGCATCGACGAGCACCTTGTCGCAGCGATCGCTGAGGCTCTTCAAGGCCTTGGCGTCATCATGCACTTGGACATTGCGGGTTCCCGCACGCTTCAACCGCTCGATGATCGGAGCGAGCCGCTTGCGATCCGCATCGTAGGCGTGGACCTGGCCTTTGTTGTGCATGGCCGCCGACATGGCGAGCGTCTTGCCGCCGCCGCCCGCGCAGTAATCGAGAACCTGTTCGCCGTCTTTGGGAAGCACGAGATCGGCAACGATCTGCGATCCCTCGTCCTGTACTTCGAACCAGCCTTTCTGGAACGAAAGCTCGGCTGTCACGTTTGGAAGCCGTGAGGCTCCTTCGCCGGCGGGAATCCGGATGCCGTACCGCGCGATCGCGGCCTCGTGTGCGCCGGCTCTTTCGAGCGCCTTGACCGTCTTGTCGCGGGTGGCTTTGAGGATGTTGGCGCGCAAATCGAGCGTGGGACGCCCGGCAAGGGCCTGCGCCTCGGCGAGCCACTGATCGCCGAAGGCACGTTCAAAGGAGGACTGCACCCATTCGGGAATATCGCCCTGAACATGAGCCGGGGCGTCGGCCAGCCGGCGGCTGTTGAAGGCGGAGAGCTGCGCTTCGGAAAGCGGGCTTGGCGCGAACTTGTCGTCCGTGAGATCCGCCGCAAGGCTTTCCGGCGTGAAGCCCCACTGCCGGAACATGACGGCATGGGCGATGGCGGATGCGCTATCGTCGTCCATCAGCCACGCGTGGGAGAGGCGCATACGAAGCGCATCATAGACAATATTGCCGATCGCCGCGCGATCGCCGGATCCGGCGAAGCGATGAGCGAGGCCCCAGTCCTTCAATGCATCGGCTACAGGCCGTCTGCGGGCATCGATATCTGCAAGAACCGAAATCGCCCCTTCGAGCCGTCCGCCCAAACGCATTCACACAGCTCCTAGTCGCCTCGGGTCAAAATACCGGGCTTGTGAACAATCTGCAGGAAGCGCGACAGACGCAGCAGATTGTACACAAGTCTTCAATCGCGTCGTACTCGCGATTGGCGGCAAGAGCAAGCGGACCCCTCGGGCCGACAGATGCTTTAGCCTATGACCTCGTAGCAGACCTTCGCGGTGCCGCTGCTGACCATACCAATGTTCTGGGCGGCGGCGCGGGAGAGATCGAGGACGCGGCCACGAATGAATGGGCCACGATCGTTGACGCGGACGACGACACTGCGTCCGTTTCTACGGTTGGTAACTTTCAGCTTCGTACCAAATGCCAGTGAACGATGTGCTGCAGTATTGATGGTCGGGTTCATACGTTCCCCGGAAGCGGTTTTGGAGCGAAGTGCGTACCATGAAGCGCCACCGCAACCATTTGCAGCAAATCCTTCAACGGGAAGGATGGTAGAACAGGCTGCAATAGTTGCTGCTGCGATAACAGAACGGCAAATTTTCTTCAAAACGGATTGTCCCTCAACTGTTGAACTCGCGCCTTGTGGGCGGTGGGAGGGTTGAATCCGGCCAAGTGTGGCGAAAAAGTGCCCCCAATTATCACGGAATATTACAAAGCGTAATATTTGTGATGGCAAGATGCGCGACATGGAGTCGCTAAAAAACAAGGAGATGGGAAAAAAGATAATGAAATCAAGTAAAATTAGAACGTTTTTTGCAAGGCCAAATCCACGCAACCCACGATCACAAAACTAACGAAAATAATTTTGCGTGATCGCCATAATTACTGCCTCATTTGAGCAAATTCAGGGGCCGTTAACCATAAACCGGCACTGGATTGTGCGCGCTGTGTCGGCGAGGTAGGAATTTTCTACCCTTTTGCTGAACTGCTGATGGCTGCCTTGGACAACCACAGGAAGTAAAATCTGCAGCCCGCTCCCGCAGCGTTGGTAACGCATGATATGAAGCTGGCAGGGGAGTTTGCCGAGGTATCGCACAAAAAGCACGACGGCGTTGTCGAAAATGCGGCTGTGCGAACGTCTTAGCTTGCAAGCGCGCAAAGAGTGCGCGCCTCGTCAACTTGGGCAGGGAGGCTGCGGAAGTTATGAGCATACCGTACCGTTGGATTATTGTCGCGGCCGGGGCATTGATGACCTGCGTTGCGCTCGGCGCGATGTTCTCACTGGCGATCTTCCAGGAGCCGATCGCCATCGAGACTGGCTGGTCACACGCGGGTATCGCGGCTGCGATGACGCTCAATTTCATTGTTATGGGCATTGGCGGCTTTCTCTGGGGCGCCGCAAGCGATCGCTTCGGTCCGCGCATTGTCGTTCTCATCGGCGCAGGCGCGCTTGGGCTGGCACTCGTATTGGCAAGCCGCGCGGAGACCCTTCTGCAATTTCAGCTGACCTACGGCATTCTCGTCGGACTTGCGGCCAGCACGTTCTTTGCACCGATGATCGCCACGACGACAGGTTGGTTCGAGAAGAACCGCAGCCTTGCCGTCTCATTGGTTTCTGCTGGCATGGGTGTCGCGCCGATGACGATCTCGCCCTTCGCGCGCCTGCTTATCTCTGCTTATGATTGGCGCACCGCAATGCTGTTGATCGGCATCACGGCATGGGTGCTGTTGATACCCGCAGCCTTGCTCGTCCGGCGCCCGCCGGCTGAAGCGAGCGACGGTGCCGTCGCCACTATATCGAACGGCGAGCGACCCAAACTCTCGCGGGTGTTCCGCTCACCGCAATTCATTGTGCTCGGCCTGACGTTCGCTGCCTGCTGCGCCGCGCATTCCGGCCCGATCTTCCACATGGTCAGCTATGCCACGATCTGCGGCATCGCACCGATGGCTGCCGTCAGCATCTACAGCGTCGAGGGGCTTGCGGGGCTCGGCGGCCGGCTTCTCTATGGTGGGCTTGCCGACAGGATCGGGGTGAAGCCCGTCCTCGTTACCGGCCTGCTCGTCCAGGCGATCGCGCTGGCAACCTATCTCTTCGTCAGCCGGCTCGGCGAATTCTATGTTCTCGCGATTATCTTCGGCAGTGCCTATGGCGGCGTGATGCCGCTTTATGCCGTGCTTGCGCGGGAATATTTCGGGCCGCGTATCATCGGTACTGTGTTCGGCGCAGCCACAATGCTGTCCAGCCTCGGTATGGCATTCGGGCCTCTGATCGGCGGCTGGATCTTCGACACGTTCCACAACTACTCGTGGCTCTTCATTGGATCCGCGCTGGTCGGGCTGGGCGCGGCGGCGATCGCACTGGCGTTCCCGCCGCTCGCAAGGGTAAAGACCGAACCGGCTCTCGGTGTCTCGGCCTGAGGCGGTGCCGCTAACCGCGCCAGCTTTTGCTCTGCATCAGCTGCGCGAGCGAGGCGGGATAGGTTGGGAAGGAAAACGTGAAGCCAGCGGCCTTCAGCTTGGCGTTCGAGACCCGCTTGTTCTCGCCGTAGAAGGACCGCGCCATCGGCGTGAGTTCAGCCGTCTCGAAAGGCTGTTCCGGCGGGGGCTCGACGCCCATCAGGCGTGCGGCCTCGACAATGACGTCCTGCGGCGGGCCGGGCAGATCGTCCGTCACATTAAAGATGCCGCCGAGCCCGCGCTCGGCGAGAAACCGCGTCGCCGCGCCGATATCCTCCACGCGGATCCGGTTGAAAACCTGATCCTTCTTGATCAGCCGTCGCGCGCTGCCACGTTCCAGATTGCAGAAGGCATTGCGGCCCGGGCCATAGATGCCGGAGAGGCGGAGAACGGCTGCCGGTATATCGGCCTCGGCGCCGATGGCCATCCAGCCATCTTCCGCTTCCAGCCTCTCCTTTGACCGCCCGGAAACCGGCGTGCATGGCGTGTCTTCGGTGACCCAATTGCCCTTGTGATCGCCATAGACGCCGACCGTGGAGAGGTAGCCGATCCACTGGAGCTTAGGCATCATCTCCCGCAAGCGATCGCCCGCCAGCCTGATCAGTGGGTCACCATTTTCCCGCGGTGCAATGGAATGCACGAGATGCGTCGCCTCCCGGATTGCCGCGCGCAAGTCGTTCCCCAGGGTGTCGCCGTCGAAAAGGAACGCGTTAATGCCCTGGCCGCGCAGGGCAGCTGCTTTGTCGTCCGTCCGTGTGGTCCCGGATACGCGCACTCCATCAGCAATGAAGGCCTTGCCGATTGCCTTGCCCGAATAGCCGCAACCGAAAATCATCACATCCATCACACAGCTCCCGCTAGCCGCCACTCGTTCAGGACATCGCCGTCCGACTCATCGGGCCTTTGTGCCGCAAAGGCAAAAAATTCTCCAGCCTCAAGAAGGCGCGAAAGCGCCCAAACCGCCATGCCACGCACGACGGGCGAGGGGTCCTGTGACAGTTCCCGACATCGCTCGACAAATCGGCGGTCGCCCGAATTGCCGGCGGCGATGAGCACATTCCGGATGAATCGATCGCGGCCGATACGTTTGACCGGCGAACCGCTGAAGAACGTGCGGAAGGCGGCGTCGTCAAGGCTGAGCAGGAAGTCGATCGTGGGTTCCTTGAGGTCCTCGCGGGCCTGCAGCTTCATCTCGGACGCCTCGTGGGCAAATTTGTTCCATGGACAGGCGGCAAGGCAATCGTCGCAGCCATAGATCCGATTGCCGATCAGCGGGCGCAACGCCGGATCGATCGGCCCCTTGTGCTCGATGGTCAGGTAGGAGATGCAGCGCCGCGCGTCGATTTGGTAAGGACCGGGAAAGGCATTGGTCGGGCAGATGTCGAGACAGGCGTGGCAGGAGCCGCAGTGGTCGACTTCCGGGGTGTCGATGTTCAAATCCGCGGTCGTGAACATTGAGCCGAGGAAAAGCCAGGAACCGAGCTCACGGCTGACGAGGTTGGTGTGTTTGCCCTGCCAGCCGAGGCCGGCCGCGGCAGCCAGCGGCTTCTCCATCACCGGAGCGGTGTCGACGAAGACCTTTACATCCGCCCCGGCGCGCGCTGCAAAGCGCGTCGCAATCTCCTTCAACCGCCCCTTGAGGACGCCATGATAGTCGCGATTGCGCGCATAGACCGAGATCGCAGCCTTGTCGGGCTTTGTCAGAACTTCGCGGGGATCTTCGTCGGGTCCGTAATTGAGGCCGAAGACGACAATCGACCGGACATCGCTCCAGAGCGTGCGCGGATCGCCGCGCCTGTCACGGGTTTCCGCCATCCACTCCATCGTGCCATGCCGCCCCGCGTCGATGAATTCGCCAAGCCGCTCCTTGGCCTCCGGTATGGCGTCCGGCTGCGTGATGCGACAGAGGTCGAATCCCAACGCCTTTGCCTCCGAGCGAACGAAGGCGGTGAGAGTGTCGCGGCGTTTCTGTTCCTTGTTTTCCGTGGCCATCGAAGGCCCTCGTCAGAAGTCCAGATCGGCGTAGTGCGAAACCGGCGTCAGGCCCCGCACACGCTCAGTGAGCAACGGTCGGAAGGATGGACGTGACTTCAGGCGCTGATACCACTCTTTCACAAGAGGGGCTTCCGACCAGTCGATTTCACCGAGATAATCGAGAATGGAAACGGCGGAGGCAGCAGCCAGATCGGCATAGCTCATGCGGTCACCCGCCAGCCACTGGCGCGAGCCTGCGAGCCATGTCAGGTATTTCATGTGCTGGCGGATGTTCGCCCGCGCCGTGCGAAGGATCTTCGAGTCAGGCGCGCCGCCGCCCTGGTCCGCCGTCATCTGCAGCTTATAGACGCGCTCGCGGGCAAGCGGCTTGGTCACGTCGGTTTCCATCTTCTGCATGAACCATTCCGTCAGCCGGCGAATTTCGGCGCGCTGGAATGGATCTTCGGCCAGCAGCCGGCGGTCACGCTTGAGCACGCCATGCGTCTCGTCGAGATATTCGGAGATCACAGCGGCGCCGCACAGCGCGCGCATGCTGTCGTCGACATAAACCGGCAATGTTCCGGCTGGATTCAGCGAGAGGAAATCCCGGCGTTTCTCCCATGTCTGTTCCTCTATCAGGTCCGCCTGATAGCCGTACTCCGTCAGGATCAGCCGGACGAAGCGTGATGCGGATGACATAGGGTGATGGTAGAGCGTGGGCATCGATTCTCGGATTTTTTGAGGGGTGTGGCACGTTGCAGGAGCGCGATGATTATAGCGCCCTAGTCATGACTCATTCGTTGAAGCTATAGGAGCTTGGCCCTTCCAATACAAGCGAGTCGGGCTGCCGACCGCCTGGACAAGGGAAGTATACGTGCCCGAAAACCGATTTTTTGCTTTCTCGCCCTGCCTTCGTCACTTCCAGACGCCATAACCCCACCGCAAGCTCGACCAAACTCCACGGAGAGAATTTATGGACTATGTGAACTCTATAATTCTAGGCATAATAGAGGGAATTACCGAGTTTCTGCCGATCTCGAGCACCGGTCATCTTATCATTGCTGAGCAATGGCTTGGCCATCGATCGGACATGTTCAACATCGTCATTCAGGCAGGCGCGATCCTCGCCGTCACCATCATTTACTGGCGTCGTCTTCTGGATCTCGTTCTGGGCTGGCGTGATCCGCGCAACCGGTCGTACGCCGCTAAGCTGATTGTCGCATTTCTCATCACGTCGATCCTCGGACTGATCGTGAAGAAGCTCGGATTTCAGCTGCCTGAGAATGCGACGCCGATCGCCTGGGCGCTGATCATTGGCGGTGTCTGGATGATCTTTGCTGAATGGGCGGCCGCCCGCCGACCGCCCCACAAGGAGATAACCTGGCTCGTTGCCATCTTGGTCGGCATTGCCCAGGTGGTCGCCGGCGTCTTCCCGGGAACGTCACGCTCCGGCGCAACAATCTTCGTTGCCATGTTGGCAGGTACCGGCAATCGTGCAGCAGCAACCGAATTCGCTTTTCTGGTCGGCATCCCCACAATGTATGCCGCAAGTGCCTACGAATTGGTGAAGACGTTCAAGGATGGTGGCGCAGCAAACGAGGACTGGACAAGCCTCGGAATCGCCTTCGTCGTTTCGACGATTGTCGCATTCGTCGCCGTGAAATGGCTGCTGTCCTACATCAGGAGCAACCGGTTTACGGCGTTTGCGATCTACCGCATGATTCTCGGCGGCATTCTGCTCGCAATGGCGGCGACCGGGATGATTGCCTGAGACGGCTTTTTGATTGCCGCATTCGGGCACCGATGGCGCGGATGCGGATTGCGCGCTGAAGCAACGAACAAACACCATGAAGCGCGGGGGCTTCAGCCTCTGATCGAACCTGCGGTATCTGATAGAAAAACCGGCGCTACGGCGCCGGTTTCTTGTTATCGGCTGATGGAGCCGGTCTCGCACGGATCAACGCCGTAGGCTGGCGAGCACTCGCCCTTCACCGCTGCAACCGAACCGGGTGCAATGAAGGAGCCTGCCAGAATCACCAGCGCCGCACACGCAAACAGGAGCGCGATTGACCTACCCATCGAAAAAAGCCTTTCAAAAGTCGTTTGCGCGCCGTCAAGGCGCTGAGTCCATTGGGAGACGCGCGGGGTGTGTAGTCAGTGGAATGACAAATAGCAATAAATCTTCCTGCTAAATTTGGTGTTAATTCCGCTAATTTTTTCGTGCGGCTTTTATGCAACGAATGCCTGGCGGACATAGAGAAAAAAGCATCCACAACTTGCGCGATTCCGGAAGACTCTTCCAAGAAAAATGCCGCCCGCGAGGTCACGAGCAGCACTACTGATTACAAGATCGACAGCTGGCCTTTAGGCAGCCTTGCCTGATCCAGTGTATTGGCCGTGCGGACGATACTGCACGAGGTACGAGGCGATCACCGAGCTCACCAGAGTTGGAGTGATGCCGATGCCCTTCAAGGTGCGGCCCTCGGCTTCCGCTTCCTTGGAGACGATGCTGTTCTTCTTTAGAAGCCGTACCTGATCTGCGGTGATCGGCGGCGTGATGAATGGAACGAGCGAGGCAACACTGCCGATCAGCGAGGCAATGCCGAAAGGAAGCGAGACCAGGCGATTCTTGCGCCAAGTTGCCTTCAGCATGATCTCGAGACATTCACGGAACGTCAGCACTTCAGGTCCGCCAAGCTCGTAGACTTCGCCTGCGGTCACCTTGTTCTCGACGGCTTTGGCTACGGCCTCGGCTACGTCGACGACATAGACCGGCTGGAACTTCGTCTTGCCGCCACCGATCAACGGCAGGAAGGGCGAGATGCGCGCCATGTCGGCAAACTTGTTGAAGAAGCCGTCCTCGGGTCCGAAAACGACCGACGGGCGGAAGATGATGGCATCCGGCTTGATCGCGTGGATCGCCGCCTCGGCGCGACCCTTGGTGCGGGCGTATCCGGAATCGGAATGGGCGTGAGCGCCGATCGCCGAGATGTGGATCAGCTTGGCGCCGACGCCGCGAGCCGCCTCGGCGACAGCGCGCGCACCGAATTCCTGGACCGCTTCGAAGGAATTGCGGCCGGTCTCGTGCAGGATGCCGACACAGTTGACGACGTAATCGGCGCCTTCGACGGCGCGGTCGACCGAGTTGCGGTAGCGCAGGTTTGCCTGGACGAAGGATATCTGTCCGACATTGCCAAGCGGTTGCAGGAAGCCGGCGAGGTCAGGGCGGCGGACGGCAACGCGGATGCGGTAGCCGCGCTTTGCCAGCACGCGTACGATATGCCTACCGATGAAGCCGGACCCTCCGAACACGGTGACGAGTGGCGGCAGGTTGGCAAGGGTCATGGCAGGCTCCTCGAAAGGCTCAATTGTTTGGTCGATCTGGTTTCGTCTTAGACCAATCGCGGTGCGACGAAAAGGGCCATCGCGCCGCAGTGGTCATGGCTGAGAACTCGCCTCAGATGCCTTCGACGACGACCATCTCGGCGTCGGCGACTTCCTGGCGGATTTTCGCCGCGATCTGGTATTCCGGCGAATTGTAGCAGTCGACGGCGTGCTGCATCGAAGGAAACTCGATCACCACGTTGCGCGCGCGCGCCTTGCCCTCAAGTTCGGTGATCGCGCCGCCACGGGCGAGAAAGTTGGCGCCATACTTTTCGAAGGCCGGCTTTGCCGCCACGACGTAATCCTTGTAGCGCTCCGCGTCACGAACATCGACGCGCGCAATCCAATATCCTTTTGCCAACTTAGGTGCTCCCTGGCTCACGTGACTATTGAAGGGCCGCCGACATTTCGGCAAGTATTGCGCGGGCCGCTTCTTTGGGTTCGGCCGCCTTGACGATCGGGCGAGCAACGACGAGGTGGCTGGAGCCCGCCTTCAGCGCGGCAGCCGGCGTCATCACGCGCTTCTGGTCGCCCCTGTCGGCGCCGGCAGGGCGAATGCCCGGCGTGACGAGCGCCATATTGGGGCCGATGATCTTGCGGACGGCGGACGCTTCCTCGGCGGAACAGACGATACCACCCATGCCGGCGAGGTGCGCCTGTTCGGCGCGGCGCAGGACGAGCGTGTGCGGATCATATTCGTAGCCGGCCGCGATCAGGTCCTGTTCGTCCATCGACGTCAGGACGGTCACGCCGAGAAGGCAGAGATCGGAGCCCCTTGCGGCCTCCACCGCAGCTTTCATCGCCTTCGGATAGGCGTGCAGCGTCAGCATCGACATGCCCATCTTGACGATGTTCTCGACGCCGGAGGCGACGGTGTTGTCGATGTCGAGCAGCTTCATATCGAGGAAAACCTTCTTGCCGCTCCTGGCAAGGTCGCGCGCAAACTCCAGGCCGCCGGCAAAGACCAGCTGATAGCCGATCTTGTAAAAGACGACGTCGTCGCCGAGCGTGTCGACGATCCGTTCGGCCTCGCCAAGCGTTGGAACATCCAGGCCGACGATCAGCCGCTCGCGTGCATCCATGTCACATCCATCCCTGCCACTCTTCGATAGGCGTCCAGTCGCACGACAGGCGTCGATCCGCAAGGCTGAAACAGTAGAGATTGCCGCCGCCGCCCGGTTGATCGCCATCGCGCCGGATCGGGCGGCCTTGCAAATGGCACTTTAGCAAGGTTCCCACGCCTCCGTGGCCGACGAACGCAATGGGCAGGGCGGGATCATGCGACGCGAGAATATTGGTAGCGGCCGAAATGATACGTCGCTGCGCGTCGATTGCCCGTTCCCAACCCCTGTAGCTGTCTTCGGGATGCGCAAAGAACCAGTTGGCGGCCTTCTCGAACTCAGGTGGCGGCAGGAAGCCGGTTGCCGAGCGATCGTTCTCATGCATGCCGTCGACGATCTCGATGGCCAGCCCGGCCGCGGCGGCAAGGATCTCGGCGGTCTCGATCGCCTTCGTCTCGTCGCTGGAAGCGACGCGCCGCAGCTGTTTTACCCAGTCGCTTTCGGCCGCTTTGTGGGTGCGCGCGGCGCCAAGCTCTGACAGCCCCCATTTCGGTACGGGAACCGCCGGATCGATCCTCACCTGCGGATGCGTGATGTAGAGGCCGAACACAGGGTTCAGCCGCGCCGGTAGATCCAGAGCTGCGCCGGCGGGATGTTACGGACGATAAAGTCGAAGTGCTGGATATGATAGCGATCCGGCCGCGCGATGATCGGCGACACAGGGCCGTACGAAATCTGCACGACAGGCCGGCCTGCCGGAAGGCGGTCGAGCAGGCTCTCGAGAAGCGCGATGCGGGCCTGCATCGGGAAGTTCAGCAGTGGGACAGCGGACACGACGGAATCGAACTTTTGATCCCTCATGGCGCCGAGCGTCTTATCGAGATTGAACGCATCGCCATTGATGAAGTTCACGCCCGGATAGAGCCGGACCAGGTGCTCGTAGAAATCCGTCGAATACTCGACAGCGACCAGGTTCTCCGGCTTCACGCCTCGTCCGAGGATTGCCTTGGTGATCGCCCCGGTGCCTGGCCCGAGCTCGAGGACCGGCAGTCCGGAGTGCAGGTTGATGACGCTCGCCATCTTGCGCGCTGTAATGGAGGAGGTGGGAACAATCGAACCGACAGTCTTCGGCCCCTGCATCATTCCCTTGAAGAAGCGGATCTCTTCGTCAAACTTCTTGCCCAGCCGTTCCTTCAGGCGCAACGCCATTCCACCATCCTCCTAGATATGCAACAAAGCAGCCCGGTCTTTACTTGCAGTTGGTTCGAGCGAAAAACAAGGCCCGACGTCGCAATTGGCAAAGTTTGCACGACAAATGCGACGCGGTTAGACCCGCATCGGCATCAGCACGTAGAGAGCGTCGTCGCCGGTCGTGTCGCGAATGAGCGTCGGCGAGCCGGCATCGGCAAGCAGGAAGATCGCCTCATCGCCGGAAAGCTGCGCCGTAATGTCGAGCAGATATTTCGCATTGAAGCCGATTTCCATCGAGTCGGTATCGTAGCCGACCGCGACTTCCTCCGTCGCGCTGCCGGAATCCGGATTGTTGACGGTGAGCAGCAGTTGACCGTCGGAGAGGGCGAGCTTGACGGCGCGGCCACGCTCCGAAGAGATCGTCGAGACGCGGTCGACGGCTTGCGCAAACGTCGTGCAATCGACACGCATTTCCTTGTCGTTATTGGTCGGAATGACGCGCTGGTAATCCGGGAAGGTGCCGTCGATCAACTTCGAGGTCATGACGATCGAGCCGATACTGAGACGGATCTTAGCGTCGGAAACCTCGACGGTCACGATCGCATCCGGCACATCGACGAGCTTCTGCAGTTCGCCCACGGTCTTACGCGGGATGATGATGCCGGGCATGCCTTCCGAGCCCGATGGCGCATTCACGTCGGCGCGGGCGAGGCGGTGGCCGTCGGTTGCGACGGCGCGCAGCTTCAGGTCGCCGTTGCTCTCGATCGTGTGGAAGAAGATGCCGTTGAGGTAGTAGCGGGTTTCCTCGGTCGAGATCGCGAACTGCGTGCGATCGATCAGCATCTTGAGGTCGGTCGCCTTCAGCTTGAAGGTATGGCTGAAGGTGCCGGCGGTGAGATCCGGGAAGTCGGATTCCGGCAGGCACTGCAGCGAGAACTTCGAGCGGCCGGACTGAACCGTCATCGAGCCGCCGTCGGTACTGGTCGCCAGCAGGACTTCGGAGCCGTCCGGCAGCTTGCGCACGATGTCGTAAAGAAGATGGGCAGGAACGGTCGTGGCACCGGCCTGTTCGACATTGGCGGGGGTCGCTTCGGTCACTTCGAGATCGAGATCGGTCGCCTTCATGTCGAGGTTCTGGCCCTCGGCGCGCAGCAGGATGTTGGACAGGATCGGGATCGTGTTCCGGCGTTCGACCACGCGATGCACGTGGTTCAGCGACTTCAAAAGGTTGGACCGCTCAATTGTAATACGCATGGGATGCTACCGCTTTCGACCGTTACTGCTCGAGCGCACATGTTGCGCGCCGCAAGGAATGCTTTTTGCCCAAGAGGGACCGGAGAGTGGATAGGCAAAATGGCAGGATTTTGCGCCCGATTGCAAGAGGTACCAGCGGAAGCCTCAATGCAATTGCCGTTTTCCCGTGCAATGCTCACAGAAATCGCAGCGGCCTTGCCGAACTGCAAGGCCTCGCCCATAAAGGCGCGAAGCCAAAGAAAGCGAAACTATCTTGAGCAATGACGATGTGATGGCCGAAGGTGGCAGGCAACGCAGCTTCCGCCTGCACAATATGTCCATTCCGGCGCGACCATTGGAACCGGCGCTTTACCTCGTCGCGACGCCGATCGGCAATCTCGGCGACATCACATTGCGGGCACTGGAAACGCTTGCAGGTGCGGATGTGCTGGCCTGCGAAGACACGCGCGTCACCCGCGTCCTGCTTGACCGCTACGGCATTCAAAACCGGCCCTATGCCTACCACGAACACAATGCCGATGAAGCCGGGCCACGGCTCTTGCAGGCGCTGAAATCCGGCAAGTCCGTTGCCCTGGTCTCGGATGCCGGGACGCCGCTGGTCTCGGATCCCGGCTATCGTCTGGCGCAAAACGCCATCGAGGCAGACTATCGCGTCATACCCATTCCAGGGGCCTCCGCGCCGCTCGCCGCTCTGGTTGGCTCGGGCCTGCCCAATGACGCCTTTCTCTTCGCCGGGTTTTTGCCGACCAAGGACAAGGCGCGTCGCGATCGGCTGGCCGAGTTCGAAGCCGTTCCCGCAACGTTGATGTTCTTTGAATCGCCGCATCGCATAGCCGCAACGCTGGCCGCCGCCGCCGATGTGCTCGGCGGTGATCGCGTTGCGTCGGTCTGCCGTGAATTGACAAAGACCTATGAGGAGTTTCGTCGTGGCACGCTGGCGGAGCTTGCTGCCCATTATTCCGGCGTCGATAGCGTCAAAGGCGAGATCGTGCTCGTTATCGGTCCGCCTCCGGAGCGCCCGGTGGAACCCTCGAATGTGGATGCGATCCTGGCCGACCTGGCGAAGACCTTACCGACCTCCAAGGCCGCTGCGGAAGCGTCGCGGCTCACAGGCATTTCCAAGAAGGAGCTCTACCAGCGTCTCCTCGATATGAAGGGCAGCGATGAGCGATAGGGCCAACGACCGCCCCAAGGCGCTTCGCCGGGGCCATGTGTCCGAGTATCTGGCTGCTCTTTATCTCATGCTCAAGGAGCTATCGCATCGTCGCCCTGCGCTATCGCACCAAGCTCGGTGAGATCGGCATTATTGCACGCAAGGGCAATCTGGCGATTTTCGTGGAAGTGAAGGCGCGCCGTGACTAATGAGCGCCATCGACGCCGTATCGCCAACGGCGCAAAACTGCATCAGAGCTGCCAGTGATCCGTGGTTGGCGATGCAACGCGATCATGCTGTGCTTTCGCAGCGTTACGACATCGTGGCTATCCTGCCTGGCCGCCTGCCGCGGCATTTTCCGAATGCCTTCTAATGCAGATTGCAATCGTGTGCAAAAAGGTGTCGATGTAACACTCCTGTCATCAAATCATTAAGGAGGCGTCATGGAAGGCCTCTATTGCACTCCTCACCCCAACAACTGGTGGAGAGGGATTAGCCATGTTCAAGAAAATTTCGATGGCGGCTGTGGCCGTAAGCTTTTCGGCATCGTCGTCCTTTGCTGCGACCAGCATCACGTGGTGGCACGGCATGGGCGGCCGCAACGGCGAAGTCATCAATGAGGTTGCACAGAAGTTCAACGCTTCGCAGTCCGCCTGCGCCCTGACCCCGGTCAGCAAGGGTACCTACGAAGAAGCGCTTGCTGCCGGCATCGCTGCCTTCCGCTCTGGCGAGCAGCCGAACATCCTGCAGGTCTTCGACGCGGGTGCTGCAACCATCATCAACGCTAAGGGCGCCGTCGTTCCAGCCGAAGACCTGATCAAGGACGCCGGCTACAAGTTCGACCGCAACGCCTTCATTCCGGGTGTTCGGTATTTCTACGCTGCTGCTGACGGCAAGTTCGTCGGCATGCCCTTCAACTCTTCCGCGCCGATCATGTACACCAATCCGGAAGCGCTGAAGAAGGCTGGCGTCGAAGCCCCGAAGACCTGGGATGAGTTCGAGGCGATCGCTCCGAAGCTCAAGGCCGCAGGCTACATCCCGCTCGTCCAGTCGCAGCTGACCTGGGAGTTCACCGAGAACTTCTTCTCGCGCAACAACATTCAGTTCGCCACCAACAACAACGGCTACGACAGCGTCGTCGACACCAAGCTCAAGGTCACCGATCCGAACCTCATCATGATGTTCGACAAGCTGAAGGCCTGGTCCGACGAAGGCTACTTCAAGTACTACGGCGCCGGCTGGGCCGACAACCAGAAGCCCTTCGAGGAAGGCAAGGTCGCTCTCTGGATCGGTTCTTCGGGTTCCTTCGGCGGTCTGAAGAAGACGGCAACGATGCCCTTCTCGGCAACCTTCCTGCCCTACTGGGGTTCGATCAAGGGCGCTGGCACCCATAGCTTCATCGGCGGCGCGGCACTCTTTGCCATGTCCGGCAAGTCGGCTGAAGAGAACAAGTGCGTTGCGGACTTCTTCCAGTTCCTGACCTCGCCCGAGATCCAGAAGTTCTACCACCAGGCAACCGGCTACGTCGCCATCACCGAGGCAGCTTACGAACTCGCCAAGAAGGAAGGCTACTACGACAAGGAGCCGGTGGCCGAAGTCGGCATCAAGCAGCTGAAGCTCGAAGACGGCGAGTGGTCGAAGGGCTATCGCCTCGGCTTCTATCCGCAGATCCGCGAAATCATGGAACGCGAATACGGCCGTATCTTCTCGGGCGAAACCTCCGTCAAGGAGGCTTTCGATACCATCGAGAAGGAAGGCAACCAGCTCCTCGAGCGTTTTGCCAAGACTGCCGGCTGATAAAACCCATTGCTGAAAACCACGGTTCCGGAGGCGCTCGCCGTCTCCGGAACCGCTTTGCAAAAAGGTCCCGCCATGAAGCGCGTGCAGTTTTCGTCGCCAACGCTGCCTTATCTCTTCCTGCTGCCGCAGATGGCGGTCATCTTTATTTTCTTCTACTGGCCGTCCATTCAGGCGGTGAAGTCCTCGTTCTTCCTCGAAGACCCGTTCGGCTTCGGCTCCAGCTTCGTCGGCTTCGACAATTACAAGGGCGTTCTCGAAAGCGCCGAGTACCGCTCGATTGCTGGCTTCACAGCCATTTTCACGGCGCTCGTCACCTTCTTCTCGCTGTCGCTAGGCTTGCTTCTCGCCGTCAAGGCCGATGCCGTCATCCGCGGCAGCTCGACCTACAAAACACTGCTGATTTCCGTCTACGCGATCGCCCCGCCGGTCGCCGGCCTGATCGGCATGATGTTCTTCGACCAGCATATTGGTCCCTTCGTGCGTTTCGCCGCCTTGTTCGGCTGGGACATGAAGATCGGTCTCAATTATTTCGACACGGCGTTTGCGATGGTGGTCGTCTCCGTCTGGAAACAGATCCCGTACAATTTCATCTTCTTTCTCTCGGGCCTTCAGGGGATTCCCGTTTCCGTTCGCGAGGCTGCGGCGCTCGACTGCCGCTCGGGTTTCCGGCGGTTCTGGACCGTCATCCTGCCGCTCTTGGCGCCGACCGCCTTCTTCCTCTTCGTCATCAACGTCACCTATTCGCTCTTCGATACTTTCGGCATCGTCGACGTGATGGTGAAGGACAAGGCCGCCAACAACCCGATCACGCTCGTCTACAAGGTCTACATGGATGGCTTCCGTGGCAACGACCTCGGCGGCTCCTCGGCCCAGTCGGTGATCCTGATGATCGTCGTCTTCGTGTTGACCGTCTTCCAGTTCCGCTTCCTTGAGCGGCGCGTTCACTACAATTGAGGAGCGCGGGAATGTACCGTCTCAAGATCGTCGATCACGTCATCCTGCTTCTCGGCGTCTTCGTCATGATGGCGCCTGTCGTCGTTGCCTTCTTCACCTCGACGCACGATGCCGCCGAGATCCATCGGCAAGGTTTGACCCTCACCTGGGGCAACCATTTCGCCGAGACCTACAGCACCGTGCTCAATCGCGAAGGCGGCTTCACCGGGCAGGTGACCGGGACGCGTATGCTGATGAACTCGTTGATCCTCGGCATCGGCTTTGCCATCGGCAAGATCATCCTGTCGATGCTCGCCGCCTATGCGATCGTCTACTTCCGTTTCCGGCTCGGAACGCTGTTCTTCTGGATGATCTTCACGACGCTGCTGCTGCCGCTCGAAGTGCGCATCCTTCCCTCTTACGAGGTGATGCACCAGCTGCACCTGATCAACACCTATACCGGCATGATCGTGCCGCTGCTGGCATCGGCAACCGGCACCTTCTATTTCCGGCAGTTCTTCAAATCGATCCCGGACGAGTTGTTGGAAGCGGCGCGTATCGATGGCGCCGGTCCGATCAAGTTCTTCTTCGACGTGATCGTGCCGCTTTCGAAGACGATGGTGGCCGCCATCTTCATCATCATGTTCGTCTATGGCTGGAACCAGTATCTCTGGCCGATGCTGATGACCAACGACGAGAGCTTCTACACGCTGGTGCGCGGCATCAAGCAGATTCTGCTGGTCTGGGTCGGCGCGCAGATCCCCGATTACAACGAAGCCTTCGCCATCGCGATCCTCGCGATGCTGCCGCCTGTCATCATCGTCGTGGTGTTCCAGCGCTGGTTCATCAAGGGCCTCACCGAAAGCGACAAGTAAAGGAAACGCCGATGGCCGCCATCGAAATCAATCAGGTCTCCAAGATCTATACCGGGGACGTGCATGCGGTGAAATCCGTGAACATCGACATCAAGGACGGTGAGTTCATCGTCCTCGTCGGCCCCTCCGGCTGCGGAAAGTCGACGCTTCTGCGCATGGTCGCCGGGTTGGAGGAAATCTCCAAGGGCGAGGTGAAGATCGGCAACCGCGTCGTCAATAAGGTCGACCCCGCCGAACGCGACATCGCCATGGTGTTTCAGAACTATGCGCTCTATCCGCACATGACGGTCTACGACAACCTCGCTTACGGCCTGCGCAACCGCAAGACGCCGAAGGCCGAGATCGATGCCCGCGTCGCTGAAGCGGCCCGCATGCTGCAGCTCGAAGCCTATCTCGAGCGCAAGCCGCGCGCCCTTTCCGGCGGCCAGCGTCAGCGCGTCGCCATGGGCCGCGCCATCGTCCGCAAGCCCGCCGCCTTCCTGTTCGACGAGCCGCTCTCGAACCTCGATGCAAAGCTGCGGGTCTCGATGCGCGGCGAGATCAAGCGGCTGCAGCGCCGTCTCGGCACCACCTCGATCTACGTCACCCACGATCAGCTGGAGGCGATGACACTCGCCGATCGGCTGGTCGTTCTCAACGGCGGCGAGATCGAGCAGATCGGCGCGCCGCTCGACGTCTACCACACCCCAGCGTCGACCTTCGTCGCGAGCTTCATCGGATCCCCGGCGATGAATCTGCTGCAGGGCGAACTGCATGGCGACAAGCTTGCACTGGGCCCGAACCTGATCGACCTTGGCGGTCATGCACCTGCATCCGGATCTGTCACCGTCGGTATTCGCGCCGAGGACCTGCGCCTCGCAAGCCCTGGCGAACATGCCATGACTGTTGCAGTGGACTATGTGGAAGAGCTCGGCTCCCAGCGTCTCGTGCACGGAAATCTCGGCGATCAATCGCTGACGGCAGCCCTGTCTCCGGAGGCGGAATTAACGTCCGAACTGCGGCTGGTTGTGGGTGCCGAAAGACTGCATTTCTTCACTCACGACACCGGAAAGCGTATCGGCGGGACGGCTCTTCAACGGGCCATGGTGGCAAAGACGGAAATCGCCTAGTCCTTTGGACGTTGCGATCGTTCAAATTGTAGGCACTGCTTGTACGGTGCCTTTACGACTCTCTGCTATCCCGACCAGGATCTGATAGCAGCGGGGGTTGCTCATGGGTATGCAGATGATGCTGGCCAGTGTGGTCGCGATGGCCGCGCGGGTGGTGCCTTTTCCGAATCTGCCGCAACCGGCGGCAAAGACATTTGTGGCGAAGTCCGGCGGCAACCTGGTCATGCACGCGACGCCGATCAATCCAGACTGGATCATCAGCGGCGATCCGCAGGCACGCACCGGTGAGCATTCCCGCAGTAACGATGATGCAGCCTACACGGCGATCTGGGACTGCACGGCCGGCGAATTCCGTTGGTACTTCTACTGGGACGAAACGGTGATGATTCTTGATGGCAGCGTGCACATCCTCGCCGAGGATGGCACGGAGCGCATGCTGGAGGCCGGCGACGTTGCCTTCTTCGCGGCTGGCACCTGGGCGAGCTGGCGCGTCGACAATTACGTGCGCAAGGTCGCGTTCCTCAGGAAGCCGTTTCCGAAGCCAGTTGCGCTTGCCTATCGGCTCCGCAGCCTGCTGCGCGGCGAGGCTCCCAAGAGCGGCATCGCGGCCTGAAGATTTCGTCTCGCGACGCGGGCACGGCGTTGCTTTCAGGGCATCTGCAGCCTACATCTGTCCGGCATTAGCTAAGGGACGGAAATGGCCAAGATCAAGAATGTAGCGGTCCAGATGGACCATGTCGCCGGCATCAATATTGCAGGGGATTCCACCTTCGCGATGAGCCTCGAAGCGCAGGCTCGCGGCTATCGGCTCTTCCACTACACGCCCGAGCGACTGAGCTTCAGGGATGGGAATCTATACGCCACCGTCGAGCCGATGGTGTTGCGCGACGTCAAGGGCGATCACTTCGAGCTCGGAGCGCCCGAACGTGTCGATCTGTCGACGATGGATGTGATCCTGCTGCGCCAGGACCCCCCGTTCGACATGGCCTATATCACCTCGACTCACCTGCTGGAGCGGATCCACCCGAAGACACTCGTCGTCAACGATCCGGCCTGGGTGCGGAACTCTCCCGAGAAGATCTTCGTCACCGAATTTGCCGATCTGATGCCGAAGACGCTGATCACGAAGGACGCGGGCGAAATCCGCCGTTTCCGGGACGAGATGGGCGACATCATTTTGAAGCCGCTCTACGGCAATGGCGGCGCTGGCGTGTTCCACTCGACCAGGGACGACCGCAACCTGTCGTCGCTGCTCGAAATGTTCGGCCAACTGTTCCGCGAACCCTTCATCGCGCAGCAGTACCTTCCCGACGTCCGCAAGGGCGACAAGCGCATCCTGCTCGTCGATGGCGAGCCGGTCGGTGCCATCAATCGCGTCCCCGCCGAGCACGACAGCCGTTCCAACATGCATGTCGGCGGACGTGCCGAGGCAACCGAACTGACGGCACGCGAAGTCGAAATCTGCAAGCGCATCGGCCCTGCGCTCAAGGAACGCGGCTTCCTCTTTGTCGGCATCGATGTCATCGGCGACTACATGACGGAGATCAACGTCACGTCGCCGACAGGTATTCGCGAGGTCCGCAAGTTCGGCGGCGCCGACATTGCCGCTCTGCTTTGGGACGCGATTGAGCGGAAGCGCGTCTAGCGCTCCTTGGCTGCATGGCTTCGTGCGGCGGGGACGGTTTTCGCCGTAAGATGCTGATGGTTGGCCCGCCCGGCTCGGGAAAATCCATGCTCGCGGCACGGCTACCCTCGATCCTGCCGCCGCTTTCCGCCGCCGAACTGCTGGAAGTCTCGACGATCCATTCGGCAGCCGGACAACCATCTGGCGGAAAACTCTCGGATCGCCGCCCCTTCCGGACTCCACATCATTCAGCGACGATGGCCGCCGCCCTGGTGGGAGGCGGCTTGCGCGCCAGGCCGGGCGAGGCGTCGCTCGCCACCATGGCGTGCTGTTCCTTGATGAGTTTCCTGAGTTTTCGCCGCAGGCGCTCGAATCCCTGCGGCAACCGCTGGAGACGGGCGAATGCATCATCGCCCGCGCCAATCATCGTGTGGCCTATCGCCAACATCCAGCTCGTCGCAACCATGAACCCCTGCCGCTGCGGCATGGCGGGCGAACCCGGTCATAGCTGCGCGCGCGGCCCACGCTGCATGACGGACTACCAGGCGCGCATATCAGGCCCGCTGATGGATCGCATCGACATCCGTATCGATGTGCCTGCCGTCTCCGCCGTCGATCTTATCCAACCGATGCCTGCCGAAAGGAGCGCGGATATCGCCCGCCGCTTTGCCCGTGCACGTGACATTCAGCGAAACCGCTTTGAAGCAGCCGGACTCGGAGGCATCGGCACAAACGCTCCGTGTTCGACCGTCATGATCGAGAAATACGCCGCGGATCCTGCTGGCCTGCAGTTGCTCGCGACGCGGCCGAGAAAATGAAGTTCTCGGAGCGAGGCTACCATCGTATGCTGAAAGTGGCGCGCACCTTGGCGGATCTCGATGGCAACGAGACCGTAGGCCGCATTCACCTTGCCGCGGCGAATCGCCGGCGAGCAGCTGACCGCAGCCGCCTGAAACGAAAAGGGGCGCCGAGGCGCCCCAGGTTCATTCAGGATGAGGGCGTTCAGTTGCCGAGGCCGTCGAACAGTGCGGTCGAGAGATAGCGTTCGGCAAAAGACGGAATGATCACGACGAGATTCTTTCCCGCATTCTCCTCGCGGCTGCCGACCGCGATGGCCGCGGCCAGTGCTGCGCCGGAGGAAATGCCAACGGGCACGCCTTCGAGCTTGGCAACCTCGCGGGCAAGTTCCAGCGCCTCGGGACTGCTCACCGTGATGATCTCGTCGTAGATGTGCGTATCGAGGATTGCCGGCGCAAAGCCGGCGCCAATGCCCTGAATCTTGTGAGGTCCCGGCTGGCCGCCGGAAAGAACCGGCGATTCCGCCGGCTCGACGGCGACCACCTTGATGCCGGGCTTCTTCGACTTCAGCACCTGTCCCGCCCCGGTGATGGTGCCGCCGGTGCCGATGCCGGCAACCAGGATGTCAACCGCACCCTCAGTATCGTTCCAGATCTCTTCGGCTGTCGTGCGGCGATGGATTTCCGGGTTGGCCGGGTTCTCGAACTGTTGCGGGATGATGGCATCCGGGAGGGTCGCAGCCAGTTCCTCGGCCTTCGCGATCGCGCCCTTCATGCCCTTCGGGCCTTCGGTCAGAACAAGCTCGGCGCCGAGCAGCGCCAGCATCTTGCGCCGCTCGACGGACATCGTTTCCGGCATCGTCAGGATCAACTTGTATCCCTTGGCGGCCGCAGCAAAGGCGAGCGCAATTCCAGTATTGCCGGATGTCGGCTCGATCAGGGTCGTTTTGCCAGGCGAAATCTTGCCCTGGGACTCCAGCGATTCGATCATGGCAACGCCGATACGGTCCTTGACGGAAGCAATCGGATTGAAGAATTCCAGCTTGGCGAGCAGATTCGCCTTTACGCCCTTCGCCTTGGCGAGCTTGTCGAGCCGCACGATCGGTGTGTCGCCGATGGTTTCGGTGATCGAGGAATAGATACGGCCACGGCCCGGTTTCTTCGACATTCGGCTCTCCCTTGATGAAATGTGCGGAGAGAATAGGGTCAAAGGCGGGTGGAGACCAGTGCGGCATCACTCGCGCGAAGGCGCCTTCGGAGAAAAAATCCTTTGAAAACCGACCTTTGCCGAACGAACTTTTTCAGGCTGCGCGGGTGGCGATGAAGGCGGCCGTGCTGGCGAGAATGCCAGCCGCCATCTTGTTCAGTGCCTGCAGCGCACGCGGTTGCTTCAGCATCAGTCGTGCGCGCGAGGCGAGCAGCATATAGGGAACCAGAACAACCAGCAGGACCACGAAGGTGGTAGCGAGCAGGATGCCATATTCGCGAAGCCCGATGCTGTTGAGGTCGATCAGCGTTGGCACCAGCGCGACGTAGAAAAGCATGGTTTTGGGGTTGCCAAGCGTTACCAGAAGGCCGGACAGGAAGCTCATGCCGATGCTGCTTGCCTTCTTTGCTGCGACGTCCTGCGGCAGCAGCCCGGCCGTCCAGAGCTTATAGGCGATGTAGCCGAGATAGAGCGCACCGGCGATCTTGATGACAATGAAAACTTCCGTGAAGGTTTGTGCCACGAAGGCAAGACCGAGGATAACAGCGGTCAGATAGGTCATGTCGCCAAGGACGAGACCGAGGCCCATGAAGAACGTCTCACGGAAATTCGAGCCCAGCGCGCGGGCAACAATCGCCGTGATGCCCGGCCCCGGAATTGCCGCCGCGATGAAAAGTGCTGCTCCATAAGCGAAAAGGGCGGTGAACGACATGACGGGAGCTCCTGCTTCAACCGCCTTCTACGCCTGCGGCCTGGTACTTTCAAGGATCTGAGTTCTTGTCATCATCCTGCGGTAGCTTGCCGCTATTGACGCTGGCTGTCGCGGTTCTAGTTCCAGGGCGGTGATCGAAGGCTGGTGACAGCCGCCACCTTGTCAACTGCCCCATAACCACCAATTGCCCGCCGCTCACCAAAGGAGACACCTGATGAGCCCCACGTCAGCCGAAAAGCGCAAACTCGCCCCGCTCGCTACCCCCACGGACCTGAAGAGCAATGCCATTCAAGATATCTCAGCCGCTCTGGCTGCGTTGCTGGCGGATGTTTTTGCGCTCTACATTAAGACTAAGAATTTCCATTGGCATATGTCGGGACCGCATTTCCGCGACTATCACCTGATGCTCGACGAGCAGGCCGAGCAGATCTTCGCCACGACCGATGCGATTGCCGAGCGCGCCCGCAAGATCGGCGGCACCACGCTGCGCTCCATCGGCCATATCGGCCGCCTGCAGCGCATCAACGACAATGATGCCGAGTATGTCACGCCGGAAGACATGCTGGCGGAACTGCGCGACGACAACAGGCAGCTGGTCTCGCTGTTGCGCGAGACCCATGATGTCTGCTCCGAGCACAATGACGTCGCCACGACGAGCCTGCTGGAAGTGTGGATCGATGAGGCCGAGCGCCGCACCTGGTTCCTGTTCGAAACGACGCGGCAGCAGAAGTAGTCTCGTTCCGCTTCTCGAATTGTCAGCCTGCCCGCGCGCGCAAAAACTGCGCGGGCGTCCAGCCAAGGTTCATGCCTGCGGCGGCGACAAGGATGACGGCTGCGCCAAGCAGTTGCATCGGCTGCAATGCATGTCCGAAGGCCAGTCGATCCACAAGGATCGCCGCGATCGGGTAGATGAATGACAGCGCGCCGGTCAGATGGATCGGCAGCTTCTGGATCGCACCGTAGAGCAGCACATACATCAGGCCAGTGTGCACGATACCCATGGTGATCAGGATCGACCATGAGGAGCCGTCCGCGGGCAGGTCCGAGAAGTTCATGGTCGGCAGCAGCATGAGTACGCCGGTGGCAACCTGGATCAGCGCGATAACGTGCGGCGGCGTACCCTTCAGCCACTTTGCCGCCAGCGCCGCGAGAGCGTAGAAGAATGCGGCACCAAGCGCCAGCAAGATGCCGAGGCCGTAGCCCTCGTGCCCACCAGCGGTGGCAGGCTTCGCCTCGACGATCGCCGCCATGCCACCAAAGGCCAGCGTCAGCCAGAACAGCTTTGCGGCGGTGATCTTCTCGCCGAGAAACAAGGCGCCCAGCGCAAGCAGCATGAAGGGTTGCGTGTTGTAGACAGTTGTAGCGATCGAAATCGATGCATGGCCGTATGATGCAAAGAGCAGCAGCCAGTTGAGAACGATAGCCACGCCGCCGAAGATCGCGATACCGACCGATTTCAAGCTGATGATACCAGGTCGAAGCAGCCCCATGGCAGCGCAGACCGCAAGCAGGCTGATCGCGCCGAAAAGGCAGCGCCAGAATACCACGCCGCTCACCGGCTGGCCTGACATGACCACGAACCAGCCGATTGTTCCCGATATCAGCATTGCTGCGGTCATTTGGGCGGTGCCGGTGCGGATTTCGCTATGCATCACGTTTCTCCATCTCGATAGATGAAGATTATTGCGGTCCTGTCCCGGTTTATATAGTTTGCATTAGGTTGATTATGCCGCTCTCCTGTCATTGTGAGGAATAATGTCTGTTTCGCCTAATGATAATGCGATCGATGATGTCGATCAGAGAATATTGGAGGCACTGGCGGAAAACGCTCGCATCTCGTTGAAGGAGCTGGCACAGGCTGCCGGGCTTTCTTCACCGAGTGCCGCCGAACGCCTCCGTCGCCTGGAAGAGCGCGGGATCATCGCGGGTTTCACCATTGATATCGACGCTGCAGCACTCGGATACCCGCTGCAGGCGATCGTACGCGTCCGTCCGCTGCCGGGACAGCTGCATGTCGTTCAGCGGATCATCCAGGACACGCCGCAGTTCGTGGAATGCGACAAGGTGACGGGAGACGACTGCTTCATTGCCCGGCTTGTCGTCCGCTCGATGGCGGAGCTCGACACGATCCTCGACAAGGTGGCGGAGAAGGCCGAAACGAGCACCTCGATGGTCAAGGCATCACCCGTCAAGCGTCGGCTGCCGCCGCTCGCAGCAAAGCCCTGAAAGGTAAGTGCTATCGGTTCGAGCGCGCCGAAATGGCAAGCCGCATCAGCTCTCCCATACGGATATGGCTGATGCCGTAATCGACCCGCGCGGCGCGGTGCACAACGACGAGATCGAGTGCCGGAACGACGATGATGTATTGCCCGCCAAAGCCGCTGGCATAAAACAGTGGCGTTTGGATGGAGAGCGGATCCTCCGGCGCATTCGCGTCCGCCGTCAGCCAGAGATAGCCATAGCCCCTGCCGCCCCCGAGATCAGAATGCGGTTGGGTTGACAGGCGAACCCAGTCCTCGGGCACAACCTGTACGCCGTTCCAGCGGCCGCCTCGCAGATAAAGCAGGCCGACCCTTGCGAAGTCGCGAGCACTCATTGCCATCTTGTAAACGGGATGCAGCGATTCCGGTCCATGCTGATAGCGGCAGTCGTCCGGCGAAAAGTCCTGCATGCCGAGGGGCGCGGCGATGCGGGCGGCAAAGTTTTCGAACAGGTTCTCGTCGGTCTGGGCTTCGAGAATCGTGCCGAGGACGTTGAAATCCCAATTGTTGTAAAACCAGAAAGAACCCGGCGGGTGGCTGCCGCGCTCCGGTCGTCCCCGCTTCGTGTCATAGACCGAAGGGAGATACACGCCGGATCGCGCGGCGAGAAGGTTGCGAACCGTGGCCGTCCGTTCCTCTGCCGTCAGCGGTGCGACATCGATGATACCGAGATCGGCGAGCGTGGCGGAAAGGTCGATCCGGCCGGCCCCGGCATGGATGCCGTAGAGCATGCTGATCAGGCTCTTGCGCACTGAAGCGATGCTCGACTTGTAGGCCGTGTCGCCCCAGGAAAAGGCGAGACGTCCGCCGTCGATAATCATCATCGCGGTTGATCCGCCGCGCTCCAGCTCGCGGACGAGGTTTTCCAGCACCGCGGCATCCCAGCCGCCCTCGGTACGCTGCCGCCATTCCTTATCCGGGTAAATGAATGCGGCCTCCGCCATTTCAGCCCTCCTTCGATCTGCGAAAGTCTCGGCTGGCAAACGCGCGGGTGTCAGAAATCGGCCATTGGCGAAAGCATGGCGGGCGCTTCAAGCGCGATTTCGTCGCTGGCGCGAAACATAAAGCACGTGCCGCCTCCGGGTGCCCGCGTTTCGCCTTCCCAGCCAAGCCTGTCAGGGCAGAAGAGCACTTCGGCCATGGCCGGTCGCAGACCGAGGGCGCCGATGATTTCGGCAAGGGCGGCGATTTGCGGTGCCACGACATCGAGCAGAATGAAACGATCGCCATCCGCCTTCCAGGCGACGACCGCCTGCCTGTCCTCGATGAAGCTCAGCCGCACGCTCGGATCGAGCCGGGTGTTGATGAGGAACATCGCCGCGCTTTCCACGACGGCCAGCGTCTCCGACACCGGCACGCGGCGCTTCAAGGCCGCCTGCAACACGGAGAGGTCGGCTGGCCGCGAGGGATCGAGCGTGCGGGCATGACGACCCGAAGCGGCAGGCGCCGGCGCCGGGCCGGAATAGGCGTGCATCGGCAGCGCGTGAAAGCCGTAGGGCTCGTAGAGCGCCGGCTTGTCCGTGTAAAGGACGATGGCTTCGAAGCCCTTTTCCTCGCACCAGGCGAGTGCCTTTTGCGTGAGGTCGCGATAGAGGCCACGTCCGCGCCATGCGGGACGAACGGCACCCGATTGAAATGCGGCGGCATTCACGGTGCGCCCGTTGACCATAAGCGGCATTGCGAGGGCCGAAAGATTGGCGGCAAGCTGGCCGTCACCGGCAAACCAGCCGAAGGGCATGCTGCTCGGGTCAGGCCCGCCCATCTGGTGCAGTGGGCCGATGTCGATATCGAATGTATCCTTCAAGAGATCGACCAGCGCCTGCCAGGCCGTGAGGTCGCCGAAATAGTCTCGGCGGAAGGTCAGGCCGGAATGAACGATGCTCTTGGAGGTCATACTCCGGTCGATCCAAAACCGCCGGCGCCACGCGTCGTTACGCTCGCCTCGGAAATCTCTGAGATATGTGCTTGGATCGCCGGAGCGATCACCATCTGCGCGATGCGCATGCCTCTGGTGATCGCGAACGGCTCATCGCCGAGATTGATCAGCAGCACCTTGACCTCGCCGCGATAGTCGCTGTCGATGGTGCCGGGTGTGTTCAGGCAGGTGAGGCCGTGCTTGAAGGCCAAGCCGGAACGCGGGCGCACCTGGCCTTCGAAACCTTCCGGAATCTCGAAGATGAAGCCCGTTGGCACCAGCGCGCGCTTACCGGGCTCGAGGGTCATCGGTGTAGCGGCGCGCAGGTCCATGCCTGCCGCCCCCTTGCTTTCGTAAGAGGGCAGATCGAGATCCTGGCCGTTGGCAAGGCGGATGATGTTAAGTGTCGGGCGTGCATCGGTATGGATTGTCATGAGGGCATTAGTTTGCGCCCGATGCGCCAAGGTCAATTGCAATGCCGGGCTTTAATCGCTAGATACGCCGCAATTCCACAGGATTCACATTATGGCCGAAAGTCTCGCCGAGGCGGTCTCCCGCCGCCGCACATTCGCTATTATCGCGCACCCGGACGCTGGTAAGACCACGCTCACCGAAAAACTGCTGTTGTTCGGCGGCGCCATCCAGCTTGCCGGCGAAGTCAAGGCAAAGAAGGACCGCATGCAGACGCGCTCCGACTGGATGAAGATCGAGCGCGAGCGTGGCATCTCCGTCGTTACGTCGGTGATGACGTTTGAATATAAAGACAACGTCTTCAACATCCTCGATACGCCCGGCCACGAAGACTTCGCCGACGACACCTATCGCACGCTGACCGCCGTCGATGCCGCGGTCATGGTGATCGACGCCGCCAAGGGTATCGAGCCACGGACGCTGAAGCTGTTCGAAGTCTGCCGCATGCGCGACATTCCAATCATCACCTTCATCAACAAGATGGACCGCGAAAGCCGCGATCCCTTCGAGATCCTGGATGAAGTCGAGGAGAAGCTGGCGCTCGATTGCGCGCCGGTGACATGGCCGATCGGCCGCTCGAAGACGTTCTGCGGCACCTACCACCTCGCCAACAACGAGGTGCGCGCCTCCGACACGCAGGAGATCATGACCAAGGTTACCGATCCCGAGATGGTGTCCCACCGCCTGCCTGAAAACGAGCGGGACGCCTTCGTCGAGGAAACCCTGCTCGCGATCGAGGCCTGCAAGCCGTTTGACAAGAAGGCTTTCCTGGAGGGGCATCTGACGCCGGTTTTCTTCGGCTCGGCGCTGCGCAATTTCGGCGTTCGCGATCTCATCGATGCGCTCGGCGAGTTTGCGCCGCCGCCGCGCGATCAGGTCGCCGATATCCGTACCGTGCATGCGACCGACAACAGGATGACGGCGTTCGTCTTCAAGATCCAGGCGAACATGGACCCGAACCATCGCGACCGCATCGCTTTTGCCCGCATCTGCTCCGGCAAGCTCGAGCGCGGCATGAAGGCGCGGCTGTCGCGCACTGGCAAGCAGCTCGGCCTTACCGCGCCGCAGTTCTTCTTCGCCTCGCAGCGGCAGCTTGCCGATACCGCTTATGCCGGCGACGTCGTCGGCATTCCCAATCACGGCACGCTGCGCATCGGCGATACGCTGACGGAGGGCGAAGCGCTGGTGTTCCAGGGCGTGCCGAACTTTTCGCCGGAAATCCTGCGCCGCGTGCGCCTGGAAGACGCCATGAAGGCGAAGAAATTGAAGGAAGCGCTTCAGCAGATGGCTGAAGAAGGCGTCGTCCAGCTGTTCCAGCCGGAGGATGGTTCGCCGGCTATCGTCGGCGTTGTCGGTGCGCTGCAGCTCGATGTTCTCAAGGAGCGCCTGATGGCCGAATACGGCCTGCCGGTCTCCTTCGAAATGTCGCGCTTCTCCGTCTGCCGCTGGATCTCCGCCGATCAGCCCGCCGAGCTCGAGAAATTCGTCACCGCTCGCCGCGGCGATATCGCGCGGGACTTGGACCACGATCCCGTGTTCCTGGCGCAGGACAGCTTCTCTTTGCGCTACGAAGCTGAACGCTATCCGGCGATCAAGATGGCAGCCCTCAAGGAATATCACGCCGTCAAGGCGGCGTGATATTGGATCGGATATACCGATCTGCCATGATGCCTTTACGAAGAGGAGCGTTTCATGGTTCGCGAGAATGAAATCAGAGAAAACGAAGTCGCCGTCGAACTACCGCCGGCGACCGACGCCGGCCTGGTGTTCATCGGGCGCATCCTGACGCCCTGGACCTCTCGCATGGAGACGCCCCGCCAGGGGCGGCATGACGGTCCGCTCTGCAAAATCGAAATATTCGAGCCGTGGAGACAGGCTCTCCAGGGTGTGGAAGCCTTCGAGCGGCTGGAGGTGCTCTATTGGCTGGATCGGTCGCGGCGCGACCTCGTCCTGCAAAGCCCGGCCAGCAGCGGAAAGGTGCATGGCACGTTTTCTCTTCGCTCGCCGGTGCGCCCGAACCCGATCGGGACCTCCATCGTCAAGCTGGAGGGAGTAGAAGGTGGCGCCCTGCTGGTGCGGGGGATGGATTGTCTTGACGGAACACCGCTGCTCGATCTGAAGCCCGATCGCACACTGTCAAGCCGATAGCGCTGCCGCAGACTGGAGATTTCCAGACTGGCGACGACGTGGCGCATTCTTGCAAGAAGGCCTGACGATCAGTCGACGGCGATCATGACGTCCGAGGCTTTGACGACCGCATAGGCGTCGCCGCCGACGGCGAGCCCCAGTTCATCGACGGCTTCGTTGGTGATGGAGGCCGTGACGATCGACCCGCCGCCGATATCGATTCGGACATGCGCCGTGGTCGCGCCTTTCTTCACCTCGACGATCTTTCCCTTCAGTCGATTCCGTGCGCTGATCTTCATGAGATGTCTCCTGGCTCGGGATGGCAGACTGTATCGGCTCGGCCCCGGGGTCGCAGTCTTACTCGCCGCGCGGGTAGCGTTGGCTTTCTTCCAACACGTTCAAATCCATGTGGTTGCGCATGTAGCGTTCGGAAGCCTTTTGCAGTGGTTGATAGTCCCAGGGATAGTATGCGCCGTTCCGCAGCGCCTCGTAGACGACCCACCGGCGCGCCTGGCTTTCGCGCACGGCAGCATCGAAGCCCTGCAGGTTCCAGCGCTTCTCGGCCAGGGACTTGAGGTTCTCCAGGATTTCGACATGTCCTGCATCGCCGGCAAGGTTATTCAGTTCCTTGGGATCCGCGTCGAGATCGAACAGCAGCGGCGGGTCCTTGTCGCAAAGGGTGAGTTTGAAGCGACCCTCGCGCAGGCAGACGAGAGGGGCCTCGGAACCTTCGGCGGCGTATTCCATCGGCACTGGGCCACGCCCCCCGGTCCCGGTCGCGAGTGGCGCAAGGTCTTCGCCATCCGTCCATGGTGCGAGCTTGGTCATGTCGATGCCCGCCAGTGCGGCTAGCGTCGGCGTCACGTCGAGCGTCGAGACCGGTTGCTGGATGCAGGCGGCATTCCAGCCCGGAGCCGCGATCGTCAAGGGCACTCGTGAGGAGCCGTCGAAGAAGCACATCTTGAACCAGAGGCCACGGTCGCCGAGCATATCGCCATGGTCGGAAACAAACAGCACGATCGTGTTGTCGGCCATCCGCGCGCGCTCGAGGACGTCCAGGATCTCGCCGATCTTGTCGTCGATGTACGAGATGTTGGCGAAGTAGCCTTGGCGCGCGCGCCGGATCTGTTCCGGCGTGATTTCGAACGCATCATAGTCGCAGGCCTTCAAAAGGCGCTGCGAGTGCGGATCCTGCTGGTCGAACGGAATCGCATCGACATCAGGATCGAGCGCCGGGGAGTTCTCGTAGAGGTCCCAATATTTGCGGCGTGCGACATAGGGATCGTGCGGATGGGTGAAGCTTGCCGTCAGGCACCAGGGACGGTCGTCGTGACGGCGCGACAGGTCGTAGAGCTTGCGGGTCGCGTTGTAGGCGACCTCATCGTCGTACTCCATCTGGTTTGTAATCTCGGCAACGCCTGCGCCCGTCACCGAGCCGAGATTGTGGTACCACCAGTCAATGCGCTCGCCGGGCTTGGTGTAGTCGGGCGTCCAGCCGAAATCGGCGGGATAGATGTCAGTCGTCAGACGCTCCTCGAAACCGTGCAATTGGTCGGGGCCGACGAAATGCATCTTTCCGGAGAGGGCAGTATGGTAGCCGGCCGCACGCAGATGGTGCGCGAATGTCGGGATATCAGATGCGAACTCGGCGGCATTGTCATAGACGCGGGTTCTGCTTGGCAGCTGTCCGGACATGAAGGACGCGCGCGCTGGCGCACAAAGAGGACTTGCAGTGTATGTATTTGCGAAGCGCACCGAACGCTCGGCGAGGGCCTTCAGGTGAGGCGCATGGAGAAATTCGGCCGGCCCGTCGGGAAACAGGGTCCCATTGAACTGATCAACCATCAGGATAAGGATATTCGGGCGCGCCATGGGGAGTGTGTCCTTCGGTTCTCGGGGAGCGGAAACTTAGCGGCGTCTGCACAGGTCTTCCAGTCCGCATCGACGGCAATGCATCGCAGACATTTCGGCATCATCTCTTGTTTGCCATTTGATTGCTTTATTGATTATCCATATTGGATCACCTGTGAAGCTGGCATTATTTGATATCCTCTCTAAGGATTTTTTATGGAAAGCCGCCGTGTCGAACTTGGATGGATGCGCATATTCGCTGAGATCGGCAAGGCGGGAAGTCTGTCGGCGGCGGCGAGCGCTCTTGGCCTGACGCAACCTGCCGTCAGCTATCAGATTCGCCGGCTGGAGGAGCAAGTTGGCGTCAGCCTCTTGAAACGCCAGCATCGGGGCGTTGAATTGACGCCGCAGGGCCAACGTCTGCTCGACGTCGTGGCAAAAAGCGTCAGCGAGATTGACGAGCTGGCGCGGCGTTTCCGCGATGAAGCCGATCGGCCAATCATAAGGCTGCGCACGGATTATGCGTTTTCCGCCCTATGGCTGATCCCGCGGATTCACGCGTTCCGCACGCTTTACCCGGATGTCGACATTCAGATTGTCGCGACACAACGAACGGAGAAAGGTCGGTCGGACGACGGCGATGTTGCCGTGGTTTTTGGTCGGCGATCCGAGTTCGATCGCGGCGCGGTTCTGCTCTTGCCGGAAAGGGTCGCGCCCGTCTGCACCCAGGGCTTCCTTGATCGCTACGGCTCGCTCTCGACGCCTGATGACCTTGCGCGAGCACGTTTGATTCATCTCGATACCGAGGAGCCGTCGCCTTGGTTCGACTGGCGACACTATCTCGCGGAGCTCGGTGTCCGCCGCGATGGTCGCGCCGGGCAGGGTGACGTCAGCTTCAATACCTACTCGCTCGTGGTGCAGGCGGCGATCGGCGAGCAGGGCGTTGCCATCGGATGGATGGGCCTTGTCGATTCGCTGCTCGCAACCGGGATGCTGAAGACCACAGGCCCAGCGCTGGAAGCGCCGGATCGGGGTTATTGGCTGCTGCCGCCGCGCACGCGCGATGCCCAAAGCGATCTTCTTGTTGCGTGGCTCATGTTAGAAGCCGGCATTGGCTGAGCACGCCGTCAGGCGACCAAATCGCTGAGAAAATCGTCGCACCAGCGCGACACATCGTACTCCAGCAGATAGTCCATCATCCGCTGCCAACGCTCGCGGCGTTCTTCCAGGGGCATATTTAAGGCACGCGCCAGCGCGTTGGCGGTTCCTTCGATGTCATAGGGATTGACCAGCAACGCCCCCCTCCTCAATTCGCGTGCTGCGCCGGCAAAGCGGGATAGTACGAGTACACCCGGATCTTCGGGATCCTGCGCGGCGACATATTCCTTCGCCACGAGGTTCATGCCGTCACGAAGCGGCGTGACCAAGCCAACCTTGGCCAGTCGATAAAGACCCGCGAGGATCGGACGACTGACGGAGCGGTTGATATAGCGGATCGGCACCCAGTCCACCGTCCCCAGTGCGCCGTTAACTCGACCTGCCTGTTCCGCGACGGTGCGCTGCATTTGTTCGTATTCCGGGACTTCCGAGCGTGATTTCGGTGTGATCTGAAGGTAGGTGACGTTTCGTTGGTGGGCTGGATTGTTGACGACGAAGCGCTCGAAAGCGTCCAGCCGCTGGGTGATGCCCTTGGAGTAATCCAGACGGTCGACGCCGATGATAAGGTCACGGCCCTTGATACTCTGCCGCGCTCTCTGCACCAGATGGTGGCTGCCGGCCTTCTTGGCGAATTCGGCGAAGGCGGCGGTCTCGATGCTGATGCCGTAGGCTCCGCCCTTGAAAACCTTGTCATTCGCTGTGAAGCGGCCGTCGCCGATGGCGTCGCCCATCTCCTCGCGGCGAAGGCAGCCGGCAAAGTTTTCGAGATCGTGGTCCGTCTGAAAGCCGACGAGATCGTAGGCGGCAAGACCGTGCATGATTTCCTCGTGAACCGGCATAGTGTAGAGCACATCGGCAGGCGGCCAGGGAATGTGCAGGAAAAAGCCGATGCGGTTCTTAAAGCCCATTTGCCGCAGTTCCGCGGCGAGCGGGATCAGATGGTAGTCATGGACCCAGATGATGTCGTCTGGCCGCAGCAGCGGCGCAAGCCGATGCGCGAAGAAACGATTGACGCGGAAATACCCCGCCATTTCCTTGCGGCCATACTCCGCGAGGTCCAGGCGGTAGTGACAGATCGGCCAGAGCACGCGATTGGCGAAGCCGTGATAGTATTCGTCGACATCCTTGCCGGTGAGATCCGTAAGTGCATAGGTGATCTTGCCCTCTTCCGTCAGGGAGAGCGGGCCGGGCTCTTCGTTTTCGCTCGATTTTCCGGACCAGCCCATCCAGATGCCGCCGCGTTCTTCGAGTGCCGCTTTGAGCGCTATCGCCAGTCCGCCGGCGGAGGCCGCGCCCTCCTTCACGGGAGCTGGCACGCGATTGGAGACGATGACAAGACGGGTCACGGAGGTTCCTTTCATCGGGAGGGCGGCACATCGTGCATGGATCAAACGGCGAGCTGCCCAATCAGTTCCCGCACCGCCGATGCGGAAGGCAGCGCCAGAGTGGCGGCAGTGTCCGAAGACGGCCCGACACGAACGGAATGGCCGCCAAAGCGATTGGCGACACGGAACATCGCCTCGTCCGTAACGTCGTCACCGATGGCAATCGGACGCCTGCCGGCAAAGGGCGGCATCGACAGAAACGTCTCGACAGCGTGACCTTTGTCGGCGCTCGCGGGTCGGATTTCGAGAACCATCTTGCCCCGCTGCAAGGTCCAGTTCGGCCCGACCTTGGACTGCAGCCTCTCCATGATCAGCTCCACGTCCGCCTGCCTTTGCGGCACGAGGCGATAGTGAGTGGCGACCGCAGCTCCCTTGTCTTCCACGAGTACGCCTTGCAGATTTTCGGTTGCGGCGCGAAGCTCCGCCTTCAATGCCTCGAATGCGGCAGTGGTTTCGGCTTTCATGATCCTGCCGTCCGGCCAACGCAATTCGGCGCCATGCAAGCCGGCGATCGGAAATCGGAATGGTGCGAACAGCTCGTCGGCATAGGCGAGCGCTCGTCCCGTTACCAAGGCTAGTGCCCCGCCGAGCCTTTGCCACGCGGCATAAAGCGCCGCCGGCAGCGACGGGGGCATGACGATCGCATCCGGCACCGCGGCCAGGTCAAGCAATGTGCCATCGATATCGAGAAAAAGAGCGCAGTCTTGAGGGGAGGATAAAACGGCGCTCAGCAATTCCGTCTGCCCTGAGGCCGGTTGCGGCATCATGGCAGGAAATGGCTCACTGGGGTATGACATGGTGACTTACCTATGTCGGCATTCGCCGAAGGCAACCCGTTTTGGCTCAATAATGCGAGGAAATCTCAGATTTTGCCCTGGAATCCGTGCACTGATCAATCGTTCATTCAGCCGGCATTGTGCCGGAATGCTCGGTGAAGAAGGCCTTGGCATCGGCGGTAAAGGCGGCGCGCTGATCGGTCCGCGTGTAAAACATGTGACCGCCGCGATAGACTTTCAGCGCCACCCGCTCGCCGGCAAGCGAAGGCGGCAAGTGGTCGACAACATAACGGCTCACGCCATAAGGCGTGACGAGATCGCTGTAGCCGTGGGCGATCAGCAGGCGGAATTTCGGATTGGAGGCGAGGAACTGGCGAATATCGTCGGTGACGCTCGCCTGCAGCCTGGAACCACCGCCGCGTCCGCCCCACTCCCATCTGCGGCTGATGTCGCCGTCCAGCAGCGAATAGGTCATCTCGGTCTTGAAGCCGAGTTCATTGCGCGCATAGTCGGCGAACGCCCCGCCATAGGCGCGGGTGAAGCCGTCGAGGACGGCGTCGTCGCCACGGTCAGAGTCCGACTCCGGGTAAGGATCGGGCGTCGAGAACGCAGCGTCGTAAGGGCTGACAATTCGATCATCCTGCCCGGTTGATTGCTTCGCATAGGCGTTTCCGAGGAAGCCGCGGTTCTTTGCCACGATATCTGCGGGAATGCCGGTCATGCCGGCAACCTTCCCGTAGAAGGCTTTGGCCGCCTCGCCAGTCGGCGGCGGGCCAGCGAGTATCGTCAGATAGTCGCCAAGCGCAAATTTCTCCGCATCGCGCTGCCGCGCTTCATCGAAGGCATTGCGTCTGTCCATGTTCGCTGCAGCAAGCGACGGAAACTCGAGTGCCGCGCCCAGTGCAAACTGATCGGCATTGAACATCAGTTGCCCTTCGAGCAACGGCGAAAGCATGATCGCGCCCGAGACGATGATGCCTTGGCTATCCTTCAGCGCGCCGACCACCTTGGCGGCGCGGAAGCCGCCATAGCTCTCTCCGAGAAGATACTTGGGCGAACCGGACCGGTTGTTGTGGGCGACATAGAGAGCGATCGCCTTGGCAACGCTCTCCGCGTCGGAATTGACGTTGTAGTATTTGGAGGCGTCGTCGGCCTTGGCGGTTCGGCTCCATCCAGTTCCGATCGGATCGATGAGAACAACGTCGGTAAAGTCGAGCCAGCTCTGCCGATTGTCGGTCAATTTCGCATCGGCCCCATCGGCCCCATCCGGGCCGAAATCCAGGATGCGCGGCCCTACGAGGCCGAGATGCAGGAACGCCGATGCGGCGCCAGGGCCGCCGTTGAAGGCAAAGGTCAGGGGCCGGTCGGACTTCTCGTTCCTGGCGACATAGGCCGTATAGAACACGGCGCCGGCCTTGGAGCCATCTTGCGCAAAGAGATCCAACGTGCCGGCCGTTGCCACATAGTCGAGGGTCCGTCCGCCGATCGTCATTGTGTGTTGGCTGACCGAGTCGCCCGGCAGCAGCTTCAACACGCCCTCGCTCGATGAACCCTGTGTGGCAACCTCGCCTTGACCCTCCTGCGACAAGGCGGGGGGCAGCGGAGCAAGCAAGGCGGTTGCAAGCAGGCTGGCGGATAGGAAACGCAAGACTTCTCCTCCGACGGAAGCGGCATGGGAGGCGTTAGCGTAGCATCGCCCCGTTGGGGGAGAAATCAACAGATGGTGAGGCGGACGTCAGTCCGCCCTCTCGATCGTCTGCGCATTCACATATTGCGCGCGACCGGCGTTCCAGCCGTTGATCGCAGCGCCGGCGCCAAGCACCACGAAAAGCACTGCCGACCATGCGAAGCTTCCGGTCCAGCCGCGGATGAGCCCGACCAAGAGCGGACCGATCGCGGCAAGCAGGTAGCCGACACATTGGGCCATGCCCGAAAGATGGGCCGCGACATGCGGATCGCGCGACCGCAGCACGATCGTCGTCATCGCGACAGCGATCAGGCCGCCCTGGCCAGTGCCCTGCAGCACGGCCCAGACCCAGACGGTGGAGAGCGGCGCAAACAGCAGGCCGAACAACGCGACGACGGCAACGACGCAGAGCGACGCATTGATCACACGCTGATCCTTGCCCCTGATGGCGATCTGCGGGGCAACCAGGCATGCTGCAGCCTGAACCATCACCGATACCGAAACGATCGCTCCCGCGGTGACGCCGTCAAGACCGCGCTCGCGCAGGATCGGGACGAGCCAACCGAACACGCAATAAGCCAGAGCCGACTGCAGGCCCATGAAGAGCGTGACCTGCCAGGCCAGGCGATCCCGCCACAGTCCTTGGACGGAAAAGCCGCTGCGTTTGACTTGATCCTTGGTGGACAGCACCTGCGGCAACCAGACCATCCCGACGATCAATGCAGGCAGACCCCAGGCGGCCAGCGCTCCGGAGAGCGAGCCGCCGAGGATGCGCTCGAGCGGCAGCGTGAAGCCTGCGGCGCTCGCCGCGCCGGCGCATAGCGCCATCGTGTAAAAACCGGTCATTAGCGCGGCGCGATCGGCAAAGTCGCGCTTGACCAGCCCTGGCAGCAGCACGTTCCCGACCGCGATGCAGGCGCCGGCAAGCGCAGTGCCGACGAAGAGCAGCGGAACGGATGATAAGCCACGCAGACCCGTCCCGAGCGCCAGCAGGACGAGGACCGCCAGAAGCGTGCGCTCCGATCCGATCCGCTGGGCAAGCCGCGGCGCCAACGGCGAAAAGGCGCCGAGGCAGACGACGGGCAGGGTGGTCAGCAGGCTGGCACCGAGGGATGAAAGGCCGAGTTCCGTCTTGATTTCGGGCAGCAGCGCGGAGGCGCTGGAGAAGACGGGACGCAGATTGAAGGCGATCAGGACCAGGCTGGCGCCAAGGAGAAAGCGCACCGCTGCGCTGCTGCCAACGGGGGGCTGCGGCTGCGGTACGCTATCGGCTTCGGCGTCGATGAGCTGTTCGTCCGCCAGGTCGTAGACGTGTGCGGCATCCTGAAGGGGCGTGGTCATGAATGGAGCATCCGGTCGAGAGCGCTGATGATAGGGGCCATGAAGTGGCGAACGGCCGCATCGGCCTGTTGCGGATCGCCGGTGGCGATCGCGTCGATGATGTCGGCATGCGCCCGCATATCAGGCTCGGGAATCTCGTCGTTCAATGTCGCCGCGATCGTTTCGGCAATCGAGGCGGAAAAAAACTGATAGATTTCGATCATCGCGCGGTTGGCGGAAGCGGCAATGATCGCCTTGTGGAAGGCAAGATCGCGTTCGACGAAAACGCTCCGGTCGCCGCCTTCGAAATTGCCGCGCTTTACGAGAAGTGCTCGCAACTCCGAAATGATCGCAGGCGTTTGTCGTATCGCTGCCAGCCGTGCGGCCTCGACGTCGAGCGCGCACCGGGCCTCGAAGAGATCGCGCAGACTGGCGCGACGTGCCATGGTGAGCGGCAGTCGCGTGTCCGTGGTCGAGAGCACGTAGGTTCCCGAACCCTGCCGGGTTTCGAGGAGGCCTTGCGACACCAACACCCGCACCGCCTCTCGGATCGTGCCGCGGCTGACGGAGAGCGTGGAAGACAGCGTCGCCTCGTTGGGCAATCTCTCGCCAACGGCCCATCGCTTTCCCAATATCTCGGTGCGGATCGCCTCAATGGCCGTGTCCGCAAGTTTCGTTTTTGCAAGTGGTTGCATCGCTCGTATTCATAAAGTCATCAGATGACTTTATGAATACATCGAAGCCGCTGTCCTCGTCAATCCTGTGCTGAAAAATGAAAAGGGCCGCTCGGGGCGACCCTTTCCATGAGTTCTGGCCTGTAAATGGCCGGACCGTCAAAGCGATCCTAGGAAGGTGGGCTTAGAGCGAGGGCTGCCTCGCTTTCATCACCACTTCCATGCCTTTTACGAGGTCCGAAATCTCATTAGACATTGGATCACCTTCCTTTCGTTCTGTTGAAGATGGGTAAAAGGTAGGATGATTCGCCGGAGATGCAAGAAAAAACGAGGCGTCAGGTGCTGCGCATCTTCCCTGGCAGCGGTGTTTCACGTCACGGGCGCCGGCAATACACTAATGTTTACAATGATGTCCTATATGCTGCCGCAGTGAGCAAACATTGCGGCGGAGGGCTGTGGATTAAACCGGCTCAGTGTGCGGCCTTGATGAAGGTGCCGTTCTGCAACTCTCGCATCGCCTGCATGATCTCCTCTCGCGAGTTCATGACAATCGGCCCATGCCAGGCAACCGGCTCCTCGATCGGCTTGCCTGAAACGAGCAGGAAGCGGATGCCTTCGTCGCCGGCCTGCACCGTCACTTCGTCACCGTTGTCGAAGACCACGAGCGTCCGGTTGCCGGACATGTCGCGAATGTTGAGTTCCTCGCCGTTGACCTCCTTCTCGACACGGACGCCGAACGGCTTGGAGGCGTCGCGGAATGTGCCGGAGCCTGCGAAGATATAAGCAAATGCGTTGCGATAGGTGTCGACGGGCAGGCGCTTCTTCTTCCCCGGAGGGACCGAGACATCGAGATAGATCGGTTCGGCCGCTACGCCGTCAACTGGGCCCGCTTTGCCCCAGAAGTCGCCACAGATAACGCGCACAGCCGTACCGTCGTCATCGACCACCACGGGAATGTCGGCGGATTTGACGTCCTGATAGCGGGGCGCCGTCATCTTCAGCGACGAGGGCAGGTTGGCCCAGAGCTGGAAGCCATGCATGCGTCCGGCAAAATCGCCCTTCGGCATTTCCTGGTGCATGATGCCGCTTCCTGCCGTCATCCACTGGATGTCGCCGGCGCCGAGCAGACCGCGATTGCCGAGGCTGTCGCCGTGCTCGACCGTGCCTGCAAGCACGTAGGTGATCGTCTCGATGCCGCGGTGCGGATGCCAGGGAAAGCCGCGGATATATTCGGCCGGATTGTCATTGCGGAAATCGTCCATCATCAGGAAGGGGTCTGTCATCGACGGATCCCCGAAGCCGAAGACGCGGTGCAGCTTCACACCGGCGCCTTCCATGGTTGGCGTTGCGGTGCTCGTGTGCTTTACGGGACGTATTGACATGGCATCCTCTCGAAGGGTTCAACTTGTCCGAGACTATAGCCGCCGGGCCAGCCTCTGCGAAATTAGCCGCCGCGGGGACGCACTGTTCACAAAAGAAGATGTTGCATTGCGCAATTCGATCGCATCGACCGTCAGAAATTTGTCATCTTCCGCTTGCAAGTCATGAAGCCGTTCAGGTCTTATTAACCATCAGATTCGACAATCGTTGTCGCGTTTCAGCATTTCTCCCGCCTCCGACAACGCGGGTTCTGGAGTGGAAAGAGCATGTGTCGCTGGGCAGCCTATCGCGGAGACCCCCTCTATCTGGAGGAACTGGTGTCCTCACCCGCGCACTCGCTGATCGAGCAATCGCATTGCGCGACACGCGCCAAGACCCCCACCAATGGCGACGGTTTCGGCATTGCCTGGTATGGCGACCGTCCGGAGCCGGGGCGTTATCGCGATACCTTGCCGGCTTGGTCCGACTGCAATCTCAAGAGTTTGGCGCGGCAAATCCGCTCGCCGTTGTTCCTGGCGCATGTACGGGCGGCGACCGGCGGCGGCACCCGTCGTGACAACTGTCACCCCTTCACCTTCGGCAATTGGTCCTTCATGCACAATGGCCAGATCGCAGGTTTCGAACGGCTGCGTCGCCCTATGGAAGCGATGCTTGATGACGAACTCTTCAACGCCCGCGGAGGTACAACCGATTCCGAACTGATGTTCTTGCTCGCCCTGCAGTTCGGCCTGCAGCAGACGCCGATGGCTGCGATGGCGGAGATGATCCGCTTCATCGAAAGCCTTGCCGAGAAACTTCTCGGATCGGTGCTGCTGCGCTACACGGCTGCCTTCTCGGATGGCAAGGCGCTCTACGCGATCCGCTATGCGACCGACCGCAAAGCGCCCACGCTCTATGCCTCTCCGCTCGGCAAGGGCTACTGCTTGGTTTCCGAGCCGCTGAACGATGATGTCGATGCCTGGGCGGAGATCCCGGACGGAAGCGCTGTCACGCTCGGCGAAAATGGCCTTGATATCGCGCCGTTTCGTCCGGCGCAGGCAGTCGCAAAAGCCACCCCGGTCGCGATCACTGCTTGAGTCGTTCGGCGATCATCGTCGCAAGCCTCGTTGCAACCTCTTCCTTCGCCAGATCCGGCCATTGCTCGATGCCGCTGTGGCTGACGATTTTCACCCTGTTGCGGACGCCGCCCATGATGCCGGTTGCCGGCGAAACATCGTTGGCGACGATGATATCGGCACCCTTGCGGTCAAGCTTCGCCCTGGCGTTGCTTTCCACATCCTGCGTCTCTGCCGCGAAGCCGATCACCAGCTTCGGCCGCATCGTGTGATGGCCGACCGTCTTTAAAATATCGGGATTCTCCGTCAGCGCGAGCGTCGGAATGGATTCGCCCGGATGTTTCTTGATCTTCTGGTCGGTGGCTGACGCAACACGCCAGTCGGCGACCGCCGCAACCATTACGGCAACATCCGCGGGAAGCGCGGCAAGCACGGCGTCCCGCATCTGATCCGCGCGCTCGACATGGACGACCTTGACGCCAAAAGGATCGGGAATGGAAACCGGTCCGGAAACGAGGGTCACATCTGCGCCAAGCGCGGCAAGCGCCGCGGCAATCGCATGTCCCTGGCGGCCAGAGGAGCGATTGGCGATGTAACGCACTGGGTCAATCGGCTCATGCGTCGGGCCGGAGGTGACGATCGCCTTGCGGCCGGTAAGCGGCTTCGGCCGATCATGGAGCAAGGCTTCCGCCGCCGCGACGATCTCGAGCGGTTCGGCCATCCGCCCGATGCCCGCTTCGCGGCTCTCGGCCATCTCGCCGGACATCGGCCCGATGAAGCGGATGCGGTCACCGCGCAGCGTCTCGATGTTGCGCCTTGTTGCCGGATGCGCCCACATATGCGGGTTCATGGCGGGGGCCGCGAGCACTGGCCTGTCGGTCGCAAGCAGCACGGTCGACGCAAGGTCGTCGGCAAGCCCGTTCGCCATCTTGGCAAGCAGGTCGGCTGTCGCCGGCGCGATCAGGACAAGGTCGCAATCGCGCGCCAGCCGGATATGGCCGACATCCTGCTCGTCCTGCCGTGAAAACAGGTCGGTGAACACATGGTCGGCAGCAAGCGCGCCGACGGCAAGCGGCGTCACGAATTCCTCCGCGCCTTTGGTCATCAGCGGGCGTACCGATGCGCCCCGCTCCCTTAGCCGTCGGATCAGGTCCAGGCTTTTATAAGCCGCGATCCCGCCTGAAATGATGAGGAGGATGCGTTTGCCGCTGAGAACCATGACGTTCGTCCATCAAATATCTGACTGTGAGACCCTAAGCCTTTGGGGAATAATAAGCAATCGGCAGCGAAGGCCGATCGGTCGCAGTGACAACACCGTGCTGCTGTGGCATGGAACGAAGCATGGGGACCATGCGCAGCATCTTGCGGGATCGGGTATCGGCCAGCGCTGTCGCGCTGCTGGTCGCCTGTCTGCTGCTGATCCAAGGGCTGCTGAGCGGCAATGCTCAGGGCGCCGTGACGGCATCCGCCGTCGATCCCTTCGCGATCATTTGCTCTTCGAGCGGACACGGTTCCGTCGATGATGCCGGCCACGACAATTTGCCGGCCAAGAAAGCGCCGGGGTGCCCGTGTGGCACGCTCTGCCGCCTGGCATCGGTCGCCATGCCAGCAATTCTCGGCGGGCAGCAGGCGGGACCCCTTTACGTCGCAGTCGAGACTGCGATCGACACGACGATCCGAACCGATGCTGTCGTTTCACCTGCCTTACGCGGGCGGATTGCCGAACCGCGTGCGCCCCCCATCACTGCCTGACGTCATCGTTCCGCCTCCGCTCCTGTTGGGCAGAGGCCCGATTTTCTTACGTTGGGAGACCTTCATGTCCGACCTTACCATCGGTCGCGAGAGCGTCGGCGCTTCGGTGCGCTCCGCCTCCGACCTCTATCGCGCCGTCTGGCGTTGGCATTTTTACACCGGCCTTCTCGTCTTGCCTTTCATGATCACGCTGGCAATTACTGGCGGCCTCTATCTTTTCAAGGATGAGATCGATGCGGTGATCCATTCCGATCTCAAGCGCATTGACGTGCAGCAAGGCGCAAGCCGGGTAGCACCTTCCGCAATGGTGACCGCCGCCCTCACCGCCCATCCGGGAATTGCCATCAAGTTCACCGACCCGGCCGCGTCGGATGCGTCCGCTGAAATCACCATCGGCACCGAGGCGGAAGGCAAACTTGCAGTCTACGTAAATCCCTACACCGCCGAGGTGCTGGGCGTGCTGCCTGATCGCGGCACCGTCATGTGGACGATCCGCTACCTTCACAGCCTCAAGCATTTCGGCAACTACGCGCGCATGCTGATCGAGATCGCCGCCGGCTGGTCGATCCTCCTCGTCGCCACCGGCATTTATCTCTGGTGGCCGCGCCGGCAAACAGGTGGCGTTGTCTCCGTTCGCGGTACGCCAAAGCGGCGAGTCTTCTGGCGGGACATGCATGCTGTGACCGGGATCTTCGTCGGCTTCTTCATCGTCTTCCTGGCCATTACGGGAATGCCCTGGTCTGGGGTCTGGGGCGGCAAGGTCAACGAATGGGCAAACGGTAATAACTTCGGCTATCCCGCAGGTGTGCGGGTTGCCGTACCGATGTCCGACGAACATCTCGATCACGTCGCCAAGGCTTCCTGGTCGCTGGAACAGGCGCAGGTGCCGCAGTCTGCCGGGCACGCGCATCATGCACAGCCGATCGGTCTCGATAATGCGGTCGCCACCTTCGACCGTCTTGGCCTGCATCGAGGCTACGCCGTCAACATACCAACGACAGCGGATGGCGTGTTTTCCGGCTCGGTCTATCCGGACGATCTTTCCAAGCAACGGGTCGTGCATCTCGACCAGTACTCGGGGAAGTCGCTGATCGATATGAGTTATGCCGACTACGGTCCGCTGGGGAAATCGCTGGAGTGGGGCATCAATACCCATCTCGGCCAACAATTCGGGCTTGCGAACCAACTCGTGCTGCTTGCCGCCTGCCTGGCGATCATCCTGCTTGCGGTTTCGGCTGTCGTCATGTGGTGGAAGCGACGCCCCGCAGGTTCATTTGGCGTACCGCCGATGCCTGCTGACAAGCGCGTGTTTCGCGGGTTGATTGCGATGCTTGCCGTTGGTGGGATCGTTTTCCCGCTGGTCGGCCTGTCGTTGATCGTCATGCTGGCGGCGGACTGGCTTTATCTTGGAGCCAGAAAGCCGCGATCGGCCTGAGGCGCTCGTTGAAACTGGCCTATAAACGGCAGAAAGGCCGCGGAGGAGAGGAGCCGCGGCCTTTCTCATGCATGCTCTTTTGGGGTCTCGATCCTCAGAGGTTGCTCATCCCGCCATCGATGACGAGTTCACTGCCGACGATGTAGGCAGCCTCATCGGAGGCGAGGAAGACGACGGTCTTCGCAACTTCGCCGGCATCGCCGAACCGGCCGACCGGGATCTGCGACTGGATCTGTGCCGCCATCGCCTTGGAATCGGCTTCCGACATGCCAAGTTTGCCGTAAAGCGGCGTTGCGATCGGGCCGGGGCTGACGGCGTTGACGCGGATGCCGCGACCGATCAGCTCTCCGGAGAGCGTCTTGGCAAGCGTCAAAAGCGCCCCCTTGGTCAGAGCATAAACGCTCGAATTTGGCATGCCGATATGGGCATTGATCGAGGTGTTTAGCACAATCGAAGCCTGCTTCGAAAAGACCGGCAAAAGCGCCTGGATGAGGAAGAATGGGCCCTTGACGTTGATCGCGATCGACTTGTCGAAGGCTTCCTCGCTCCATTGTTCGAGCGGGCCGAATTCGGCCACGCCGGCATTGACGAAAAGAATGTCGAGATCCCCGAAGGCATCCTTGATTGCGCCGGCCACGACTTTCTGGCCGGCCGCGTTGCCGGCATCCGCCTGTATGACCAACGCCTTGTCGCCGAACTCGGCGCGGGCTGCCTCGACGCTCTTCTCGCTGCTGCCGGTGATGGCAACACGAGCGCCTTCGGCAATGAATTGACGGGCGGTTTCGAGGCCGATGCCGCTGGTGCCGCCGGTGATGAGGGCCGTTTGGTTCTTTAAGCGTGTCATTGTCGTGGGTCCTTATGATCCGGTTGATACTGGGAGGATGCGATGCAATTGCCTGTCGCCACGAACCGCTCATCCCCGGAAAATCTCTCCAGTCAGAGCGGATAATCCGCGGCCTCAGGTGCGGGTGATCGACGCGCCGCCGTCGACGAGTGAGGACGTGCCGGTGACGAAGCTTGAATCGTCGGATGCGAGGTAGAGAACCGAGCGCGCAAGCTCATCCGGCGCTGCAACGCGCTTCAACGCATGCAGGTTGGTGATGAAGCTCTGCTTGTCCGACGTGTCGTTCATCGCGCGATACATATCGGTATCGACCGCACCCGGCAGGACGGCGTTGACGCGGACCTGCTTTTGCCCGAATTCGGCGGCGAGCGCCTGCGTCAGACCAATCAGGCCGGACTTGCTGGCAGCATAGGCGGCGACGCCAGGGAAGGCGAAGCTGTAGCCGACGAAGGTCGAGGTGAAGATCACCGAGCCGCCACCGTTCTTTTCCATCTGTCCGATCTGATGCTTGGCGGCAAGAAAAGAGGCCGTCAGGTTGATCGTCAGCGCCTCGGCGAAACCGGCTTGCGAAACGCCGGTGCTGGGTCCAGCTTCGCCAAGGATGCCGGCGTTGTTGAAGGCAACGTCGAGCTTGCCGTAGCGGTCGACGGCGGTGGCGACCAGCGCCTTGTGATAATCTTCCGAGCGAACGTCGCCGGCAACGGCCACGGCCTCTCCGCCGGCTGCCTTGATCTCTTCGACCAGACTGTCGAGTTCTGCGCGGCGGCGGGCGCCGACCACGACCTTTGCTCCTTCGGCAGCAAAGAGTTTGGCGGTTGCGTGGCCGATGCCCGAGCTTGCGCCAGTGATGATGGCGACTTTTCCATTCAAGCGGTTCATTGTTCCATCTCCAGTGTTGGTTTTGGGATGGCGATTGCCGTCCCTTTCGATGGGCTAAAGATGGCATTTTCTTTTCGTTCGGATTAGTCTCCAAATGGTGGAACTCGAATTCGGATTTGCCGAACGATGATCAGGATTGAGGGAATAACGGCCTTCGTGGCGATCGTGGAATCCGGCTCGGTCAGCGAGGCCGCTAGGCGCTTGCGACTTTCAAAGTCGGTCGTCAGCGAAAGGCTCGCGGAACTCGAAAGGTCGCTTGGTGGCGTGCTCCTGCATCGCACCACCCGGAAGCTTACCCTGACAGAAGACGGTACGGCTTTTCTGGAACGCGCGACGCGGGTCGTTCAGGAAATTGAGGAAGCCACCGCAGAGATGGCGGTGCGCCGCGGCACGCTGTCCGGCCCGCTGCGGATAGCCGCCCCCGTCACCTTCGGGCGCATGCACCTTGGCCCCGCGCTCTACCCCTTCGTGGCCGAGCATCCGGAAATCCAACTGGTGCTCGACATCGACGACCGGCGCGTCGATGTCTCGTCCGAAGGTTATGATGCGGTGGTGCGCCATGGCCCAATCGTCGATTCCCGCCTGGTTGTTTGGAAGCTCAGCCGCAGCCGCCGGATTCTCGTCGCTTCTCCGGCTTATCTGGATCGCCATGGCATGCCGAAAACCCTAGCCGATCTCGATGGCCACAAGGGCATTTTCTACACCAATCGTGGCGTTGCGGACTGGCGCTTCCAGACGCCAGATGGCGCGATTGTCGTCCGTGCCAGTCAGGCGCTCGGGATGAACAACGGCGATATGATCCGCGATGCTGCGGCCGCCGGTCTCGGCATCGCGCTTCTTCCCGCTTTCATTGCCGGACGCGCGATCAGCGCAGGGCAGCTCCAGGAGATCGATGTCGGCTACAAACCGGAAGCCGAGTTCATCTACATGGCCCATCCCGAAGGTCGCAATCCCTCCGCTAAGCTGCGTGCCGTCGCCGACCACTTGCGCAAGACCTTCGGCGATCCGCCCTATTGGGATACTGCCGGCTGATCAAATGAGGCTCATCATATTGGCGGCCACCCGCGACCGCTGTGCCTTCAGCACGGCGAGGCCGAGACGCGCGACCAGCGGTGGTCCCTCAATCGGCCGGTAGGCCACGCCGTCGAGCGCCACATGCGCAATCGAAGCCGGCACGATCGACACGCCAAGATCGGCGGCGACAAGATTGACGACAGAGGGAATCTGGGGCGCCTCCTGTGTCACGACAAGCTCGAAGCCGGCATCGCGGCACCCGCGTACGATATCATCGTAGAGACTGAGACCAACCGTGCGCGGGAACAAGATGAAGGGCTCGCCGGCAAGCGCTGAGAGCGGCACCTTGTCGTATTTTGCGAGCGGGTGGTGCGCCGGCAGGGCGATCAGCATCGGCTCATCGGCCAGCCGTTTCAGCGCGACGTCCTTCGGATCCTCCAGCCCGGGCCTGATGAAGGCGACGTCGATTTCCTGGCGCAGCAATTTCTCCATGAGCCAATTGCTGTTCATCTCGGTCAGCGACAGGCTGACATCCGGCCATTGTCCACGAAAACGACGGATTGTGCCGCTGACCGCTGTGTTGAAGGCTGAGGACGCGGTGAAGCCGAGCGCCAGCCTGCCGGTCTCGCCGCGTGTCGCGCGCTGGGCGGCGAGCTTCGCCTTCTCGGCAGCCGCGACGGCAGCGCGTCCTTCCGGCAGGAAGGCGTTGCCGGCCTCTGTCAACTCCGCGCCATGCGGAACGCGATAAAACAGCGCGGCTCCGACTTCGTTTTCGAGATCGCGGATTTGCTGGCTGAGCGGCGGCTGGCCGATGCCGAGCTTCGCCGCGGCGCGAGTGAAATTTCTCTCTTCGGCCACGGCCAGGAAATAGCGGATATGGCGCAACTCCATCGGTATCTCCAAAAGCAATGAAGAATGGCATTTTCATATATTGGACAAATGGCGTGCTGCTGGCTAGATCAAAAGGCGTGAAAGGTTGGTGCCCTCATGCAACGCGCCGCAGACAACTCGCCAGACGTCTCCGAAGTCCATTCGCGTCCAAATCTCCACGTCGTGCGCACGACGGCGGAACCGCAGGACAAGCAGTTTCTGCTGCGCGGCACCTCGTCTTATCGTCGCGCCAGCCTGGCACTCTTCCTCTCCGGTTTTGCGACATTCTCGCTGCTCTATTGCGTGCAGCCACTGATGCCGATCTTTGCTGTGGACTTCGCAGTGAGCCCGGCCGCGAGCTCGCTATCATTGTCCTTGTCGACCGGCTTCCTCGCCTTTGCGATCTTCTGTGCGGCGGCCGTCTCCGAAAGCTTCGGCCGCCGCAGCCTGATGTTCGCCTCGCTGCTCGGCGCTGCCCTTTGCACGATCGCCTGCGCCCTCGTGCCAAGCTGGCACGCGCTCCTTGTTATCCGCGCGCTCGAAGGGTTGTTGCTCGGCGGCGTGCCTGCCGTTGCCATGGCCTATCTCTCCGAGGAAATCGATCCTCGCGGGCTTGGTGCTTCGATGGGCCTTTATATTGCTGGGAACGCTTTCGGCGGCATGGCTGGCCGTGTCGTCACCGGTACGCTGGCTGAATTCTTCTCGTGGCGCATCGCGTTGGGCACGCTCGGCATGCTGGGCCTTGCCGCAGCGATAGGCTTCTTCCTGCTGCTGCCCGCATCGCGCAATTTTACGCCGCGCAAGGGTTTTGACGCCCGCTTTCATGTGAAGGCCTGGGTCGGCCACATCAGCAATCCAGCACTGCCGTTGCTCTTTGCGGTCGGCTTTCTCGCCATGGGCACCTTCGTCACCGTCTATAATTACATCGGCTTCCGCCTCGTTCAGGCACCCTACCATCTCAACCAGACCGAACTCGGCCTGATCTTCACGGTCTATCTCTTTGGTATCGCTGCATCCTGGATCGCCGGACTGCTGGGAGATCGGATTGGCCATTTCATCGTCCTGTCGGCTGGCATTGCCGTTGCGGCCGCCGGTGTCGCGATCACCCTTTCCCCCTCCTTGCCGCTGATCGTGCTTGGCATTGTGCTGCTGACATCAGGCTTCTTCGTCGCTCACTCCGTCGCAAGCGCCCTCGTCGGTCGTCTTGCGCGCGGCACCAAGGGGCATGCCTCCTCCCTCTACCTGCTGTCCTACTACGTAGGCTCCAGCGTCGCCGGTTCGGCCGGCGGTTATTTCTGGGGCGCCGATGGCTGGAATGCTGTCGTGCTCTTCACACTGGCGTTGCTCGCCTTGGGTATGATCGCAGCACTCATTGCCGCACGGTTGGCAAGTCGGTAGAATCGCTCATGATTCGTATTGACCACCTCGATCACCTTGTTCTGACGGTCACCGATGTTGAGGTGACCTGCGGCTTTTACGCGCGGACGCTCGGCATGACCGCCGAAACCTTCGGGGAGGGGCGCAGAGCCCTGAGGTTTGGCGACCAGAAAATCAACCTTCACCAGCATGGCCACGAATTCGAGCCCAAGACGAAGCAGCCGACCCCAGGCTCGGCTGACCTCTGCTTCATCGCCAGCACGCCGCTGGCAGATGTCATCGCGCATCTTCAATCGCAGGGAGTGACAATCGTCGAGGGACCTGTCGATCGCACAGGTGCAGCCGGGCCGATCCGCTCCGTCTATATCAGGGATCCGGATGGCAATCTGATCGAAGTGTCGAATCCGAAACCTGAAGTCTGAAAATAATAAGCCGGCTATACGTTTTTCAGCGTACGTCGCGGCTGAACCCCTCTCATGCCGCTCCACAAATACCAGAAAACGGAGATCAGAATGATCACGCCGCCGATGATCGTGGAAACAGCGGGTGTCTCGGCGAAGGCAAGCCAGACCCAGAGTGGGCCGAGCACCACGTCCAGCAGCCCGATCAACCCGGCCTCGCTCGAGGGAATGTAGCGACCGCCGGTCATGAACAGCAGATAAGCGATTCCCGATGTCGTCGACCCGAAAACGGCAAGCACGAGGATTTCCTGCAGGCTCGGCATCGCATGAGACATCAGGGGCAGGCAGAGCAGCACGCAGAAGCCGGATCCAAGCGCATTGACCGGCGCCAGCCGCAGGGCGGGATAGCGCCGCGCCGCAACAAGCAGGATACTGAAGGTGACGGTCATCAGAAAGGCGAGCGCGTTGCCTGCGATATCGTCGGGCTTCGCGCCGAAACCGGCGACGATCAGGACGCCGACGAACGCGATCAGGCTGGCGGTAAGCACCCGTCTGCTGATGGTCTCCTTCAGCCAGACATAAGCGATACCCGCTGCGACAAAGGGAACAGTTGCGTAAATCGCAAGGACGTTGGCGACAGTCGTCAGCTTCAGCGCGCCGACATAGCCATACATCGACGTTGCGGCCATCAGCCCAAACAGCGGATAGAAATACAACGGCACCTTGCCGGGCTCCGAGCTGATCCGCTGCTTTGCCAGAATGATGATCGTCAGCGCCAGCCCGCCGAACAGCGAGCGCCAGCCGAGTACGGTCCAGACGTCGAGATCGAGCGCCCGCACGAAGAGCCCCGCGGTGCTCCACATGATCGTAGCGATGCCGACGAGGAGCATACCGTAAGTGCGGGGCTGCATGGCGAGGTCCGTTCGTTGGAAGGGCAGGCGAATCGACATCCGATCTCTATCAGACACGCGCGACTCGCGATCGATCCGTTGCGCCACGCCATAGCGTAATCCGACGGAAAATTTGGATGACGGACCTCGGTGCGATCCTATCCAAGACGGATGTAAGGAACGTCCTTCTTTGCCACCTCGTCCAGCGCCTCGTCATAGCCGGCATCGGCATAGCGCATGACGCCAAGCGCCGTGTCGTTGGTGAGCGCATGGTCTAGCCGCTCGTCGGCGGCGTGGGTGCCATCGGCCACCACGGTTACGCCGCAGCTCGTCATGTAGCCGGCATAACCTCCGCCGCCGGAATGGACGACGACGAGATCGGCCATCGATGAGCAGAGCATCATCGCATCGATCAACGGCCAGTCGGCGATCGCGTCGGAGCCGTCTTTCATCCGCTCGGTCATGATGTTCGGATGCGCCATCGCACCGGCGTCGAGATGATCACGCGAGAAGGCAATAGGTCCCCTCAACTCACCGCGTGCGACCAGCTCGTTGACCCGGCGGGCCAGCATCGTGCGTTCGCCGTGGCCGAGCCAGGCAATGCGCGCCGGCAAGCCCTCGAAGGGCACGTGCTCTCGCGCCAGCCGGATCCAGTTGGTGATGATCTTGTTCTCGGGAAACATTTCCAGCAGCAAATCGTCGATCCGCGCGATGTCGCTTTCCTCGCCTGACAGTGCCATCCAGCGGAAGGGACCGATTGCCCGCGCAAAGAGCGGCCGGAGATAGGCTTCGGTGAAGATCGGAATGTCGAAGGCGTTGGCTAAGCCGCCTTCTTTCGCCTGGGTGCGGATCAGGTTGCCGTTGTCGAAGACTTCCGAGCCCTTGTTCTGGAAGTCCAGCATTGCTGTCACATGCTGGACGATCGAGGCGCGGCTTGCCGCCATCAACTGTCCCTGGCCGTCGTCGCGCAGCTCACGAACCTGCGCAAGGCTCATGCCCTTCGGCACGTAGCCGTAGACGAGGTCGTGGGCGGAGGTCTGGTCGGTGACGATATCGGGAACGATGCCGCGCCGCGCGATTTCGGGATAGATCTCCGCCGCATTGCCGACAAGCCCGACCGACAACGCCCGCCTATCCTGCAAGGCAGCATCGATCATGGCGAGCGCGGTATCGAGATCCGACGCGATTTCCTGCAGGTAGCCGATCTCCTGCCGCTTCTTCGCGCGCTCGGGATCGATGTCGACGCAGAGGATAGCGGCACCCGCCATGCGGCCGGCGAGCGGCTGCGCGCCGCCCATGCCGCCGAGCCCCGCCGTCAGCACGAAGCGTCCGAAGAGATCGCCGCCAAACCGGCGCTCGGCGATCCGCATGAAGATTTCATAAGTGCCCTGAATGACGCCCTGGCTGCCGATGTACTGCCAGGCGCCGGCCGTCAGCCCGCCCCAGCAGATCAGTCCCTTGCGCTGCAGCTCGTAGAAGACCTCCGCCTTCGCCCATTGCCCGACGATGTTGCAGTTCGCCATGATCACCAATGGCGCCTTCGCGTGCGTCTTCACAAGGCCGATCGGCTTGCCGGACTGGATGAGCAGCGTCTGGTCCTCGTCCATTTCGGTCAGCGCCTTGACGATGCCCTTGTGCGCCGCCCAGTTGCGGGCGGCTTTGCCGAGTGCGGCGTACACGACGAGATTATCCGGATCCTCGCCGACCGAGAGAACATTTTCCAGAAGCCGCAGCAGCGCCTCCTGCCGCCAACCCTTGGCGCGTAATTCCGGTCCGCCCGGAATCGGAAATTTCGGATGACGTGGATTGGGCTTCGGCATCTTGGTCGTTCCTCTATCTCTGTCTTTTTGGGCCTCTTGGCTCCATGTCCCGCTCACTTGGCGGGTAGTGAGCGCACAAAGGTTATGGCGGCCTCCAGGAGACGGCGCCGCATATCGTCATCGCCGTAAATCTCCGCGCCGACCCTGACCCAGCCGTGCATCGCACGACCGCCGGAAAGCATTTGCGCGGCGCCGGGCAAATTGAGCGCCCAGCCGTCGTTGCCTTTGCCGAGACGGATCAGCATGCCGTCTGCTCGGGCGCCGCAAAGGAGATTTCCGTCAAGCAGGAAGGCCAAGCCGCCGAACATCGGCTTCCAGCTGAGACCGGAAATAGTGCCTAGCTCCTCCCTCAGCAATTCCTCGAGGCCGACGTCCCGCGCCATGAGATCAGGCCTCTGCCGCGAGCGCGTAGCGGGCAAGCTCGATGCCCATCGCTTTCTCCACCGGGGGATATACGGTCGGGTCAAGAACGCTGGCCGACAGCGGAATGATGCTCATCGGCACATGCAGGATGAAGACATGCATGCCGCCCTTCAACTGGCCGACGCTCAGCGGCTCTCCGTCAGGCGAGAGCGTCGTGATAACAGAGGGGAAGGTCGCGACCCGTTTGCCCTCGATGTCGTCGACGGCCATGTATTCGTTCATCACATGCATGGTCACTGCCTTGTCGCCGGAGCCGACGACGATCGTGCCGATGTCGAAGGCCTCATTGGTATAGACGACGTCCTTCTTGGTGATGATGCCTTCCGCCAGGATGTGCCCGCCGGTTGTCTTGCAGATGGCGTCGATCACGGCCGAGCCACCGATCTTCTCCGCCGCGATGATCGCCTCGCCAAGCGCCAATGCCATTGAGATGCCCCCAAGCGCCGCGTGGGTACGCACATAAGAGGCGCGCAGCGGATTGCGGCAACTGGCGATAAAGCCACCGGACTGATCGGAAGCCGCCCGCAGGATCGGCGAGATCTTCGCCGTCGCGCCCTTCACGACAAGCTCGATGTATCGGTTTTCGGCGCGGTTCCCGCCGACCGCCGTCTGGATCATCTGTTCAGGCGAGCCCGCCATGCCGATCGAGCCCATGTCGCCGGTCGGATGCGCGCGGATATCGCCGACGGCATCGACGACCTTGGTTCCGAGAATGGCGGAGGGCAGCCAGCCGTTCAGCGTCGATGACTTGCCGTTTTGGCCGATGATCAGGCCGGAAAGCTTCTCCCCGAGTTCGTCCTGCAGCAACTGCACGGCCTTCACGTAGTCGACGCCCTGCATTTCCCAGGGGGTCGTGGAGGCGGGCGCGCCGATCGCGGCGGCAGTAGCGATCCAGTCGTCGTCCTTCAACTCATCGATCGAAACGAGTTCCGGCTTGCCGACGTTGACGGCGGCATAGCCGAGCATGCGGCCATGATCGGCCCAGCCGCCGCCACCGGCGGCATAGACCGATCCGCCCTTGACAGCTGCTTCGACATCCTTCTCAACGAGTATGCGTCCCATCAGGCGTTCTCCTGCTTCAAGCTCTTGTCCATGTCTAAGACGGCTTCGAAAAGCACGGCGGCCCCAAGCGCGATATCATCGTTTTCCGCCCATTCGTCAGCGGAGTGACTGCGCCCCTCCTTGCAGGGCACGAAGATCATGGCCGCGGCCGCCACCTTGGCAATCCAGGCCATGTCGTGGCCGGCGCCCGATGCCATGCGCCGGTGCTTGGCGCCGACGGTTTCGCACGCCTTTTCGAGCGTCTTCAATAGTCCGGCATCGCTCGGCGTCGGATAATTGTCGGAGACGCGCATGGGGCTCTTGATCGACACTTCGTAAGCGATGGCTAACTTAATGACGTGTTCGTCCAGCCACTCACTGAAGGCTTCCATGTCATTGCGAACCTCGGCGCGTCCATCGATCAGCAGGACGACCTTCGAGGGAACGACGTTGGCCGCATTCGGCTCGATCCGGAATTCGCCGACTGTCGCCGCAAAATGCCCAGGCGTCTTTGCCCGGGCGGCCGCGGCATTGCGGATATCGAGAACCAGTTGCGCGGCGGCGACCAGCGCATCCGAGCGACTATCCATCGGCGTCGTGCCGGCATGGTCCGCGCGCCCCTCGACGATGATCTCAATCCGGGTGATCCCGGCGATCGCCGTGACGATGCCGATATCCTTCTTCTCGTTCTCAAGGACCGGTCCCTGCTCGATATGCAGTTCGAGAAAGCCGGCAATATCGGGCCTGTTCTGCTGCGGCAGCACGCCCGGGCGCCCGCCGACCTCGGCAATCGCCTCGGCCAGATCACGCCCGTCCGTCACGCGGGAAAGCCAGGCTTCCGGCAGTTGCCCGGTCATGCCTCGGCTGCCGATACAGGAGACGCCGAAAATGCTGACCTCCTCCGCAAGGAAGTCGACGATCTCCAGGTCGTGATCGAGTTCAATGCCCTGATCGCTGAGCGCACGCGCGACTTCCAGCGCCGCCACCACGCCGGCAGTGCCGTCGAAGCGCCCACCATCCGGCACAGTGTCCGAATGCGATCCGAGCATGATCGTGCCGAGCCCGTCTACGGCGCCCCGTCGCTTGCCGATCAGGTTGCCGGCGGCATCGGTCCTTGTCTCAAGGCCAGCCGCCCGCATGCGCGCTTCGATATAGGAGCGCCCCTCGAGAAAGAGAGGGGAGAAGGCGCGGCGCGTCCACGGACGGGACGGCTCGGTAATCCCGGCCAGAGCGTCGATATCCTCCGCGATACGGCCGGCATTGACCGGCAGGTTTCGGGTCATTCTGCGGCTCCGGCGATCACCTGCCTTGGCAGCGGACGCACAAATTGGCCGGTCCCCGGCTCAGCCAACACGGTCGCGCCATCGGTGATCTTGCTACCCCGCAGATAGGTCGCGGAGACCGTCCAGGGAAGGCGAATGCCATTGTAAGGGCTCCAGCCGACCACGTTGTTGCCGCTTGCTGCCGCATCATAGACCGTTTCGCGCGGCTCGAGCACGACGATATCGGCGTCCTTGCCTGATGTGAGCGCGCCCTTCACGTGATCGAGGCGGAAATGCTTCGCCGGGTTTTCCGCCATCAGCTTTGCCGCCCATGTCAGCGGGATGCCGCGCTCGGAGGCGCCCTTGATGAAGAGCGGCACCATCACTTCGAGCCCGGGCACGCCTGACGCGTTTGCGAGCATGTCAGGGTTGGTCTTGCGATTTTCGGACCAGCTGACGTGATCTGTCGAGACCAGCCAGACATTGCCCTCGGCGACCCTGCGCCACAGCGCCTCGACCTCGGCGCGCGGCCGGATCGGCGGATTGATCTTCGCCTTGCCGCCGAGGCGTTTGACGTCGTTTTCCTCGTCCAGCGTCAGATAATGAATGCAGCATTCCACCGTCGCCTCGAAGCCATCGCGGCGGTAGGCGCGTGCGATGTCGTAGCCGCGTCCGAGGGAGCAATGCACCACATGCGACGGGCATCCAGTATTGGCGCCGGTTTCGAAGATGGTGTGCATCGCCAGCAGCTCGGTGATCGGCGGCCGGGACAGTCCATGCGCCCGCCAATCCGTGATCCCGCTTGCTTTCACGCGCTCCATATAGGTGCGAACAGCTTCGTCATCCTCGTTGTGAACGCCGGCGGTCAGCCCCGTCGGTGCGATCGCGGCAAAGCACTCGTCCAGAAGGGCAGGGGGGATGCGCGGGAAACGTTTCGGGTCCGTACCGAACGTCGAGAACTTGAAGGCGGCAACGCCGGCATCCACCATTTCGGCTACCCGCTTGGCGCCTTCCTCAGGATCCACGGTTCCGTAGAGCGCAAAATCGACCCGCGCCTGCGGAACGGCATGGGCGATCTTCTTCTTCACGGCTTTCGCCGATGAGACAAGGTTGCCTTCATCGTAGGGCATATCGACGATCGTCGTCACGCCGCCGGCAGCAGCCGAGCGGGTCGACCAGATGAAATCCTCCTGGTCCTTTTGCGACAGCGAGTGAACCTGGGCGTCGATTGCTCCTGGCAGGATCAATGCCTTGCCGAGGAGGTGGCGCTCGCGCGCGGCAGGCGGCACGCCGAGACCGATTTCCGCAATCTTGCCATCGCGGACGGCGACGTAGCCGGCTTCCAGGATCCGCTCCGGCAAAACGACCGTGCCTTGCAGAACGAGATCGAAATCAGCCATGCCGCTTTCTCCGTGGCGAATATTGAAGGGATCAGATAGCGACCGGTTCCTGGGTCAGGCGCTGTTCGATGCGCTCCAGCGAGCCGAGCGCAAAGAAATCGTCGAACGAAGCGATCGGCACCTCTTCGATGAGTTTGGACATGAAGGCGCTGGAACCAAGCTCGTCCTCGATCGCTTCCACCTCGGCAGAGAGCGGCCGGTCGACCGTATAAAAGTCCGCATGCTTGCGAACGACGTCATAAAGCATACCGCCGACGCCCTTCGGCTTGTCGCTGAGGATGTCCACGGCCTGCGCCGAAAGCAGTGCTTCGAGAGCGGCAAGTCGCATCAGAGCTCGCATCTGGCGCTCGAAACGCTCGATCACCAGCGGCAGGAAGGCAGCCTCATCCTCAAGGCCCGCCGCAACGACCAGAGACTGCGCCGACACCGGGTTTGACATCGACAGCACGCGCGAGAAAATCTCGCCGGCCAGCTTGATGATTGGGCCGAAACCTGTGGCGATACGGCCGGGCGGCACGAGATTGACGGGCAGGTCGCGGCGCTGGCCGTTGCCGAGCAGGACGCATCGGTTGAAAGCGTTGCGGGCGGCGTGCGCCATGCAGAGAGCCGCCGATTCCAGCAGGATCGTCACATCGAGCGGCAGCGACCCGCCCGAGGTCATGACCCGACCCTCGACGACGACAGGGTTGTCGTCGGAGCGTCCGGTGGCGGCGAGGATCTTGTGTCCTGTTGTCAGCAGGTTCTCAATCACCGCGCCGAAGACCTGCGCGATCATGCGCAGGCTCAACGGGTCTTGGACGTGGGTTTTGACCGGCCAATCCCAAGCGTCCGAGGCGTTGCAGAGCCAGGAGCCGATCAAAGCCTCCCGGGAGGTGCCGACATGGCGGACGGAAAGCCACGGATCGCGGGACGCGCCAAGCGCGCCTGATGCCATCATGCCGGAGGCCAGCAGCACGCGAATGGAGGCTGCGGCATTGCGTGTCGCATCCGCCGCTGCCGCGAAGCTCACGGCGTTGACGCTGAGCGAGGCGAGGCTGTCGCGCGGAGCCATGGTGAAGGGCTTCATGCCGGCTGCCGCGAAGGCATCGGCCGCCTGCATGCGCTTGCCACGATGGACGGCTTCCCCGACGCCGGTCAGCACGGCGCCGATCTGTCCCATGAGGCCGATGTCGGCGCAACCAATGGAGCCGGTACGGCGGACGACCGGAATGATGTCAGCTTCCAGCATCCGCATATAGGCGTCGACGAGTTCACGCGTGCAGCCGACCTGCCCTGTCAGAGCGGTATTGATGCGGATGGCCATCGCATTGCGCACAACGGAGCTCGAAAACGGCGTCCCTGTGCCGAAGTGATGCGCACGCACGAGCCCGAGATTGAAAGCGTCCAAATCCTCCGGGGACCACTCGACATCCTTCATGGCGCCGACGCCGGTCGTCGCACCGTAGACGGGCATCCCGGCGTTGATCGCATCCTCGACAATTCCGCGCGCGATCTCGACACGGGCCATGCCCGTTGCCGAAGCTGAAAGCGCCACCTTGCCCGATCCGATCCTCACCATCTCAGCAAAGCTGAGCGGCTGCCCGGAAAGTTCGATGCGGGGGCGTTCATGCTTCATCTGCCATATCTCCTTGAAAAGTGAGACTATGCGACGGCGCTACTCGATGGGATATCCCAAATATCGAACACAACATGCATTGCTGCGATGGATCAGGTCACCACCCAGGCTATATAGAGAAGGGCGAGCGCGATAATCCAGAGGGCGAACCGACCGGAGCGATTGTGGCGCGCTTCGGATTTGCCGATGGCCTCGGCCGTTTCCGCATCGAACCGGAGCCCGTGTTCGCTCATGTGCAGCAACTCGTGATGAAACTTCTCGGTCTTGGCGGCAATCTCAGGCGCGGCTTCGGCAAGCTTGACCGCCGCCTTCAACCCATCCTTGAGGTCGGTAACGATGCGCTTCGGGCCGAGATTGTTGCGGATCCAGTCGCCGACCACGGGTTCGGACGCTTTCCACATGTTGAAGCGCGGATTGAGCATGCGCGACACGCCTTCGACCACGACCATCGTCTTCTGCAACATGACCAGTTCTGGCCGCGTCGCCATGTCGAAGAGTTCGGTCACCTCGAAGAGGAGCGTCAGCAGCTTGCCCATCGAGATGGTTTCGGCAGGCTGTCCGTGTATGGGCTCGCCGATCGCGCGGATCGCCTGCGCGAAGCTCTCGACATTGTGGTGGCCCGGCACGTAGCCCGCCTCGAAGTGGACCTCCGCCACCCGGATATAGTCACGGGTGATGAAACCGAACAGAATTTCGGCAAGGAAGCGGCGCTCCTTCTTCCCCAGCCTTCCCACGATCCCCATGTCGACAGCAACGATATCGCCGTGCTCGTCGACAAAGAGATTGCCGGGATGCATGTCGGCATGGAAGAAGCCGTCGCGCAGCGTATGACGCAGGAAGGACTGGATCAGCGCATCCGCAAGCATATTGAGATCATGACCGGCTGCGCGCAAGCCATCGACGTCGGACATCTTGACGCCGTCGATCCACTCCATGGTGATCACGTCGCGGCCGGTGCGCTCCCAATCGACCTTCGGCACACGGAAGCCCGGGTCCTTCTCGGTGTTTTCGGCGATCTCGGAAAGGGCCGCAGCCTCCAGGCGCAGGTCCATTTCCACTTTGGTCGTCTGCTCCAGGGTCTTCGTCACTTCGACCGGCCTCAACCGCCGGCTTGAAGGCATGAAGCGCTCCTGCATGTGAGCGACGAGATACATCGCCTCAATGTCATGGGAGAAACGCTGACGCACGCCTGGGCGTACAACCTTGACCGCAACCTTCTTGCGTCCGGCAGCCGTATCGACCTCGGCGGGGTGGACCTGGGCGATCGAAGCGGCCGCAATCGGGTCGCCGAAGCTTGCATATAGCTCCTCGATCGGGCGGCCGAGAGACCCGGAGATGCTCGCCTTGGCGGCGGCAAGCGGAAAGAACGCCATGCGGTCCTGGAGCTGCGACAGATCGTCGGCGAACTCGACGCCAACGACATCCGGGCGCGTTGCCAGGAACTGGCCGATCTTCACATAGGAGGGGCCGAGCCGCTCAACGGCCTGCGCCAGCCGGTCGCTGCGCTTCTTCGATTTCGAACGATTGCGCGCGAAGAGGCCGACAAACGACTTGGCAAGGCCGACCGAGGGCGGAAGATCGTCCGACGGAAGGGCCGAAATCACGCCTTCGCGCACGAGAATCCAGCCAACACGCCAGAGCCGGAAATATGCTCCCAAGGTGCTCATGCCGGATTGCCTGCCTGCGAACGCAAGCGGGTGAACGATTGTTCTCGAACCATCCCTCAGAGCTTCCAGCCGGAGTGGAGAGCTGCGATCCCACCGGTGTAGTTCGTGAAGTTCACGCGCGAGAAGCCGGCGTTGCGGATCATGTCCGCAAAATTCTCCTGGTTGGGGAACTTGCGGATGGATTCGACGAGATACTGATAGGGCTCAGCCTCGCCTGTGATCGCCTTGCCGAACTTTGGAATGGCATTGAAGGACCAGCTGTCATAGATGCGGTCGAGTAGCGGCATATCCACTTCTGAAAACTCGAGTACGAGCAGCCGGCCGCCGCGCTTCAGCACGCGATAGGCTTCACTCAGCGCCACGTCGATGCGCGGCACATTGCGGATACCGAAGGCGATCGTATAGGCGTCGAAGCTGTTCGGCTCGAATGGCAGCTCCTCAGCGTTTGCCTCGACGAAAGTCAGGTTGTCCGAAAGCTTCTTCTTGGCGGCGCGCTCGGCGCCGACCGCCAGCATGGAGCCGTTGATGTCGAGCACGGTCGCATGCGCCTGCCGGTTGGACGCCTCAACGATGCGAAATGCGATGTCGCCGGTGCCGCCGGCAACGTCGAGAACCTTGTAGCCGGGCTCCTTGCGCGGATTGAGCGCTGCAATCATCGCGTCCTTCCAGACGCGGTGCATGCCGACCGACATGACGTCGTTCATGATGTCGTAGCGTTTGGCGACCTTGTGGAAGACCTCGTTGACCAAGCCCTGCTTTTCACCATCCGCCACTTCGCGGAAGCCGTAGGATGTTTCCATGCCGCCTTCGGCAGACGTACGGCTTTCTGACATCGAAATACTCCATCTCTCTGAAATCGGCGCGGCGACCATAGCGAACGGACGCGCGCGGCGCTATCTGTGGGCCATGGTCAAAGCCGCGGCACCTTGGCGCTATAGCGCACAACGCTCGAGGTTGAAACATGTTAGATATAGATGGGTTAAGATGCCGGAATTGCCAGAAGTCGAAACCGTCAGACGCGGGCTTGCCCCGACCATGGAAGGCGCGCGGATCGCCCGCCTGGAGCTACGTCGCAAGGACCTGCGGTTTCCCTTTCCCGACGGTTTGGAAGCGCGCGTGACAGGCCGCAGGATCGTCGCGCTCGGTCGGCGCGCTAAATATCTGCTGATTGACCTCGACGACGGCGCGACGATCATCTCGCATCTCGGCATGTCCGGCTCGTTCCGCATCGAGGCGGGACCGCTTTCCGATGCGCCGGGCGAATTTTATCATCCGCGCTCGAAGGACGAAAAGCATGATCATGCGATCTTCCATCTGGAAGGGCCGAATGGTGTCAGCCGCGTTATCTATAACGACCCGCGTCGCTTCGGCTTCATGGATATGGCGCAGCGTTCCGAACTGGAGCTCAATCCGTTCCTCTTCGGCCTCGGGCCGGAGCCGACGGGCAACGAACTCAGTGCCGCCTATCTGGCGGAACGTTTCGCCCGCAAGGCGCAGCCGCTAAAGAGCGCGCTGCTGGATCAAAAGACCATTGCCGGGCTCGGCAATATATATGTCTGCGAGGCGCTGTGGCGTTCGCACCTGCGTCCCACCCGTGCTGCGGCGACGCTTGTCACCAAGACAGGCAAGCCGAACAAGCAGATGGACCTTCTGGTCGCCTCCATTCGCGACGTCATCGCCGACGCCATCAAGGCTGGCGGCTCGTCACTGCGCGACCATATCCAGACCGATGGCTCGCTCGGTTATTTCCAGCATTCCTTCTCTGTCTATGACCGCGAAAGTCTACCTTGCCGCACCCCGGGCTGTGGCGGTACGGTCGCCCGCATTGTCCAGGCGGGGCGCTCGACCTTCTATTGCCCTGCCTGTCAAAAGTAACGGGAGGATTGTCCATGGCCTATGAAACGCTGATCGTCGAAACCCGCGGCGCGGTCGGCCTGATCACGCTGAACCGTCCACAGGCGCTGAACGCGCTGAACTCGACCGTGCTGAAGGAGCTTCTTCAGGCCTACGAAGCCTTCCAGGCCGATGATGCCGTTGGCGCGATGGTCCTGACCGGTTCCGAGCGCGCATTCGCCGCCGGTGCCGACATCAAGGAAATGCAGCCGCTGGACTATGTCGATGTCTACAGCCGCGATCTGATGAGCGGATGGGACGACGTCGCGAAGGTACGCAAGCCCGTGATCGCGGCCGTCAGCGGCTTTGCGCTTGGCGGCGGCTGCGAGCTGGCAATGATGTGCGACATCATCATCGCCTCGGAGACTGCCAAGTTCGGCCAGCCGGAGATCACCCTCGGCGTCATTCCTGGCATGGGCGGCTCGCAGCGACTTACGCGCGCTGTTGGCAGGTACAAGGCCATGGATCTGATCCTCACCGGCCGCATGATGGACGCTGCCGAAGCCGAGCGCTCAGGACTCGTTTCGCGTGTGGTGGCGCCCGGGCGGCTGCTGGATGAGGCATTGGAGGCAGCCGCCAAGATCGCCTCGCTATCGCGTCCTTCCGTGCTGATGGCGAAGGAGGCCGTAAACCGCGCACTGGAGACCACTTTGGAGGAAGGTCTGCGCTTCGAGCGTCGCCTTTTCCATAGCCTCTTTTCCACCGAAGACCAGAAAGAAGGGATGACGGCCTTCATCGAAAAGCGTAAACCCGCCTTCAAGAACCGCTGAGCCTTGGAGAAAGGCGGCGTTTCCTCGAAAATGCGCGTTGACGTGGGTCGGCTTTAGGGTTATATGCCCGCCCACGGTTCGGGAAGCCACTCCGGTTTTCCGATTATGCTCCCGCATTGCTGTATGAAGTGGCCGCAAGGCCCGCGGTGATGACGGAGTTTGTTCGAATTCTTAGAGAGGCATCCATGGCCAATACAACTTCGGCGAAAAAAGCGACCCGCAAGATCGCCCGCCGTACCGACGTCAATAAGGCTCGTCGCTCGCGCGTTCGTACTTTCGTTCGCAAGGTCGAAGAGGCAATCGCATCCGGCGATGCTGCCAAGGCAAAGGAAGCATTCCTCGCCGCGCAGCCGGAACTGGCGCGCGCCGCAGGCAAGGGCGTGCTGCACGCCAACACGGCTTCCCGCAAGGTCTCGCGCCTGGCAGCTCGTGTGAAGGCTCTGTCGGTTTCTGCGACCGCATAATCTTTCATTAATAAACGCGTCGTTATGATTAGCCCGGCAACTTTGTCGGGCTTTTTCGATTCCGCCGACTGGCTTCCGTATGGTTAATTCGGCGACGATTTCATGTCGAGCGTGTGACACGAAAAATTCAATAAAAACAAGTACTTGCTGTAGGATACTTCAGGTGGGCTCGACTCAGGGCCTACAATCTGCGGTCTGAGCTGAGTCAAGAAGCTTTTTTATTTTTTTCTTTTTATGCGTGTCAAAAATGCCGGCAGGACGAATCTCCTTGATTCAAAAGCGATTCTTTTTTGACACGGATGTGACGCCCAAAGACTGCCCCCGGAGTCAACGGCCCGCTCTTAATTTTGCGTAAAATTCATCGTTGATTCCCGCATTCGATCCTGCCTAAATGCCGATCAACAAGGGGTCCAGACATCACCTGTGAAGGCTTGGTCTGAAACTGCCACGTCGGCAGGACGATGAAGCTGTGCCACTTGTTACGGAGAGTCTAAAGTCTCCGGTTTTTCACGCACTTGAGCATTTTTAACTGCGACGTGGCTGTCGCGGAATGGTGATGTTTTGTGTGTTGGTTTGCACGCGTTGCGTGAAACCGGAATGGGGAAGAGAAGTCGTGGCAAGACGACCGGACGCCAGCTGACGAGGAGCGGTATCCAGTCCGACAGAAGGTAGTCGAAGCCGCATGAGGCGGACTCGCGCTTTCTTGGAAAGTCTTGTGAGTGGGGCAGTATTTGAGTGAACCGGCAGGCGAGTGGCTCATGAGGGTGCCACTTTCTGGTCATAGCGGGGAAATAATCGGGCGACGAACAAAGTCGGCCGACGAATGGAAGGCGGCATGATGCAGATGAATACAATGACGGCGGATGCCCTGGAGAGTGGGGACAATGAACCGCAGGCGTTTGGCTCTATTTGTGCTGGAGCGGCAGGGGAAAAGGGAGACATGAAGCATGGTGTACTTTTCGAGCGTGTCAGCGCCCGCCTGAAGGCGCAAGTCGGTCCGGATGTCTATGCAAGCTGGTTTGCGCGGCTGAAATTGCATTCGGTTTCCAAGAGCGTCGTGCGCCTGACGGTGCCGACAACTTTTCTGAAGTCCTGGATCAACAACCGGTATCTCGAGCTGATCACCAGCCTGTTCCAGGCCGAAGACTCCGAAATCCTGAAAGTCGAAATTCTTGTTCGCACGGCAACGCGTGGCGTTGGCAAGCCGGCCGAAGAGCCGGTTTCCGCTGAGCCTGTTGCCACTACGCAGACGCGCCGCCCAGCGGCGCAGCATGCCGGCCAGATTGTGCAGCAGGCGGTATCGTCCGCAGCCGCTGCGCGTCCGGCCAGTGCCGGCCAGCCGCTCTTTGGTTCGCCGCTCGACTCGCGCTTCACCTTCGACACTTTCGTCGAAGGCAGCTCGAACCGTGTAGCACTTGCTGCTGCCAAGACGATCGCGGAAGCCGGGCAGGGCGCTGTCCGCTTCAATCCGCTCTTCGTCCATTCCAGCGTTGGTCTCGGCAAGTCGCATCTTCTGCAGGCGATTGCCAATGCCGCGGTTCAGAACCCGCGCGCACTGCGCGTCGTCTATCTGACGGCAGAGTATTTCATGTGGCGTTTCGCAACGGCGATCCGCGACAATGATGCTTTGACCCTGAAGGACTCGCTGCGCAACATCGACCTTCTGATCATCGATGACATGCAGTTCCTGCAGGGCAAGATGATCCAGCACGAGTTCTGCCACCTGCTGAACATGCTGCTCGACAGTGCCAAGCAGGTTGTGGTCGCTGCTGACCGCGCTCCCTGGGAGCTGGAATCGCTTGATCCACGCGTCCGCTCGCGTCTTCAGGGGGGTGTGGCCATCGAGCTCGATGCGCCGGACTACGAAATGCGCCTCGAGATCCTGAAGCGCCGCCTCGCTGCTGCCCGCGTTGAGGATCCGTCTCTGGAAATCCCGGCGGAATTGATCAACCATGTTGCCCGCAACATCACGGCAAGCGGCCGCGAGCTGGAAGGCGCCTTCAACCAGCTGCTTTTCCGCCGCTCCTTCGAGCCGAACCTGACGGTCGAGCGCGTCGATGAGCTTCTTGCTCATCTCGTTGGCTCGGGCGAGCCGCGCCGTGTCCGCATCGAGGACATCCAGCGGATCGTCGCACGGCACTACAACGTGTCGCGTCAGGAGCTGGTCTCGAACCGCCGCACCCGCGTCATCGTCAAACCGCGCCAGATCGCCATGTATCTGTCAAAGACGCTGACGCCGCGGTCCTTCCCGGAAATCGGCCGCCGCTTTGGCGGTCGCGACCATACGACCGTGCTGCATGCCGTGCGTAAGATCGAGGAACTGATTGCGGGAGACACCAAGCTTTCGCATGAAATTGAGTTGCTGAAGCGCTTGATCAACGAATAGTCGGGCAATCTTCTGTGCAAGCTTGACGGCCGGGCATTGCTCCGGCCGTTTTCTTTTGCGCACAATCTTCTGTACGCTGGAGTGGCGGAAATGTACCGTTTGGCCGCAGGGGGAGCCGATGAGTTTCGACAGGATCGCTGTTCTCGGACTGGGCAAGATCGGGCGCTTGGCCGCAACGCTTCTGCATGAGGGGGGCTTCGACGTTTTCGGCGTCGATATTCAGGCGCCGACGGAAGGCTTGCCGTTCGAATGCAGGAGTGGCGACATCTCCGACCCCACCGTCATCGGTGAACTGTTGTCCAGCGTCGAGGCCGTCCTTTCCTGTCTGCCCTATCACCTCAACATCGGTCTGGCGCGGGCCGCCCATCTCGCAGGGATCCACTACTTCGATCTGACCGAAGACGTGCCGACCACAAACTTCATCATCGAACTGTCCAAGACGGCGCGCGGGCTGATGGCGCCGCAATGTGGCCTGGCGCCCGGCTTCGTAGGCATTGTCGGATCGAGCCTTGCGGACGGCTTTGACAAGTGCCGCTCCATCCGCATGCGGGTCGGCGCGCTGCCGCAGCATCCGACTGGTCTCCTCGGCTACGCCTTCAACTGGTCGCCGGAAGGCGTGGTCAACGAATATCTGAACGACTGCGAAGTGATCGAGGGCGGCGTTCGCAAGTTTGTCTCGCCGATGGAATGGCACGAGACGATCTATGTCGAGGGCGTGAAGCTCGAAGCCTTCACGACGTCAGGGGGCCTCGGAACCATGTGCGATACGCTGCTCGGCAAGGTCGAAAACCTCGACTACAAGACGATGCGCTATCCCGGACACATGGATCTGATGAACTTCTTCTTCCATGAACTCTTGATGCGCGACAGGCGCAAGCTCGCCGGTGAAATCCTGACCAACGCCAAACCGCCGGTCGAGGACGATGTCGTGTATGTCCACGTGTCAGCGGAGGGCACGGAGAACGGCAACCTGCGCCGCAAGGAATTTGTCCGAGCCTACTATCCAATCGAGATCGCCGGCGCCCGCCGCACGGCGATCGCCTGGACGACGTCGGCCTCAGTGGTTGCCGTGATCGAGATGGTGCGCGACGACCTGCTGCCGTCCACTGGTTTCCTGCATCAGGAATACATTCCATTGGACATGTTCCTGAACACGCCGACCGGCAGCCTTTTCAAGACCGGCGCGCCAGGCCGTTAGCTTGTCAGGCTGGTCCAGTATGCCCCCTCGAAGGGGACAGCGGCGAAACGCTCGTTGATCTCGGCGAGGCTACTCGCCGGATCGACGTCGCCGAACAGGTCGGGCCTTACCCAGGATGCGACAGCTTCCGCGGCCAGCACGTTCAGCGGCACGGCGTTGAAGAAGTTCCACATGCCGTGCACGTTGCCTTCGCGCACTGCCTTCAGCGACGCAAAGCTCGGGGCCTTGACGGTTTCCTGCAGCGATTGCAGGGCTTCTTTAGGATCGACCCCGGGACCGATCGAGAAGACGGTGTAGGTGCCGCCCGGCGAGCCGGTGGCAATATAGACATCAGGCTCCGCCGCGATGATATATTCTGCCGTCACCGGCCCGCCCTGTGGCGGCAGGTTTTTGTCCGCGATGTTGCGGCCGCCGGCAAGCGTGATCAATTCGCCGAGGCCCGTCCGACCCACAGCCCAGCTGCCACGTGTCGCGCTTGGGAAGGCATCCATCAGCACGAGCGGCCCATCTCCGCCTTTCCCGATCGCCCTTCCCCTGATGCGCTCCACCCGCCTTTCGAAGAACTGAGCGTAGCTTTCCGCTTGCTGGTCGCATTCCAGAACATGACCGAGGAGGCGAATGTCCCGCGGAGTGCTCTTCAGCGGATCGAGATTGAAATCGACGACGATGACGGGCACGCCGATCGATTCCAGATAGTCGATGGCACGTTTGCCCTGCTCGCCTTCTGCTTGCCACCTGCCCATGACGGCAAGGTCTGCCTCCAGGGAGAGCGCGGCTTCGAAGGACATGCCATCGGCCTGCCCATTGCTGACAAGCGGCACCTTGTCGAGGGTGGGAAACTTCTTGCGAAAGGCATCGTAGATGAACGGGTTGTCCGTCTTCATGTCGGTCGCCCAACCCGCCAGCAGGCTCACCGGATCCGGATGGATCAACGACAGCGCGAAAAGATTGAAACCAGTTCCTAGAATAATCGACTTCGGCTTCTTGGTGATCGTCACCGTTCGCCCGACGGCATCGGTCACGGTCAGCGGCCAGCGCGTCTCTGCCTTCAACAGAGGCGGCGCGCAGAGCGTGGCGGACGCCGCAGCGAGAAAGCCGCGTCGCGTGATCGTGGGCGATGTCATTGCACGTTCCTTTGGCTGGGAAGCGCGCAAAGCTTGCCGCAGCTCTGGATGCCAGGCAGCATGTAGCGCAGGCAGCAAATCTTCCGACGGGCGATCCGCTCACCGTCTTCCTCGACATAGCGCACGCTGCCACAGAGGGGGTTGACGCCGCCGTCGGGCAGGCAGCCGCGGACGAAGACCGCCAGATCGGGACCTTCGGGCGGTCGCGTCAACCGCAGCGCGTAGTCGAGATAAACTGCGGCATTGTTCCAGCACAGCTTGGCCGAAATGCCGGAGGCGGTGAGCTTCCTGACGGCTTTCGGGAGATGCTCTTCCAACAGCGGACCAATAGCTTCGAAATCGTCCTCTTCGCCGCCCTCAGCATTTCGGCCCCGGTGTGGGACGCCGAACGCCCGCGGCAGGCCATTCTCCTGCAATGCGATTGTCATCCCTTCGAAGGCGACCGGAAGCTCCTGCGCTGCGAGACGACGGGCCAGCACATAGGGAATGGAGAGTGACGAGAAGTAGTATAGCGACCACATCGACACGACGGCGCGCCTGTCGCTGTCGCCGCAGGCGTCGGCGTAGCGATCGATTGCCTCTCTGAAGCCATCAGCGCCGAAGAACAGCGGCAGCGGTACCCCGTCCTGCAGGTCGGCGGACAGCGCCATCTTCTCGCCGCACCACGCATGCTCGCCTGCGAAGGCCGGCGAGAGGACCGAGGCGCCGTCGCCGGGATCAGCGACATGGTGCTGCGCGCTTGCCATCAACTCACCAGGTGTATCGCAGGCTGCCGATCACGGCCCGGCCCTGGTCGCGGTAGCAGAATCCAGCCGAGCAGATGGCCTCGCGACGATCGAAGAGGTTGGTGGCGTTCACCTGGAGGCTCAGGCCCTCGTATTTCTTGTCGAGCGCCGCGAAATCATAGCTGATCGCGGCGTCGAAGAGGACGCGCGAGCCGTTCTGGGCCTTATTGTAGTCGCTGGTGTAGCTCTTGCCGAGATACCGGGTGCCGAAACCGACGCCGAGACCGTCGATCGGGCTACTTTCCTGGAATGTGTAATTCGCCCAGAGCGAAGCCATGTGCCTCGGAACCGAGGAGACGGAATTGCCCACCGTCCCGGTCGTTCCCTCCAGGATCTCGGTGTGGGTGAAGGTATACGACGCAACCAACGACAGGCCGTTGTCGAGGCTCGTGTTCGCTTCGAGTTCAAAGCCACGGGAGCGGATCTTGCCGCGCTGTACCTGGATGTTAGCCGGCCCGGTCGGCAGGTTCACGACCTCGTAATAGAGGCTGTTCTTCTGGTCGATATTGAACAGCGCCGCCGTGATGAGTGTATTGCTATTCGGCAGCAGGTACTTGACGCCGATCTCTTCCTGCTCGCTTTCCGTTGGCTTGAAGGGTTGGTCCGTCTCCTGGTTGACGCCGGCATTCGGCGCGAAGGCGGTGGAGTAGCTGGCATAGGGTACGACGCCGAAGTCGGTCTCGTAGCCCAGGCCGACGCGGCTGGAGAATGCCTTGTCCTTTTGCGAAATGGTGGTCAGGGCATTCGTGCTGAGGTCGGTATTGTCGGTGTCGGTGGAGACCCAGTCGTAGCGACCACCGACGGTCAGTATCCAGGCGTCATAACGGATCTGATCCTGTAGATAGGTGCCGACTTGCCATTGGTCCTGGACGGTGCGTGTGTCGAAGTCGATCGGAGCAACAAACGCGCCCGCCGTTGGATTATTGGTGTCGAGCGGCGGCGACACGCCGCGGCCATCGAGCGAGCGCCAGCGCAGCCTGGTCAGATCTAGACCGGCAAGCAATGTATGGTCGACCGCCCCCGTCTCGAACTGGGCTTCCAACTGATTGTCGATGACGAAGGCCGTCAGCCGCTCGTCAAACGTTCCGGCACTGCGGTTAAGCAGACTCGGATTGACCGCATTGGGCGCGTAGGCGAAGGCCCAGTCGGCGTCGATGTTGAGTGTCGAAACGCGGGCGTTCTGACGGAAGATGAAGACGTCGTTCAGTCGATGCTCGAATTCATAGCCGATGCGGGCCTGGTTTTGGATTGAATCGTTGAAGGCCGGATTGCCTGCGAAATAGTCCGTGACGTTGCCAGCTGGATCATTGTAGTACGCCGCCGTGCCGCCGGTCTTGGTTCGGGAGTACTCGCCGAGAATGGTAAGCTTGGTATCTTCGTCTGGTTTCCACATGAAGGCCGGCGCAATATAGATGCGGTCGTCGGGAACGCTGATCTGCTCTGTATTGGCATCGCGGTAGAGGCCCGTCAGGCGATAATAGAAGGGATCCGTATTGTTAACCGGACCCGAGAAGTCGAACTGGGTTTGGTAGCGCTGTTCGGTACCATACTGCAGCTGAACTTCGCGAAAAGGCTCTTCCGTCGGCCGCTTGGTGATGAGGTTGTAGAGACCGCCGGCACCTGTCGCCCCATACAGCGCCGAGGAAGGGCCACGCAGGATCGAGACTCCTTCGAGGCCGTAGGGCTCGGTCTTGAAGAGCGACGAACCTGCACCGGGCTGACGAAGGTTGTCGCGAAAGATCCCGGTATAGGTCACGTCGAAGCCGCGCACCGAGAAAGAATCAAAACGCGGATCGAAGCCGTAGGCGCCGACGCGCGTGCCCGGCGTGTAGGCGACCGTATCCAACAGACTTTGCGGGTTGCGATCCTTGAGTTGCTGTTCGGTCACCGACGAAATCGACTGAGGTACCTCGATGAAAGGCGTGTCGGTCTTCGTGCCTGTCGCGCTGCTCTTGCCGACATAGCCGTCGGCCTGGATCACGCCGCCGCTGCCACCGTTGACGATGATATCTTCGAGAATCGTCGCGCTATCGTGCTGCTGTCCTGTGGCATCCTGTGCTGCGGCTGGTGCGAGAAGATGGATGAGCGCCACGCCTGTCAATGCTGATGTAGAAAGGATTCGCGAGGAAAATCGAAGACTATTCATTGGCTTATCACACCGGGTATGCTTATTGCGGGATTTTATGTGGAGTGTAATAGTCAAGAAAATTCCCGATGAAAAGTCGTTTTTATGATTAAATTACTCCACTTTTTAATCAGCATAACAAATCGGCCACAATCAGGTCAGGCTTGCGCTTCCGACAGTAGCCAGCGGCGGAAAGCGGCCGCGGCTGGCCGCTCCAGCGCAAGGCCCGGATAGACCAGGTGGAAGGCAAGCCGACTCGCAATGCCGAGCGGGAAGGGCGTGACCACCGTGCCTTCGTTCAGGTCCCGCTCCAGAAACGAGCGGCGCACCAAGGCAAAGCCCAGCCCGGCCTTCATCGCGTCATAGGCGCCGTTGCCATGCATGAAGATCGGTCCGCGCGACGGGTCGACCGCCGTGGCGCCGGCGGCTTCCAGCCAGAGCTGCCAGTCATGGCGATAGACGTCGTGGATCAGCTGGAAGCCAGCGAGCGCGCCTGGCGACGGATTGTCCCCCAGTTCAGCGGCAAGCTTTGGCGTGCAGACCGGCACGAGTTCGTCGTCGACGAGACGTTCGCTGATCAGGCGGTCATAACCGCCAAGCCCGTGGCGGATTGCGAGGTCGATCCCGTCGCGTTGAAAATCCAGCACGCGATGCGATGCGCTGATGCGGACGTCGATTTCGGGGTGCATCGCCTCGAAACGTCCTAGACGAGGCACCAGCCAATAGGTCGCAAAGCCCGCCGTGCAGGTAACATTGAGGACGGCGCCGCGCCCTCGCACCGTGATCGCCGCCGTCGCTTCCCTGACGAGACGAAACGCTGCCCTGAGTGTCGAAAAATAGTCCGCACCCTCCACGGTCAGAGCCAGCGCGCGGGTCTTGCGCTCGAACAGCTTAACGCCAAGGGATGATTCCAGATCACGGATCTGCAGGCTAACGGCGCCTGGGGTGACGTTGAGCTCTTTTGCCGCAAGCGTCATGCTGAGATGCCGGGCGGCCGCCTCGAAGGCTCGAAGCGCTGAAAGAGAGGGAAGATAGTCGGTCATGGTTTAGTTCAGCTATATCATGGGTCGAGAAAGACTCGTTTGTCGGCTTATCGACATAGCAATAATATCAGCATGAAGGCCGCCACAAAAGCTGGTTAAAGCTCAGTGAGGAGCGAGATTAGATCGAAGATAGTGGCTCCGCGCCCACGCGCAACAATCGGGTGGCGATAGGCTGTGACGGCATGTAGGTCAGTGACAGGCCGACAAAGGAGAGAACGATGCAGCCGAAACAGATGGGCTTTGCCGAGTGGGGAATGTTGCTAGTGCTTTCCCTGCTGTGGGGCGGATCCTTCCTCTTCAACGGTATTCTGGTGAACACCCTGCCGCCCTTTACCATCGTCACGGGTCGGGTGCTGATTGCCGCGCTGGCGCTGAACCTGATTGTACGCGCGGCCGGCCATGCCATGCCGCGTGACGGCAAGTCGTGGGCGGCGTTCTTCGGCATGGGCATCCTCAACAACATGATCCCGTTTTGCCTCATCGTCTGGGGCCAAACGCATATCGCAAGCGGCCTTGCCTCCATCCTGAATGCCACGACACCGCTCTTCGGCGTTGTTGTCGCGCATTTCCTAACCGCGGATGAAAAGATGACCGGCAACCGCCTGCTCGGCGTCCTCGTCGGCTTTGCCGGCGTTGCCTATATGATCGGCTTCGACGTGTTGGGCGATCTCGGCTCGAACGTGCTGGCCCAGCTTGCCGTGTTGGGCGCTGCGCTCTCCTATTCGTTTGCCGGGATTTTCGGTCGCCGCTTCCGCCAGATGGGCATGGCGCCGCTCATTCCCGCCGCAGGACAGGTCAGCGCTTCGACCGTCCTGATGCTGCCGATCGCGCTCATCGTCGACCAGCCGTGGACACTGGCCGTCCCGTCATTCGAGACCTTGATGGCGCTGTTTGGTCTGGCCTTGCTGTCGACGGCGATCGCCTATGTGCTGTTCTTCCGCATCCTGGCAACGGCGGGGGCAACGAACCTTATGCTCGTGACTTTCCTGATCCCCGTCAGCGCCATCCTGCTCGGCGCAGCCATTCTGGGCGAGCAGATGCAGGCCAAGCACCTGATCGGCATGGCAATGATCGCGATCGGCCTTGCAGCGATCGACGGACGGTTGTTCTCTCTGGGTAGAAAACGGCCAGCTTAGCAGGCGAGATCGGCGACCACGGAATCGAGAATCAGCATGCCTGACGGCGTGCAGCGAAGCCGGGAGTTGCCGATCCGCTCGATAAAGCCGTGCTCCAGGAGGACCTCCTCCCGCTTCGGGTCGGGATCGCGGCCCGAAAGCTGTTGCCAGCGGGCGAGATCGACGCCTTCCTTCAGGCGCAGCCCCATCAAAAGCAGTTCGTCCGCCTGTTCCTCGTAGCCGAGTTGTTCCTGATCGAGGATGCCATGGCCGTCGCGCTCGACGAGGTCGAGCCAGCTTTCCGGCTTGCGCTCCGTTGCGGTCGCGATCTTCATGCCGCCGCGTGTGAGACGGCCATGGGCGCCGGGGCCGATCCCGGCATAATCGCCATAGCGCCAGTAGGTGAGGTTGTGGCGGCTTTCCGCGCCCGGACGCGCGTGGTTGGACACCTCGTAAGCCGGCAGCCCTTCGCGGGCGGTGATCTCCTGCGTCGCTTCATAGAGCAGCGCCGATTGATCGCCGTCCGGAACGATAAGCTTGCCAGCCTTGTGTAGGCCGTAGAAGGGTGTGCCTTCCTCGATCGTCAGCTGATAGAGCGAGAGGTGATCGACCGCGTAGGAGATCGCCTCTTTGAGCTCGCGTTCCCATTCGTCGACGGCCTGGTTCGGGCGGGCATAGATCATGTCGAAGGACATGCGCGGGAAGATGTCGCGCGCCAGCTTGATCGCCTTCAGCGCGTCGGCAACATCGTGCAGCCGCCCGAGAAACTTCAGGTCGCGGTCGTTCAACGCCTGGACGCCGAGCGACACGCGGTTGACACCGGCGGCGCGATAGCCGCGGAAGCGCTCCGCCTCGACGCTGGAGGGGTTCGCTTCCATGGTGATCTCGATCCCGTCGGGGACATGCCAATGCTTGGCGATACCGTCGAGAATGGCCGACACTGTCGCAGGGTTCATCAGCGAGGGCGTGCCGCCGCCGAGGAACACGCTGGTCACCGTCTTCGGTCCGCTCATCTGGCGCACTGTCGCCATTTCCTTCAGGAAGGCTGCGGTGAAGCGCTCCTGGTCCACCGGCTGGTGGCGGACATGGCTGTTGAAATCGCAATAGGGGCACTTGGCGGCGCAGAACGGCCAATGCACGTAGACGCCGAAGCCGGGTTCGCCGGTGTCGGGCAGAAGAGCGGCATAGCGCGTCAGATCAGGCTGTTCCAAAGTGTCCACGTTTGCCCTTATGCTTCCAGGCAAGTTTCGACGAAAATCTTGAACGCGCGGGCGCGGTGCGACAGTGCCTCTGTATGCTTCCAGCCGTGCTTCTCTTCCGCGCTCATCTCGCCAAAGGTAGTCTCATAGCCGTCGGGTTGAAAGACCGGATCGTAGCCGAAGCCCTGGCTGCCACGCGGCGGCCAGACGACGGTGCCTTCCACTTCTCCGCGGAATAGCTCCTTATGGCCATCCGGCCAGGCAAGGCAGAGCACGCTGACGAAGCGCGCAGTGCGCTGTTCCGGCCTGGAAGCGCCGGCCTTTTCCAGAGCCGTCTCGACTTTTTCCATCGCCATCGCGAAGTCGCGAGTGCCGTCGGGCTTCTCAGCCCAGTTGGCGGTGTAGACGCCCGGATCGCCGCCGAGCGCATCGACGACAAGGCCGGAATCGTCCGATAGCGCCGGCAGTCCGGCGGCTTCGGCGGAGGCGAGCGCCTTGATCGTCGCGTTTTCCTCAAAGGTGGTCCCGGTTTCGTCCGGCTCCACGAAGTTCAATTCGGCCGCTGACTTTGCCGTGAAACCGAATGGACCGATCAGGTCCTGGATTTCCCGGATCTTCCCGGCATTGTGGCTGGCAACGACGATGGTCTTGGTTTCGAGCTTGCGCATGATTGTCCTATTCGATGCCCCAGATGCGGGCTTCAGCGCATTCGAGGCTGTTGCCCGCCGGATCGCGGAAATAGATCGATCGGCCGCCTTGCGGCCAGGTGACTTCGGATTCGATGGCGACACCTTTGGACTTTAGTCGGGCCGCAATCGCATCGAGATTTTCCCCGGAGACACGAAAACAGGCATGTCCTGCACCGCTTGTGCCGTGCGGTGGCACCTGCAGCGCGGTGGGTGAGGGGGGCTTGATCGTTTCCTTAGCGTTGAAGATCAGCAATACGCCGGTGCCGCAGCGAAAGAAGACATGCCGGTTGCCGCCTCGCGAGATCTTCGAAAGGCCGAGAATGCCCTCGTAGAAGGCTTCGACCTCGTCGAGATCGTCCGCATAGAGCGCCGTCTCCAGCATGCCTTCCAGCATGTCGTTCATCCGGCGATCGCCTGCTTCTGCATCGCGACGAGCTCGGCAATGCCTGTTTTGGCGAGTGCCATCAGCGAGGCGAACTCCTCGTCGGTGAAAGGCGCGCCTTCGGCGGTGCCCTGGATTTCCACAATACCGCCCGCGCCCGTCATCACGAAGTTCGCGTCGGTCTCGGCTGAGGAGTCTTCGAGATAGTCGAGGTCGATCACCGACTGGTTGGCAAAGATGCCGCAGGAGATGGCTGCGACGTGGTCTTTGAGCACGCGCTCGACCTTCAGCATGTTGCGGCTCTCCATCCACTTCAGGCAATCATAGAGCGCAACCCAAGCGCCGGTGATGGACGCTGTGCGCGTTCCGCCGTCCGCTTGGATGACGTCACAGTCGAGCGTGATCTGACGTTCACCGAGTTCCTTGAGGTCGACGACGGCGCGCAGCGAGCGGCCGATCAGGCGCTGGATTTCCTGCGTGCGCCCACCCTGCTTGCCGGATGCGGCCTCGCGCTTCATGCGCTCGCCGGTGGCGCGCGGCAGCATGCCGTATTCGGCCGTGACCCAACCCTTGCCGGTATTGCGCAGCCATGCCGGCGGCTTCTCCTCGACGCTCGCCGTGCACAGCACGTGCGTATCGCCAAACTTCACCAGACAGGAGCCTTCCGCGTGCTTGGAGAAATTGCGCTCGAAAGAGACCTTGCGCATCTGGTCGGTTTTTCTGCCTGAGGGCCGCATACTATTCTCCTAATCATGATGCCGAAGACACGAGTGGTTTTCGGTTAGATCGTGCGTGCTTATGCTGTTGAGAGCTTCTACGATTGGCAGCGCCCATTTGCAATTTCCCTTTTGCCGCTGCGGGGAGATTGGCTATATTTTGTCGGATCATCGTCAGCACGGGTATGCAAGGTTTCATGGAGTTCAGATCAACGTCGGTTTCAGATGCAGTGGCTGCGCTGGATGAACGCTCCAAGGAAATCTTTCGCCGCATCGTAGAGGGCTATCTGGAGACGGGTGAACCGCTCGGCTCCCGAAACCTGTCGCGCATCCTGCCGATGTCGCTGTCGCCAGCTTCCGTGCGCAACGTGATGAGCGACCTGGAGGAACTTGGCCTCATCTATTCGCCGCATGTCAGTGCGGGCCGCCTGCCGACGCAGATCGGCCTGCGCTTCTTCGTCGACGCCTTCATGCAGGTCGGCGATCTCTCGGCCGAGGATCGCGCCAACATCGATCGCCAGGTGCGTGCCGAAAGCCGCGACAAGCCGATGGAATTGATGATGAATGAGGCTAGCCGCATGCTCTCGGGCATTTCGCGCGGCGCCGGCCTTGTTATCACTTCGAAGAGCGATCCTGTTCTCAAGCATGTCGAATTCATCCGGCTTGAGCCGACCAAGGCGCTTGCGGTTCTTGTCGGTGATCACGACCAGGTGGAAAACCGCATTATCGAGCTTCCGGCAGGCGTCACGTCGTCGCAGTTGACCGAGGCCGCCAATTTTCTCAACGCCCACATGACCGGCCAGACGCTGCCGGAACTGCGCAATGAATTAAGCCGGCTGAAGGACGATGTTCGCCGCGAGCTCGATACGCTGTCGCAGGATCTCGTCGAGCGCGGCATCGCCGTCTGGTCCGGTAGCGCCGACGAGGGCAAGCCGGCCCAGCTCATCATCCGCGGCCGCGCCAATCTGCTCGCCGGTCTTGCCGGAGCCGACGATCTCGACCGCCTGCGCATGCTCTTCGACGACCTCGAAAAGAAGGACAGCCTGCTGGAGCTTCTCAATCTCGCCGAAAGCGGGCCGGGCGTGCGCATTTTCATCGGCTCGGAAAACAAGCTCTTCTCGCTCTCCGGCTCGTCGCTGATCGTCGCGCCCTATCGTGATGAGGACGACCGTATCGTCGGCGCCGTCGGCGTGATTGGGCCCACGCGGCTCAACTACTCGCGCATCGTCCCGATGGTCGATTACACCGCTCAGCTGATGACGCGATTGTCACGCGGCGCAAAGTAGGGCAACTACTCCGGCAGCATGTCGCCCGAGCCGCCCATCTCAGCAGGCATGTCTCTGTATTTCAGCAGGCCGTCACGGATAGGCAGCACGCTTTCCCGATAGTTCATGTGCAACGCCGGAGCGTAATCGAGATCGGGCAGAAGTGCCGCGTAAACGTTGGTGACGCCCCAGGTCGGGTGGTCGGTGTAGAGATGCCCACCGCACAGCTCGCAGAATTTCCGCACGCTCGTATCGGACTTCTGGTAGCCTTCCACGTGCTCGCCACCTTTGGTGACGTGGACAGCGTGCCGTTGCCAGAGCGCAAAGGCGTTGACCGGCCCTGCCGACCAATGCCGACAGGAGGCACAGTGGCAGTAGCCCATAGCCACCGGTTCGCCGGTAGCAACAATCTCCACGGCGCCGCAGAAGCAGCGCCCCGAATAGCTTTTCTGATCGCTCATGGTAGCAGCTCCTTGACCCTGGATAAGGCCGAAGCACCAAAGATTTAGATTTCGCTAAAATAAAAGAACTTTAGCGCGAGCAAGTCAAGGCGGCCCTCTCGGTCAACCCTGCATGAGTTGTGCCTTGCATCGCGTGCTTTTCAGTCACGCAGACTTGATTTTTGCCCGTCAAAGCTCGATATCGGGCACATCCTAAAAGACACCAATCACCGGAGAACGTCATGACTGACGAAACGACGAAGAACGGACCTGACGCCGCCGCGGCCGAAGCCGCGGCGGACGCCGCCGCAAACGTCGAGAACGAAGCCGCGGCTGAAGCCACAGCACAGCCCGATCCGCTGGAACTTCTGAAGGTCGAAAATGTTGAGTTGCGCGACCGCTATCTGCGCCTTGCCGCAGAAATGGATAACCTGCGCCGCCGTACAGAGCGGGAAGTCAAGGACGCCAAGACCTATTCAGCGGCTGGCTTTGCCCGCGACATGCTGGCCGTTTCGGATAACCTGCGCCGCGCCATCGACGCGATCCCCGAGGAAGCCAAGGCTGGCGCGGACGCCGGCCTGACAACGCTGATTGAAGGCGTCGAGATGACGGAACGCTCGATGTTATCGGCGCTCGAGCGCCACGGTGTCCGCAAGTTGGAGCCGGTTGGCCAGAAGTTCGATCCGAACTTCCATCAGGCCATGTTCGAAGTGCCGAACCCCGACGTGCCGAACAACACCGTTGTTCAGGTCGTTCAGGCCGGTTACACCATTGGTGAGCGCGTTCTGCGTCCCGCCATGGTCGGCGTCGCCAAGGGAGGCCCGAAGCTCGTCGAACCCGAAACCAATTCGGTCTTCGACCAGAAGGACGCCTGATCTCTCAGGCGCGCCCGAAAGGCAATCGAAATTCAGATGCGGGCGAAACGCTCGATCAGCAGATCGAAGAAGCCGTCCGCATCGACATCACGCATGACCTGCACATTGCGCTTGCGGTTGGTAACGTGCCACCAGTCGACGACGGTCATGCCGGCCGTCAGTTCCGACTTCACCTCGATCTCGACATTGCAGGTCCGGCCCTTGAAAAGATCAGGCTTCAAGAGGTAGGCGACGACTGTCGGATCGTGCAGCGGGCCGCCGTCCGAACCGTACTTCTCGACATCGAAACGTTCGAAGAATTCCAGCATCTCGACCATGGCGATGGCCGGGCGCGTGCCGAGATCGGCCATGCGCTTGACCCGGTCCTTGCGGGTCAGAAGCTTGTGCGTGACGTCGAGCGGCATCATAACGATCGGGATGCCGGAGCGGAAGACGATGTCGGCTGCCTCGGGGTCCACGTAGATGTTGAATTCGGCGGCCGGCGTAATGTTGCCGCCCTCGAAGAAGCCGCCACCCATCATCACCAGTTCACGGACACGCGGGATGATGTCGGGCGCCTTCTGGAAGGCCAAGCCGATGTTGGTCAGCGGCCCCAGCGTGCAGAGCGTTACGGTGCCTTCAGGCTCGCTACGCAGCGTCTGGATGATGAAATCAACGGCGTGCTGTGCCTGCAGCGGCATATCGGGCTCGTCGAGAACAGGGCCATCGAGACCGGTCTTGCCGTGCACATGTTCTGCCGTCACCAGCTTGCGCGCGATCGGCTTTTCGGCGCCGGCAAAGACCTTCGTATCGTTGCGGCCACAGAGTTCGCAGACGATGCGCGCGTTGCGGCTCGTATAGGATAGCGGCACATTGCCAGCGACCGTGGTAATCCCAAGTACTTCGAGCTCTTCCGGGCTGCCAAAGGCCAGCATGATGGCGGCTGCGTCGTCCTGACCGGGGTCGGTATCAATGATGATCTTTCTAGGGTCTGCCATTCCGATCGTTCCATCCTCGTGGTGCGCGGCTTCGTGGCATGCACCGTTTGTTTATATTCCCGTCGCAAATCGGCGCAGCCGGCACGGGCAGATTTTGATGCGAGGCAGCGCTTGCTTTGTCAAGGTCGGACCTGCGGGCTTTCCGGCAACGAGTGCGGACATCCGCCTTGCGCTCGCCTCCAGCAATTCCCATATTGACGGCAACCGGATGCTATCTTTCAGGTCCGGCAAGGTCGCTTGAATCAAGGACTTGAAGACGATGAGCCGGATTACGCCTTTCGCGAGCCCTTTGCTCTTGGGCTTTGACGCCATGGAAAAGACGCTTGAGCGCCTTTCCAAGACCAGCGATGGATACCCCCCCTACAATATCGAGCGCGTCGCCGCCGATCGCGCGTCCGGCGATCCGGAAAGGTTGCGCATAACCCTTGCCGTGGCCGGGTTTAGCGAAGAAGAGCTCGACGTGTCCGTCGAGGAAAATCAGCTTTCGATCCATGGTCGCCAGGTCGATCAAGGCGAGCGTGATTACCTTTATCGCGGCATCGCCGCGCGTCAGTTCCAGCGGACTTTCGTTCTGGCCGATGGGATGCAGGTTTTGGGCGCTTGCCTTAAGAACGGATTGCTCTCGGTCGATCTCATCCGCCCGCAGCCGAGCCGTATGGTGAAGAAAATTAACATTTCGGTCTCACAGTAGGACAACGGCGCAAGTTGAGCCGTTGGTCCCTTCTCTTGGAGGTACAGGAATGTTGATGAAAGAAGCCAATTCGCACCTGACCAAAACCGAACTTGCCGGCATCGGCAACGGCGAGGTCGCCTACATCCGCAAAATGCGCAACGAAGAAGTTGCCAAGTGCTTCCCGGAAGCGCCGGACATCGATCCGAGCGTTGACCTGTGGGCGTTATTCGGCGCCGACGGCACGCCGATCCTGTTGACGGACAACCGCTCCAGCACCTTCTTCAAGGCTGCCGAGGATGAACTGAAAACGGTGAGCCTGCACTAACGCAGGCTCAGACGCGCTTGAATGTCAGATAGGCGGAAGATCTGCCTTCGCGCCGTGCCTTGGCCTCGTAGCGTGTGCTCGGCCAACCCTCGTAGGGCGTCAGCCAATCCGCAGCATTCTGGGCCAGCCATTCGAAGCCGCCGTGGTCGCGGCACTTGAGCAGCGTCCAGTTGATGTACGTGTCGATATCGGATGCGAAGCAGAACAGCCCGCCCGGCTTCAATACGCGGTGGAAGCGGTCGAGATTGGTCTTCGAGACGAAGCGGCGCTTCCAGTGCTTCCGCTTCGGCCACGGATCCGGGTAAAGCAGATCGATATGGTCGATTGAGGCATCGGGCAGCCAGTCCAGCAATTGCGTCGCATCGTCGTCGTAGACGCGGACGTTCTTAGCGCGCGCCCTGTCAACGCTCGTCAGCAGCTTCTGCATGGAATTGATGAAAGGCTCGACACCGATAAAGCCGGTGGACGGCATTTCCACGGCGCGATGGATCAGATGCTCGCCGCCGCCGAAGCCGATTTCCAGGCGCAGCCTGTCTGTCGGCACAGGAAAGAGGGTCTTCAGCGGCTCGGGCGGAGCCGCTGAAAGATCAATGAGAAACGCCGGAAGCAGGGTGTTCAGTCGCTCTGCCTGATGTTCGCGCAGAGCCTTTCCCTTGCGACGACCGAAGAAGGCTTCGGTCGCGCGTCCGCGGCGTTCCATATCGGTCATGCTGCTTCCTTGACCTTGACTGCTTCCTTGAGCGCCTTGACAAGGTCGGTGCGCTCCCAGGAGAACGAGCCGTCGCGGCCAGCCTTGCGGCCGAAGTGGCCGTAGGCCGAGGTCTTGGCGTAGATCGGCTTGTTGAGGTCAAGGTGACGGCGGATGCCGGTCGGCGACAGATCCATGTTCTTGCGGATCGCGGCTTCGACCTGGTCTTCCGTCACGCCCTTGCCGGTGCCGTGCAGGTCGACATAGATTGACAGCGGCTGTGCGACGCCGATCGCATAGGAAAGCTGGATCGTGCAGCGGTCGGCAAGACCAGCAGCAACAACGTTCTTCGCGAGGTAGCGGGCGGCATAGGCAGCCGAGCGGTCGACCTTGGTCGTGTCCTTGCCGGAGAACGCACCGCCGCCGTGCGGAGCAGCGCCGCCGTAGGTGTCGACGATGATCTTGCGGCCGGTGAGGCCAGCGTCGCCATCAGGGCCGCCGATCACGAACTTGCCGGTCGGATTGATATACCACACGCAATCGTCGGCAATCGGCAGATCGCCGAGAGCTTCGCGGATATAGGGCTCGACGACGGCGCGAACCTTCTTCGAATCCCAGCTTTCGTCGAGATGCTGGGTGGAGAGAACGATCGACGTGACTTCGGCGGGCTTGCCGTTGACGTAGCGCACCGTCACCTGGCTCTTCGCATCGGGACCAAGCTTTGCGACGTCGCCGTCGCCCTTCTTGCGAGCCGTGGCAAGCAGCTGCAGGATCTTGTGGGAGTAGTAGATCGGCGCCGGCATGAGGTCCGGCGTTTCCTTGCAGGCGTAGCCGAACATGATGCCCTGGTCGCCGGCACCTTCGTCACCCTGCTGGTCGGCGGCATTGTCGACGCCCTGGGCAATGTCGGCGGACTGCGAGTGCAGGAGCACGTCGATCTTCGCCGTCTTCCAGTGGAAGCCGTCCTGCTCGTAGCCGATGTCCTTGATGGCGCGGCGGGCAGCGGCCTTGAACTTTGAAGGGTTGATGACGTCGTTGCCGTTCTTGTCCTTCTTCATCAGACTCGGCGGCAGGCGCACTTCGCCGGCGATCACGACGCGGTTGGTGGTTGCCAGTGTCTCGCAGGCAATGCGCACGCCCCAGGGGTTGACGCCGGTCTTGGCGGCTTCGCGGTACACCAGATCCACGATCTCGTCGGAGATCCGGTCACACACCTTGTCCGGGTGACCTTCGGCAACTGACTCGCTGGTAAAGAGGTAATTGGCGCGCATTTCGGGATTCCCCTCAAAGAACAAAAGCTGCGTAGTAGGTACTCAGTTCGCACGGGAAAAACAAGCGTAGAAGGACATAAATATATCTTTATATCTGCGGCTAAGTGGCAAATTATGCCCAAAAAATGCCAGAAAGCGGCCGTTGCGACCGCTTTCTTGTTTAGCACCAAATTTTCAGTGGCGATTATTCGCTGTCGGCTTCGGCGGCGAGTGCCTTCACCAGTTCGACGACTTTGCGGCGAACCTTGGGATCGGTAATCTTCACGAAGGCGCGGTTGAGTTGAAGCCCTTCGGACGACGAAAGAAAGTCGACCACGTAGTTGGAGCTGGAGGCTTCCGCCATTCCGGACAGGCCGGAGGACTGGTCGCCGGGCGCATCTTCGAAGAAGAAGGAAACCGGAACGTTCAAGATGCTGGAGATGTTCTGGAGGCGGCTGGCACCGACGCGGTTGGTGCCTTTTTCGTATTTCTGGATCTGCTGAAACGTGATGCCGAGGCTCTCCCCGAGTTTTTCCTGACTCATTCCTAGCATTGTTCGACGAAGGCGAATGCGACTGCCAACATGGATGTCGATGGGGTTCGGCCTCTTCTTGTTCTCAATCATGGTCCTGCCCTAACAATAATTTTCAACCTTGTTCAAACCGGCATGCCCAAACCCACCCCAAAACGCCACGTTGCAAAGTCTTGATTAACCACCTTGAAACATACGCTAAGAACGCCGATCCCAACCACTATGCAATTTTAGGGGTTTTCGGTCAATTCTGCTTGAAAACAAAACCAAAACGCGAAACCAGCGCAATTGCAAACAGAAGTAATTCCAGCAACCAGAAGTAAGTTTGGCGTGGGTAGCCCGGATCGCGTTGCGCGCCGAAGCTCTCAATGGTTGCGTCGACGAAGCCTGTTTCATTGAGGCCGAGGCCGGCAATAACCTCGCCGCGAGCGTTCACGATGGCAGAAATACCGCTGTTGCCGTTGCGAATCAGCGGCAAACCGGTCTCCACAGCACGCAACCTGGCCTGCTGAAAGTGCTGATACGGGCCGGGGGTTGCGCCGAACCAGGCATCATTCGTGACATTGAGGATGGCATTGGCCGCGCCAAGGTCGCCTGTCATCTCGTTGGGGAAAATGATCTCGTAGCAGACGAGCGGATAGAAGTTGATCCCCGTCGGCAAGGTCAGCAGCCGACGCGTCGCGGCGGGCGAGAAGCCGCCCGGCATCTCGACCACGTTCTGGATGCCGAAATCGTCGAGGACGCTCTCGAAGGGTACGTATTCGCCGAACGGCACGAGATGCACCTTGTCGGCGGCTCCGGCGATCTGGCCACGGCCGTCGATGACGTAGATCGAATTGTAGTAGCGGGGCGGATTGCCGGGGCCCGTGTCTTCCACCCGAACGGCGCCGGCGATCAGGATCTGATTGTCGTCGAGCGTGTCGGCGATCCGACTGAGCGCGTCCTGATTGTCGGTCAGGATGAAGGGAATGGCCGTTTCCGGCCAGACGATGATGTCGGGCTTCCGGCCGCCGTCCTTCGGTGGCTCGACGGAGAGCTTCAGGTGTTTCTCGAAGATTGCCGCGCGGTCGGCGTCATTGTCCATCTTCGCCGTCTGTTCGATCATCGGCTGAACGAGACGGATGACCGGGCTCTTGGTGTCCGATGCTGGCGCAGGCTGCAGCCCATAGAGGATATAGGCGCCGTAACCGATATGCGCTGTAAAAAGCAGGGCTGCCAGTGAGAGGCCGAGCTTCGCGCCCTGGCGGGTGCCGAGGAGCGCGGGAGCGGCGAAAGTGAAGACCGAGAGCGAGGTGATGCCCATGATACCGATGACGTGCGCAGATTGCATCATGAGCGGCACGGGCGTCATACCGTAGCCGACAGCGTTCCAAGGAAAGCCGGTGAAAAGTACGCTCCTCAGCCACTCCAGCAATCCGAAGCTCGCCGCAAGCGCCGCAATCCGCCCCATGCCATCGGACCACATGGTTCGCGCCAGCGCGGCAGCAACACCGTAGAAGATGGCGAGTACAGCAGGCAGGCCGAAGATTGCCAGCGGCAGCGCCCAGGCGAAGGCCTCGGCATCGATCATCAAGGCATGGCCGAGCCACCAGAGGCCGGCAACGAAATAGCCGAAGCCGAAGAGCCAGCCGACGGCGAAGGAAGGCCACAGTCGGCCGATGTGGCCGCTTTCGGGAGCGGCGGCCGAGCCATCGATCAGCCAGACGAGCAGTGTGAACGATACGAACATGGCGGCAAAGAAGCCGAATGGAGGTAGGGCCAGAACGCCGATGGCGCCTGCGAGGACGGCCAGTGCAACCCTCTTGAACCCCCAGGCCAGGATAACCCTGTCTGCAAGCCGCTCCATGCGCACTCCCATCACGCTGCGAATCAACCCGACCGCAGTCTTTCAAAAAAGCCACCGTTTGTCGTGGTTTGCGACAATCAGTTTGTTGTGGGAGCGTCTGTTTGCCGCTCTTCGCCGTGATCCGAACCCGGTGCGCCGTCACCGTCGATCTTGACGCGGCGGCGGATCGCCTGGCGCTTGCGGGTGATCCTCACGCGCTTGATCCGGCGCGGATCGGCATCCAGAATATGGAATTCGAAGCCGGGCAGCGCCTGTACCACCTCGCCGCGAACGGGAATGCGCCCGAGTTCGGAGAAGATCAGGCCGCCCAGCGTGTCCACTTCCTCGACCTGCTCGGTGATGTCGAAGTCCGGTCCGATCGCTTCTGCGATCTCCTCCAGTTCGACACGGGCGTCCGCGACGAAGACATCTTCGGACACACGCTTGAACATGACTTCGTCGTCGTCGTGCTCGTCGTCGATGTCACCGACAACCATCTCGACGATATCCTCGTGCGATGCCAATCCATCGGTGCCGCCGTATTCGTCGATGACGAGCGCCATCTGCGTGCGGTTCACCTGCATGCGGCGAAGGAGATCCGAAGCAAGCATTGACGGCGGAACGAACAGGATCTTGCGGATAATGCCGGCCTCCGAAAGCGTCTTCTGCAGGTCGACGCGGCTGAGGTCGAAATTCGGCTTGGCGACGCGCGTCGGCTTTTGCAGGTGTTCGGGGGAAACCTCGACCAGAGGCTCTGCCGGCTTGAGCGTCTTGGTGCTGCCGCGGCGCTTGTTGCGCGCCTGCTTGGCGATGTAGGACAGGAGATCACGGATATGCACCATGCCGCGCGGGTCGTCGAGCGTATCCGCGTAGACCGGCATGCGCGAACGGCCGGATTCCTCGAACAGGATCATCAGTTCGCCGATGGTGATGTTCTGATCGACGGCCTCGATATCGGCGCGGGGCACCATGACGTCGGCGACACGCACTTCACGGAAGCGAAGGATATTGTGCAGCATCGCCCGTTCGTCGGGCGAAAAGACGTCGCCGTCAGCTGCGTCGGTCATCAGCGCATCGGCGATGTCCTCGCGAAGGCGCGAGCCCTGTTGTGGTCTCAGGATACGCGCCGCGCGCGACCAGAAGGATTGGGATCGTCCGGACTGCCTACTACTACTGCCACCCTCGTCAGAGGAGGATGATTGGTCGGCGTCCTTGGCCTCGGCGGCCGGTCTCGTCGTAAAGTCGCTCATGGTTCCATTTTAAGGTCTTGACCCTCGTATGGGTCAGATAGGCCGAGTACCGCCAAAATGCGAGTCTCAAGCCCCTCCATTATCTCGGCTTCAGCGTTATTATTATGATCGTAGCCGAAGAGATGCAAGAAACCATGCACCATCAGATGCGTTAGATGGTCGTCAAAGCTCTTCTCGAGCTCGATTGCCTCCCGCCCCACGGTCTCACTTGCGATGATGATGTCGCCCAGCATCGGGCCTGGCACCTTGCCCGGCTTCACAGGGAAGGCGGGAAACGAAAGTACATTGGTCGGCTTGTCCTTGCCGCGCCATTCCGCATTGATGTCCTGGATCGAGGCATCGTCGGTGAAAACCAGCGAGACTTCGGGGACCATCTTGGGAAAAGGCTGCTTCTCACTTTCGCGAAGATAGGTGGCGGCCACTTCCAGTACGCGATCCGCCAATGCATGCAACGCATCTTCGGAGGGCCAATTGCCCTCCTCGATGCTGATCTGGATATCGAGTTCCGCCATCAGCCCTGCTGACTATCCTCTTCGGTATCCGTTGCATAGGTGGAATCATACGCCCTGACGATGCGCCCCACGAGCGGATGGCGCACGACGTCCGTATCCTTGAAGCGGACAATCGAGATGCCCTCGACGCCGTTCAGCAGTTGCAGCGCTTCCACGAGGCCGGATTTGACGCCCCGCGGCAAGTCGATCTGGCTTGGGTCGCCGGTGACGATCATCCGCGAATTCTCGCCAAGACGCGTCAGGAACATCTTCATCTGCATCGACGTGGTGTTCTGCGCTTCGTCGAGGATGACGGCGGCATTGGCGAGCGTACGGCCACGCATGAAGGCAAGCGGCGCAATTTCGATGACGCCGGCGGTAATGGCGCGATCGACCTTGTCGGCTGGCATCATGTCATAGAGTGCGTCATAGAGCGGACGAAGATAAGGATCGACCTTTTCCTTCATGTCGCCTGGCAGGAAGCCGAGACGTTCGCCAGCTTCGACGGCTGGGCGCGAAAGAATGATTTTCTCAACGACGCCGCGTTCCAGCAATTGAGCGGCGTGGGCGACCGCGAGATAGGTCTTGCCGGTACCGGCCGGACCGCAGCCGAATACAAGTTCAGCGCGCTCCAGTGCCCGGAGATAGGCATCCTGCGTCGGCGTGCGGGCGATGATGGTCTTCTTGCGCGTGGAAACCTGGGCCATCGTCAGCTTGGCCTTTCTCTCCATCGTCGGCAGGCTAAGCTGATCGTCGGCGGCCACTGCCATACGGATCGCGCCCTCAACGTCGGAACGTTCGACGCTGCCGCCTTTCTGGAGTTTCTCATAGAGATAGTCGAGCGTACGCCGCGCCTGGTTGGTGGCGACGATGTCTCCAGAAATGACGACGGAATTGCCCCGCGCTCGAGCGTCGATGTGCAGGCGCTCTTCAAGGAGCTTGAGGTTCTGGTCGAACTGGCCGAACAGTTCACTGGCGAACCGATTGTTCTCGAACGTCAGAATAAAGTGATTGGCGTCGCTCGCAATGCGTGGGTGGCGCGGTGAAGAAGAAACCAATTCTTGTCCGTTCAAGCGGTCAGGCTCCTTGGGTTAGACCTCCAGCCTCTGCAATCTCGGCAAACAGGCTGTTGGTTCCGGTTCCGGTGATTCGCACATTGATAATGTCACCGATTTGCAATTCTTTTGCATCAACATTCACCGACTGAAGCCAGGGTGAACGCCCGATAAGTTGTTGAGACATGCGACCGGGCTTTTCAAGCAACAGTTCGATGATTTTCCCGACACAGGATTCGGCAAATTCCTGCTGCTGCTTCAGGAGAAGCGCCTGCAGGCGTTCCAGCCGTTCTGCCTTGATTTCTTCCGGCACCTGGTCCTTCAGTTCCGCACCGGGCGTGCCCGGCCGTGTCGAGTACTTGAAGGAGAAGGCCTGCGCATATCGCACCTCCTCCACCAGACGCAGTGTATCGTCAAAATCCCGGTCTGTCTCCCCCGGAAAGCCGACGATGAAGTCGCCGGAAAGCGCGATATCAGGGCGGGCAGCGCGGATGCGCTCGACCAGCGTCAGATACTCGGCAGCCGTATGGCGCCGGTTCATCGCCCTCAGGATGCGGTCGGAGCCGGCCTGCACCGGCAAATGCAGGTACGGCATCAGCGCGCGCAGATCCCGATGCGCCTCGATCAGGCGATCGTCCATGTCACGCGGATGGCTGGTGGTGTAGCGCAGACGTGCAAGCCCGGGAATTTCGGCCAGCCGGTAGAGCAGATCACCGAGGGTCCATTCCTGACCATTGGCGCCGACACCATGCCAGGCGTTGACGTTCTGGCCGAGCAGCGTGATCTCGCGCACGCCGCTTTCGACGAGCTTCTGCGCTTCCTCGACGATCTGGCTGACCGACCGCGACACTTCCGAACCGCGCGTATAAGGCACGACACAGAAGGTGCAGAACTTGTCGCAACCTTCCTGAACGGTGAGGAAGGAGGTTACGCCGCGCGAGCGGATTTTCTTGCTCTCGGCGATCGGCAGATGCTCGAACTTGTCTTCGAGCGCATATTCGGTATCGACGATGCGCTGCCCTTCCTTCGCCTTGCGCAGCGCCTCCGGCAGGCGATGATAAGTCTGAGGCCCGATCACGACATCGACAGCAGGCGCGCGTCGAAGGATTTCCTCGCCCTCGGCCTGCGCCACGCAGCCGGCAACCCCGATCATGAACTCCCGGCCTTCCTTGTTGCGTTCCTTCTTCATGTCGCGCAGGCGCCCGAGCGCCGAGTAGACCTTTTCGGCAGCCTTCTCGCGGATATGACAGGTATTCAAGAGAACGAGGTCGGCCTCTTCCATAACCTCCGTCGGCTCGTATCCGTCGCGCGCGAGAGCGTCGCTCATGCGCGTCGAGTCATAGACGTTCATCTGACAGCCATAGGTCTTGATGAATACCTTGCGGCTGTTGCTGCCATCACGGAGATCGGTCTCTGGGGCCGGAAGAAGGGCGCTGTCCTGGGTCATGGCCGGCTATTTAGTGGTTTTTCATGCGCGAGAAAAGGAAATCTTGCCTCAGGCTGGTTTGTGGCCGCGCAATGCGGCGCCAAGCATCGTGCGGATGCGTCGGGCAATCGTCGCGCTGACTTCCTTGCGGTTGCTGTCGCCGCGATATTCGACCGCCTCGCCGAAACAGACGTCCACCTCAAAGGCGCCGCATCGCAGCATGTCCTTCAGGTGCGGGAGCATCTCCACGTCGCCGGGCCAGGAGGCGAGCGGGCGATGATAACGTCCCATTGGCAGACCATAGACACCCGTATAGGCGACCGCGACTGGCTGGATCACGACGGCGCCGGTTGGCGAAGCGGGAACTGCCATGGCAGCAGCGCCGAACAGCGAGGATTTGACCTCCAGAAGTCGGTTCCCATCCGAGGTCGTGCCCTCCGGAAACAATACGACAATCTCGCCGTCCGCCATGCGGGTGGCAATCTCGTTCGCCTGATGGCCGGTTTTGCGCTTTTCCTCGCGCACCACGAAGACGCTCTTCTGCAGCTTCGCCAGTGTGCCGAAGATCGGCCACTCGCGTACCTCGATCTTGGCGATGAAGGCAACGTCGGCGACAGCCGACAACACCATGATGTCCATCCACGACGAATGGTTGGCGCAAAGCATCAAGGGCCTGTGCGTTTCCATCTTGCCATGCACGCGGATGCGGATGCCGAGGCAGAAACAGACGATCCTATGCCAGATGCGGGGCAGCCAGCGCCGCAGCTTCCAGTTGAAGCGGAGCGCCAAAAGCTGCCAGGGCATGAGCAGGATGCTGGCAAAGAGGATGATGATGCCGGCGAGGGCGACGCGCAGCCAGGCGATCAAGACGAAGACTCCGCGCCTGCGATCATGGCCTCAGCGCTCGTCCGGCTTGAGCGGGATGCCATAAAGTTCCAGCCGATGGTCAACCAGCTTGAAGCCGTGTTCGCGGGCGATGCGTTCCTGCAATGCCTCGATCTCGGGCGAGTGAAACTCGATGACGACACCCGACTTGAGGTCGATGAGGTGGTCGTGATGCTCTTCGGGCACCGTCTCGTAGCGCGAGCGGCCGTCTCGGAAGTCGTGGCGTTCGATAATGCCGGCGTCCTCGAACAGTTTCACGGTGCGATAGACCGTGGAGATCGAGATCTTGGCATCGACCTTCACCGAGCGCCGATAGAGTTCTTCCACGTCAGGGTGGTCGGCGGATTCTTCGAGAATACGCGCGATCACCCGGCGCTGCTCGGTCATGCGCATGCCGCGTTCAGCGCAAAGCTCCTCGAGGGTCTTGGCGACGTCAGTCATGGGCTGCCTTCCGATAGTCAACGTTCAAGCAACGGACTAGCGAAGAACGCGCTTCATGACAAGCGCTGTGGAAACCGCGCCCCTGGCATCCTTATAGTATCCCCTGCGTTCGCCGACTTTCTCGAAGCCGAGCTTGCGGTAGAGGCCGAGCGCCGCCGCATTGCCGTCATCGACCTCCAGAAAGATGCTCTCGCCGCCGCGCGCGTGTGCTTCGCGCATCGCGGCCTGCATCAGCCGCCAGCCGAGGCCGGCGCGTGCGACCTTCGTCTGCACGGCGATCGACAGGATTTCCGCCTCGCCGGCGACCTGACGCGCGAGCACGAAGCCCGGCAGCGGCTTCTTGAGAAACGCATTGGTCTGGCGGGCTACGAAGCCGAAGACATTGTCCTGGCTGAGCAGGCTGTAGAACTCGCCGTCGCCCCACGCACGGGCGAAACGTTCACCATGCAGGGCCGCGACAGCGCGGCAGTCATCGGCATCCATCGCGACGATTTCGAATTCCGCCTTCAGCGTCAAATAGGATTCCAACATGGTCATACTCGCGCAATGGCAAACCCGGCCTGCGGCTTGGCGTCGGGTCCACGCAGATAAAGAGGTTTAGGCTTTCCAGCAGATGGATCAGCAGCGGCGCCGAGGCGCGCCACCATGGAAATCGGGAAATGATTGGCGTAATCGCCGGTCGCGTCCGGCTTCAGGAGAGGCGTCGCCGAACCGATGACTTCGCCTTCGAATGTCGCGGCGAATGCCTGCGCTTCCTCGACGTTGACGGCGCGCGCCTCATCAAGCGGCTCACCGTCGGCATCGAAGGCCTGCAGGTAGATCTCATTTCGCTTGGCGTCCATGGCAGCGAGCACCGGGCGGCCCGGCGCCTTCAGCCGCTGCGCTTCGGCCATCACCGCAAGCGTGGTGACCCCGACCGCCGGAACGCCGAGCGACAGCGCAAAGCCGCGGGCGGCGGCGACCCCGACGCGAATGCCGGTAAACGAGCCTGGACCGACGGTGACGGCAATGCGATCGACAGCCGAAAGCGCCACGCCCGCCTGGTCCAGCGCGCGGTCGACAATCCCCATCAGATGCTCAGCATGCCCCTTGCCGATCATGTCCGATGCCTCCCCCAGCATCGTATCCCTGCCGCTGTCATAGAGAGCGGCAGCGCAATCCACACCTGCGGTGTCGAGCGCCAGTATGATCATGGCATCAATTTCCGAATAAAGCGTTCCTGAGCGTCCATACATTCACCCTGCCGCGCTTGCAAATGCTGCGCCAGGACGAGTGCCGGGACAGAGTGTCGTCGTCAGGCGGCGACGACTTCCTCGACTTCCGGAACGAAATGGCGAAGCAGGTTCTGGACGCCATGCTTCAGCGTCGCCGTCGAAGACGGGCAGCCGGAGCACGAGCCCTTCATATTGAGGTAGACCTTGCCATCCTTGAAGCCGCGGAAGGTAATGTCGCCACCATCCTGCGCAACGGCCGGGCGTACGCGGGTATCGAGCAGCTCCTTGATCGTGAGAACGATCGACTCGTCTGCTTTGTCGAAGAACTCGCCTCCGGCATCGAGGTCTTCGGAAAGGATCGATGCATCGCCCATCACAGGCTTGCCCGACATGAAATGTTCCATGATCGAGCCGAGGATCGCCGGCTTCAGATGCTGCCACTCGGCATTGTCCTTGGAGACGGAGATGAAATCGTAGCCGAAATAGACGCCGGTCACGCCCGCAATCTCGAACAGCCGAGCGGCAAGCGGCGAAGCCTGCGCTTCGTCGACGCTACGGAATTCGGCCGTGCCGTTTTCCATCACGACCCGGCCCGGCAGAAACTTCTGCGTGGCGGGATTCGGCGTGGCTTCGGTCTGAATAAACATGTCGCTCTCCGTGCGGCGGGCAGTGGTCCCAAGCCGTCTTTAGAATTCTTCAAAAGAGAAAATAAGCCGATTGGCAACTCTATTCAAGAGATTGGTACTCAAGAAATCGCTTTATGCGAGGGCATCCAGTTCCTCGTCGGTCAATGTATCAGGCAACACGGTGACGGGGATGGGAAATGTCGCGCCACGCCCGGCGATCGACGACACCAGCGGTCCTGGACCTTCCTTGGCCGAGCTTGCGGCCAGTACCAGGATCGCGATGTCGCGGTCTTCTTCGATGACGGCGTTGATCTGCTCGGTGGCGCTTCCCTCGCGGATGACGATTTCCGGGTCGATGCCGATCGTTTCGCGAACCACGTGCGCCGCCTTGGCGACCACGGCCTCGGCCTCCTCGCGCGCCTCGGCCCGCATGATCTCCTCCACCCCCAGCCACTGCTGGAAGTCGCCCTCCGGAATGACGTACATCAGCACAAGGCCGCCATTCGAGTTCTTGGCGCGCCGGCCGGCATAGTGGACGGCGCGCGAGCATTCGGGCGTATCGTCAATGACCGCCATGAATTTGCGGCGATGACCTTCGAGCCGGGAGAGTCGTTTTGATACCATGGCGCGGACTCTGACACCTGAACCTGAAAATTTGCAAGCCCTCGTTTTGATCCTTGCGGGGTCCGCTATCTGGGTCTGCGTCAGGCCGGAACCAGTCCATAAAGGCGCATGATTGCCTTCACATGCTCGATATCCGGCTTGCCCTGAACGTTGATGGCCAGAGCCATCTCCTCGAAGTAGCGTCTGCCGATCAAGCCCGGTGTCATGGTGATCAACGCCTTGGCGGATTCACCGTGCAGGTTCTCGTGGGCGTGGACATAGCCACGCGGGATGAACAGGGTGCCCCCCGGTGCGATCTCGTGTTTGCGCCCGTCCAGCGTCGTCGTCATTGTGCCGGACAATCCGTAGATCACTTCGTCGACGTCGCGGTGATAGTGAGCGGCCGGGACACGTGCCTGAGGCGGGACTGTGAATTCGAACATCACCAAGCTGCCGGCACTCTGATCCTCGTCGATCAGAAGCCGGATCTCCATGGCGCCGATCTGGATGAGGTTGCGATCTCGCATCGAAGCCTCCTGACGGACCGTTCCCAAAAGATTACGCTGCAGGTCCGGGTTCGACAAGTCCGGGGCGACAACCGCCCCGGACAAGCTCGTGAGGCCGTATTTCAGTACAGGAAGCCGACGATGTCACGCACTTCCTTCATCGTCACCTCGGCGCGCGCCCTTGCGCGCTCGCCGCCATTGCGCAGAATCGCGTCGATATGGCTGGTGTCCGACATCAGGCGGCGCATCTCGGCGGTGATCGGCGAGAGCACGTTGACGGCGAGATCGACCAGCGCCGGCTTGAAGACCGAAAACTGCTGACCGCCGAACTCCGACAGCACGTCCGCCTTCGACTTGTCGGCTAGCGCCGCATAGATGCCGACTAGGTTGTCGGCCTCCGGGCGACCCTTGAGGCCGTCGACTTCGCAGGGCAAGCCTTCCGGATCGGTCTTGGCTTTGCGGATCTTCTTCGAGATCGCGTCCTCGTCGTCCATCAGGTTGATGCGCGAGAGATCGGACGGATCCGACTTCGACATCTTCTTGGTGCCGTCGCGAAGTGACATGACGCGTGGCGCCGGGCCATCGATCAGCGGCTCGACCATCGGGAAATAGGCATGCACCGGCTCGTCGCCGACGGTGATGTCGATGCCGTAGCCCGTCTTGCGGATGTGCTGCGCATAGTCGAGGTTGAACTTCATGGCGATGTCGCGGGCGAGTTCAAGGTGCTGCTTCTGATCGTCGCCGACCGGGACATGCGTGCCGCGGTAAACGAGAATGTCGGCAGCCATCAGGCTCGGATAGGCGTAGAGGCCAAGCGAGGCCTGCTCACGGTCCTTGCCGGCCTTGTCCTTGAACTGCGTCATGCGGTTCATCCAACCGAGGCGCGCGACGCAATTGAAGATCCAGGCGAGCTCGGCATGCTGCGGCACGGCCGACTGGTTGAAAACGATGTGCTTTTCCGGATCGATGCCGGACGCAATAAAGGCGGCGGCGATCGAACGGATCTGGTTCGGCATGTCGTCATGGACGAGCTGCGCCGTCAGCGCATGCATATCCACGACGCAGTAGATGCAGTCGTTGCCTTCCTGCAGCGCCACGAATTTGCGGATTGCGCCGAGATAGTTGCCGAGATGGAGATTGCCGGTCGGCTGGACGCCGGAGAAAACGACTTTCTTGAATTCGCTCATTATGTCCTCGATTAGGCTGGTGGAGGGCCCCAGGGTTTGTAACCCATGTTGCTAACGGGCGCGCTTATGCACGCGGAAGACAGGGCAATCAAGGGGTTCAGCCTGTGGCGTGTTCGATCAGATCGAAGGTGTTGCCGTAAGGATCCGAAAACACGGCGACCGTCCCATAAACCTCGTGCCGTGGCCCCTCGAGAAATTGCACGCCCTTGGCCAGCATCGACGCATGGTCGCGCGCAAAATCATCGGTTTTGAGGAAGAAGCCAACGCGCCCGCCCGTCTGGTTGCCCATCGCGGCCATTTGCCGATCGTTGGCGGCGCGCGCGAGCAGAAATGCCGCGCCGTCTTCGCCCTTGGGCTTGACCACAACCCATCGCTTGCCGTCCGGCTGAACATCGTCCTGGAGGCAATCGAAGCCGAGCGCACCGCAGTAGAAGTCCTTGGCGCGATCGTAGTCGTCGATGACGAGCGTTACGAGGAAAAGCGATTGGGACATTGTGGGCTCCGATCTGTGGTGTGGTGTTGTCGCCAAGGATGAGTGGCCGGTCAAGGGGACGACTGCTGCCTTCGAGGCCGCCACGACGCCTTCACCTTCGCGCGATCATTGCGGCCCGTGGCTTGATCCTGCATGTCACTCGGACGGGGCGCTGGAAATAGCCTCGCTGGAGTAAAGAACATATGGCGCTTCCCAGCGCCCCGTTCAGCGGTTGGTGCCCGCAACTCCAGTTGACGCTTGCGCGCCGCCGACACCCTTGTGTGCCACACAGGCACGTCCGGAGCGACACTCAACGCAGCATTGGCGTCGCGCCGCCGTCCTCGGCGGGAAACCATTTTCTGCGAACCCCGAATGCGGAAGCTCACGTCCTGCCTCCGCGCCTGGCGCCGGTCCCGCCTCGCCGCAACGCCTTGCAGTGTATCCGTGACGGGACGATCTCATTGTAGGAGGAACCCCACCGGGAAATTTCGAGGCGGATTTTTTTGTGAGTATTCCTCACAAATTTACGTGAACGAAAATTTATACCTCTTTTGAGGTATAGGTAATTCATCAATTAGCAGTAAATTGTGGCATGCTTCCGTTACGGAAGGTAAACAATTTCACAAAAAGGCCATTTTTGAGGAGAGCGTTCCATCCGCCAAAAGCTACGCCGGCCGCTCCGGCGTATTTCGAGGGGAGGGAACCATGCAATCCGCATTTTCCATCGCGCTCGCCGGCCTGTTCTGTCTGTCGTGTTTCGACGGTGCCGACGCCCAGAATGTCAGAAGAGTTGCAATACCGCCGCTGAAGCACAATGAAACGCTCGCCTATTCTCTGCAGACCGTCAGCGTCAAGGCGAACTGCTTTCCGCCGCAACTGCGCGGCGTTCTCGCCTATATCGCCGCCAAGACCGGCCGCCGTCCGATGGTAACCTCGGGGTTTCGGGCGCGCGGGCGATCACACTCTCAACATCGCCATTGCGCGGCCGCCGATATCCGCATCCCCGGCGTATCGGAGCGAACGATCATCGCGATCGCGGCGTCGGCACCAGGCATCGGCGGAATCGGCCGCTACTGCAATGGCATCGTTCACGTGGACATAGGTCCCAAACGACGATGGACCTATTGCTGAAGCGTGGCGCCGCTAGCCGTCGACCTTTGCTGCCGGCTTGCGGTTCAGGTTGCGCCGGATCATGCCGAGGTTTGCGCCGCCGATCAGGAACGCTGTTGCGAAATAGACGGCCATGGCGATGACGATCAGTAGGCCGAGTGTGCCGACCTTCGTCGCCAAGTGTGCGCCTGAGGCAAGCCACGGCTCCCAACGGTGTTGCAGATACATGATCACGCCGCCCATGATGGCTGCGGATACGACGAGCAGCGCCGTGCGCCGCGCCAAGGCCCATTCCCAGGTGAGGTGACCGCGACGCAGCAGCGTGGTGAAGAGAAGCACAGTACTGATCCAGCCGGCTGTCGCTTCCGCAACCGCAATGCCTGGCGCGCCGAGGAACGGGAAGAGCGTCAGCGCCGTCGCGCAGTTGACCCCAACAGCAACGGCGGAAAAGCGCATCGGCGTCTTGGTGTCCTCGCGGGCATAGAAGCCCGGCTGCAACGCCTTGATCAGCACGAAGGCGGGCAGGCCGATGCCGTAAACGGCGAGGATGGAGCCGACGATCGCCGTGTTTTCCTGATGGAAGGCACCGCGCTCATACAGCACGCGGATGATCTCGTCGGAGAGGATCCAGAGCGCAAAGGCGGCCGGGATGGTCAGGAACAGCACGAATTCCATCGACCGGTTCTGCAAATTAGCGGCCTCGCGGAGACTGCCGCCCCTCAAGGCGCGCGCCAGTTCTGGCAGCAGCACCACGCCGACGGCAACCCCGACGACGCCGAGCGGCAGCTGGTAGATGCGGTCCGCATATTGAAGCGCGGCGATCGCGCCTTCGCGAGATGAAGCGATCGCCTGGCCGATCATCTGATTGATCTGGGTAATGCCACCGGTAACGGCGGCCGGAACCGCAAGAATGAGCAGCCGCTTGACGTTCGGCGTGATGCGGGGGAAGCGAAGCCCGATGCTCATGCCGGCATGCAGAACACCGACATACACGACCACGAGCTGCAGGATACCCGCAACGAGCACGCCCCAGGAGAGGTACCAGGCGGTCTGAAGCGGCTCCGCGCCGGTGTAGAGCGCATAAAACAGCGCCCCGATCATCACCACGTTGAGGAAAACGGGTGCGATGGCCGCCGCGAAGAAATGATGCAGCGAATTCAGCATCCCGCTCATCATCGCCGTCAGCGACATGCACATGAGATAGGGGAACATCACCGCCGCCATGCGCACGGTGATCGAGAATTTTTCCGCATCGTCGGCAAAGCCCGGCGCGATGACGAAGCGCACCAGCAGCGGCATGCAGAGCTCCATCACGATGGTGATGAGCAGCAGCACCGAAAACAGCACGCCGAACACTTCTTCGGAGAAGCGCTTGGCGCCATCCGTGCCGTTCGCCTCGATCTCCTTGGCAAACAGCGGCACGAAGGCGGCGTTGAACGCACCTTCGGCAAACAGCCGGCGGAAGAGGTTCGGAAAGCGGAAGGCGGCGTAGAAGACGTCGGCCATCGGGCCGGTGCCAAGGGCCGCTGCCATCAGCGTTTCACGGGCAAAGCCGAAGATGCGGCTGCCGAGGGTGGCGCCGCCGACGGTGGCGAATTTTCTGACGAGGCTCATGCGTTTTGGCTCATGCGGGCGAATCCGCCTTCTTTTCCGTCTGCGTCGCGGCCCGGACCGGAGTCGGTTGCGCGATAATGCCGGAGGGCATGCGTTCGCGAAGCTCGTCCTGTTCTTCGGCCATCACGGCCTTGAGGCGCGCGGTGATATTCGAGCGCTTGCTGTCGCCCGAGATCTTCTGGCCGACAAGGTCGGTCACGTAGAAGGTATCGATGACCTTCTCGCCGAAGGTGGTGATCCGGGCCGATTGAATGTCGAGCGAAAGATCCGAGAGAACCGCCGTGATTTCCGACAGCAGGCCCGGCCGGTCGAGGCATTCGACCTCGATGACCGTGAACTTGTTCGACAGGCTGTTGGAGATATTGACCGACGGCGGGATGACGAAGGCCTTGCTCTTCTTGCGGTTCTTGGTCCGCGTCGCAATCACTTCCGGTAGCCGCTTGCGGCCGGAAAGCACGTCCTCGATCATCCGCCCGATGGTGCCGGCACGGCGCAGCTCGTCGGCATCGTCCTTGAACTCGCGACTGACATGGATCGTATCGAGGGCGCGGCCATCCGAGGTCGTGAAGATCTGCGCATCGACGATGTTGGCACCCGCCGCGGCACAAGCGCCGGCGATGACGGCCAAGAGGCGCGGATGGTCGGGCGACAACACGGTGATTTCGGTGATCGCGTGGAAACTGTCGGTCCGCACCATCGTTGCCAGCGCCTGGCCGGCCTTGTCCGCCTGGCGGATGAAGCCGGCATGTCGAACCTGGTCTTCCAGCGGAACGGAGAGCAGATAGGGCTGATAGTGCAGCTTGCTGTAGATCTTGCGATCCTTCTGGCTCCAATCGGCGAGCGCATTGTAGAGCGCTTCGGCCGCGAAATTGGCGCGCTCCTTGCGCGAAACCTCCGAGAAGCCGCCGGCAAGCAGCAGTTCCGTTTCATAGTAGAGCGTACGCAGCAACTGGCCCTTCCAGCCGTTCCAGACCCCGGGTCCGACAGCGCGGATGTCGCAGATCGTCAGGATCAGCAGCATCTTCAGCCGGTCGAGCGATTGCACGACATCGGCGAAGTCGGTGATCGTCTTGCGGTCGGTGAGGTCGCGTGTCTGCGCGACCATCGACATCGCCAGATGTTCCTCAATCAGCCAGACGACGATCTCCGTCTGCTTCTGCGAAAGGCCGAAGCGGGCGCAGAGCTTGCGGGCGACACGGGCGCCGGCGATCGAATGGTCTTCCTGGCGGCCCTTGGCAATGTCGTGCAGCAGGACTGCGACGTAAAGCGCCTCGCGGTCCTCGATGCCGGGCATCAGCTTGTTGGCGAGTGGATGCAGATCGTCGGCCTTGCCCTTGTCGATCTCCGACAGCACGTCGACGGTGCGGATCAGATGCTCGTCCACCGTATAGTGGTGATACATGTTGAACTGCATCATCGCGACGATCTTGCCGAATTCCGGGATGAAGCGGCCGAGCACGCCGGCCTCGTTCATGCGCCGCAGGATCAGCGCAGGATCGCGTTTAGAGGTCAGGATCGACATGAAAAGGCGGTTTGCCTCGTCGTTTTCGCGCAGGTTATTGTCGATCAGGCTGAGGGAGCGGGTGACGCGCTTCAGCGCATCGGGATGGAATTCCAGGCCATTGATGTCGGCGACATGGAACAGGCGGATGATGCTGATCGCGTCGCGCTTGAAGACATCGGGGCTGGCAAGAGCGATACGGCCGCGATCCTCGACGAACTCCGTGCTGCCGGCGATCTTGCGGCTGCGATGCGCAAAGCGGCTGATGACGCCGGTCAGACCTGGCGTCGACTTCGCCTGCTGATCTTCGAGCGCCGCGCACAGAATGCGCGTCAGGTCGCCGACATCCTTGGCGACAAGGAAGTAGTGTTTCATGAAGCGCTCGACGGCGGAGAGGCCGGGTCGCGAATGATATCCGAGTGCCTCGGCGATCTCGCGCTGAATATCGAAGGACAGCCGTTCCTCGGCTTTCCCCGTCAGGAAATGCATGTGGCAGCGCACCGCCCAGAGGAAGTCGTCCGCCTTCTGGAAAAGGTGGTACTCGTGCTTCGAGAGAACGCCGAGCGGCACGAGTTCGGCCGTGTCGCGGACATGGTAGTAGTATTTCGAGATCCAGAAGAGCGTATGCAGGTCACGCAGGCCACCCTTGCCCTCCTTGACGTTGGGCTCGACCAGATAGCGCGTGTCGCCGGCCTTGCGGTGCCGTTCGTCACGTTCGGCAAGCTTGGCAGCGATGAACTCCGGGCCGGTGCCGGTGACGATTTCCTTGTCGAAGCGCGTCGCGAGCTGGGTTTCCAGCGCGCGCTGGCCGCAGATGTAACGCATTTCGAGGATCGCCGTGCGGATCGTCATATCGGACTTCGACAGCGCGATGCATTCTTCAATCGTGCGTGTGGCATGGCCGACCTTGAAGCCCATGTCCCAGAGCACATAAAGCATGAATTCGACGGCCTTATGTGTCTCCTCGACCGGCTTCGGCTGGAAGAGGAACAGCAAGTCGATGTCGGAGCCCGGCGCCAGCGTGTCGCGGCCATAGCCACCGACGGCGGTGACGGCGAACTTGTCCTTCTGCTGCGGGAAGACGTGGGCGCAGACGAATTCGTAGAGAACCGTGATGATCTGGTCCTGCAGCCAGGAGATGCGGCGGGCGCAATTGATGCCGCTGCCGTCGGCCGAGAGCAGCGCGCGCGCCTTCTGGCGTCCCTCGCTGCTCGCCTTCTTGAGGATTGCTAGCAGATCGGACCGCATGACGTCAGGCCGCGTCTTGTTGGCCTCGGCAACGGCGTCACACATCTTCAAGAGACAGTCGGTGTCGAGGATATCGGAGAAATCGATGTCGTTCGTCGTCGCCATGCGCAAGGCGGCTTCCTGTTCGCGCGGCGCAGCCGCTTCCTGCTGTGCCTCTCGTTTCGTCTGCATGCGCTATAGCCTCTTTGCCCGCCGATGACACGGGCTTTCATACTGCAGAACCTTTAATTTTGGCGAAAAGGTGTTGCCATGCCCGAAACCGCCCGCGTGCGGCAATCAGGCTACCACCTGCGCCTGTACGGAATAGAGCACCTGACGGGTCTCGCTGGAGATCGCCTCCAGCGTCTCGCGGTCGCATTCGCGGTACCCGGCTTTGGCAACGCACGAGGAGAGTTCCAGAATCCTGGCGCAGCAGCGGATGATCTGGAGCAAGCCAAAGGGCGAGGCCCAGCCGCGCGGAGTGCCGCGCTCGTCGGCAAGCCGCAATGCTTCGATCGCGCTGAAGATCGCCGCAAGCCTCTGAGTCTCGTTGAACAGCCGGTCCATGAACATCGGCTAGCCCTGCTTCAGCTTCTTCTTGAGTTCGTAAAGCGCGTCCATCGCTTCGCGCGGGGTCATGTCGTCGAGGCTCATGCCCTTCAGCGCTTCCTCCACCTTCGAGGGGCCGCGGTTGGCATCCTCGCGGCGCACCGCCACCTGAAACAGCGGTAGATCGTCGATCAGCTGGCTTGCCGGGTTCTTGCGATCGGCGTCCTCGAGGCGCGTCAGCACGTCCCGGGCGCGCGCCACCACAGAGGCCGGCAGGCCGGCAAGCCGGGCGACCTGGATGCCATAGGAGCGGTCGGCAGCGCCGGGGCCGACCTCGTGCAGGAAGATCACATCGCCGTCCCATTCCTTCACCCGCATCGTCGCATTCGATAGCCGCGCAAGCTTTTCGGACAGCACGGTCAGTTCGTGGAAGTGGGTCGCGAAGAGACCACGGCAGCGGTTTGCCTCGTGCAGGTGCTCGACAGCGGCCCAGGCGATCGACAGGCCGTCGAAGGTGGCCGTGCCGCGGCCGATTTCGTCGAGAATGACCAGCGAGCGGTCGGTCGCCTGGTTGAGGATCGCCGCCGTCTCGACCATTTCGACCATGAACGTCGAGCGGCCGCGCGCGAGATCGTCGGAGGCACCGACGCGCGAGAACAGCCGGTCGACGATGCCGATATGGGCGGACGTCGCCGGCACGAAGGAGCCCATCTGCGCGAGGATCGCAATCAGCGCGTTCTGGCGCAGGAAGGTCGATTTACCGCCCATGTTCGGACCGGTCAGCAGCCAGATCGCGCCATCCTTGCCGTCGGCGACCGGCGACAGGTCGCAATTGTTGGCGACGAACGGGCCCGACGATTGCCGCCGCAGCGCCTGCTCGACGACCGGGTGGCGTCCGCCCTCGATCGCAAACATCTTCGAGGCATCGACCAGCGGCCGGCAATAGGCCTGTTCATCGGCAAGACGCGCGAGGCCCGCCGCGACGTCGATGACGGCAAGCGCGCGGGCGCCTGCCTTGATTGCGTCCGCCTCGGCAACGACGGCTTCCGTCATGTGATCGAAGGCCGCGAGTTCGATGGCAAGCGCCTTGTCGGCGGCGTTGGCAATCCGGCTTTCTAGGTCGGCAAGCTCGGTCGTGGTAAACCGCATCGCGTTTGCCATCGTCTGGCGGTGGATGAAACGGCCTTTCGCCTCCGGCGTATCGGTCATCGGCCCGGCATTGCCGGCGGTAACCTCGATAAAGTAGCCGAGGATATTGTTGTGCTTGATCTTCAGCGACTTGATGCCGGTTTCCTCGGCATATTGCAGCTGCAGCCCGGCGATGACGCGGCGCGACTGGTCGCGTAGCGCCCGGACCTCGTCGAGTTCGGCATTGGCGCCGTCGCGCAGAAAGCCGCCGTCGCGCTTCAGCAGCGGCAACTCGTCGCCAAGCGTTTCGGAAAGCAGCGCTGCGAGACCGGCGGGGAGGGCCTGGAGGCTCGTAAGCGCAAGCTTTAGCTCTTCCGGCAGCAGCGCTTCGGCCAGCAATCGGGCGAGATCGCCCGCAGCACTCAAGCCCTGTCGGATGGCGGCAAGGTCGCGCGGCCCGCCACGGTCGAGCGCAAGGCGCGAGAGCGCGCGCGGCATATCGGGTACATGCTTGAGGTGGTGCCGCAGGTCGCCACACAGCGACGGCTCCTCCATCAGGAAGCCGATCGAATCCAGCCGCTCATTAATGCGCGCGGGGTCGGTCAGCGGCGACATCAGCCGCTCGGCGAGCAGCCGCGCTCCGCCGCCGGTTACGGTGCGATCGATTGCCTTTAACAGCGAGCCATGGCGGTCGCCGGAGAGCGTGCGGGCAAGTTCGAGATTGGCGCGGGTCGCGGGATCGATGAAGAGCGTCGAAGCGGCGCTCTCGCGCTCCGGGCGCCCGAGTGGCGGCCGTTCGGCGATTTGCGTCTTCTCGACATAGGCCACGGCTGCCGCTGCCGCGGCGAGCTCGGCGCGCGAGAAGGTGCCGAAGCCATCGAGCGTCGAAACATTGAAATAACGTGCGATCCGCCCTTCGCCAGTGGCACTGTCGAACAGGACGGCCGGCTGCGGAACGGCCGTGCGACCGAGCACATCGAAGACCGGCTTCAGCTCGGGATCGTGAAAGATCGTGTCCGGCACGATCAGTTCGCGTGGATCGATGCGCAGGATATCGGCAAGCAGCCGCGAGCTTTCGGTCTCGGCCAGCCGGAAAATCCCGGTCGAGATGTCGATCCAGGCAAGTGCCAGCACGGGCTCGGATGCGCCGCGAATCCGGGTAAGTGCCATCAGATAGTTCGATTCCGACGGCGAAAGCAGCTTTTCCTCGGTGATCGTACCCGGCGTCACAAGCCGGATGACGTCGCGTTTCACCACCGATTTGGAGCCACGCTTCTTGGCTTCGGCGGGATCTTCAACCTGCTCGCAGACGGCGACACGAAAGCCGAGCCCGATCAGCTTCTGCAGGTAGTCGTCGGCTGCATGCACCGGCACGCCGCACATCGGAATATCCTGCCCCATATGCTGGCCGCGCTTGGTCAGCGTGATGCCGAGCGCGCGGGAGGCTTCCAGCGCATCCTCGAAGAACAGCTCGTAGAAATCGCCCATGCGATAAAACAGCAACGAGTCAGGGTTGTTGGCCTTGATCTCGATGAATTGCTCCATCATCGGCGTTGCCGAGGCACGGCTTTCTTCCGTGGCCAGCTCGGCAGCCGAAAAGGCTTCTAGTCCAGTGTCTATTCGTTCGTTCACGGAGATGCATTTTTTCCAAAAAAGAGGTGCCAACCCTAGCCGCCCGCGGCTATAGATGACAACCGCGATTGAGGAAGAGCAAGGCGTCACCCACAAGACGTTGGAGGAAAAATGCCCGATACCGAGAAGAAGCAGCGGCCGGTTACATCAGTGACCGACAACGAGGCTCTTGAGTTTCACGCCATGGGGCGACCCGGAAAGCTGGAGATCAACGCCACGAAGCCGATGGCAACGCAGCGCGATCTGTCGCTCGCCTATTCGCCCGGCGTTGCCGTTCCGGTGAAGGCAATCGCCGCCGATCCCGCTACCGCCTACGACTACACGACGCGTGGCAACATGGTCGCGGTGATCTCCAACGGTACGGCAATCCTCGGTCTTGGCAATCTCGGCGCGCTGGCCTCGAAGCCGGTGATGGAGGGCAAGTCGGTGCTCTTCAAGCGCTTCGCCGACGTCGATTCCATCGACCTGGAAGTCGACACCGAGAACGTCGACGAGTTCATCAACTGCGTCCGTTTTCTCGGGCCTTCGTTCGGCGGCATCAACCTCGAAGACATCAAGGCGCCCGACTGTTTCATCATCGAGCAGCGCCTGCGAGAGCTGATGGACATTCCGGTCTTTCACGACGACCAGCACGGCACGGCGATCATTGCCGCCGCCGGTCTCATCAACGCGCTGGAATTGACCGGTCGCGACGTGAAGACGACGAAGCTCGTCTGCAACGGCGCGGGTGCAGCAGCGATCGCCTGCGTCGAGCTGATCAAGGCCATGGGCTTCGCGCCCGAAAATATCGTCCTTTGCGACACCAAGGGCGTGATCTACCAGGGCCGCACCGAAGGCATGAACCAGTGGAAGTCGGCGCATGCGGTCAAGACCAAGGCGCGCACGCTCGAAGAAGCGATGAAGGGCGCGGATGTCGTCTTCGGCCTCTCGCAGAAGGGCGCCTTCTCCGACAAGATGATCCGCTCGATGGCCGACCGCCCGATCATTTTCGCCATGGCCAACCCCGATCCTGAGATTACCCCCGAAGAGGTCGCCCGCGTCCGCGACGACGCCATCATGGCAACCGGCCGGTCCGACTATCCGAACCAGGTCAACAACGTCCTGGGCTTCCCCTATATCTTCCGTGGCGCGCTGGACGTTCGCGCCACCACCATCAACGACGCGATGAAGATCGCTGCCGTCCAGGCCCTGGCAAACCTTGCGCGCGAAGACGTGCCGGACGATGTCGTTGCCGCCTATCAGGGCAATCGTCCGCGTTTCGGCGCGCAGTACATCATTCCCGTGCCGTTCGATCCGCGCCTAATTTCGGCGATCCCGGTCGCGGTGGCGCAGGCCGCAATTGATAGCGGCGTCGCCCGCAAGCCGATTACCGACATGGCGGCCTATTCCCGCGAGCTTTCTGCCCGCCGCGATCCCATCGCCTCAACGCTGGCGAGCCTCTACGAGCGCGTTCGTCGCCGTCCGAAACGGGTGGTCTTTGCCGAGGCTGAAGAAGAGCAGGTCATGCGTGCGGCAATGTCCTATGCCAACCAGCAGCTCGGTACGGCGATCCTGCTTGGCCGTGAGGACCTGATTCACGCGACCGCCGAACGCGCCGGCATCGATCTCAATCGGCCGGGACTGGAAATCGTCAATGCGCGCATTTCAACCCGTGTCGAAGCCTATATCGACTACCTCTATGCGCGCCTGCAGCGCAAAGGTTACCTGCACCGCGATGCCCAGCGCCTGATCCATCAGGACCGCAACCACTTCGCCGCATGCATGGTGGCGCTGGGCGACGCCGACGGGATGGTTACCGGCATCACCCGCAACTATTCGACGGCGCTCGAAGACGTGCGCCGCTGCATCGACATGAAGCCCGGCCACCGCGTCATCGGTGTCTCTATCGCGCTCTGCCGCGGCCGCACCGTTTTCGTCGCCGATACGGCGGTTCACGACATGCCGAATGCCGAGGAACTGGCGGATATCGCCGTGGAAGCCGCTGGCTTCGCACGCCGCATGGGCTATCAGCCGCGTGTCGCGATGCTTGCCTATTCGACCTTCGGCCATCCCTCGGGTGAGCGCTCCGAGCGTGTGCGCGAGGCTGTGAAGATCCTCGACAAGCGACGCGTCGATTTCGAGTATGACGGCGAGATGGCGGCCGACGTGGCGCTGAATCGCAAGGTGATGGAGCAATACCCATTCTGCCGTCTGTCGGGACCCGCCAACGTGCTGGTCATGCCGGCCTTCCACTCGGCCTCGATCTCCACGAAGATGCTGCAGGAACTTGGCGGCTCGACCGTCATCGGCCCGATTCTCGTCGGCCTCGACAAGGCGGTTCAGATCACCTCGATGGGCGCGAAGGATTCCGACATCGTCAACATGGCCGCAATCGCGGCCTACGCTGGATCGTGAAATAGAAACGGAGCGGGAGGCATGCTCCCGCTCCGTCGTTATATCGGTGGAAAATCAGCTCGCGAACCGTCCGGCGTCGGCGCCGTAGTAGTTCAGGTAACGATCGGAAATGCTGGCGATCGGTAGGACGATCAAAACGTCCGTCGTGTTGAAGGCCTCGTCGACCACGGCGGCCGAACCGACCACGGCGCCGAGACGCAGATAGCCCTTGATCAGCGGCGGCAGGGCCATCAGCGCCCGCTTCGGGTTCACCGCCTCCGAGGGCATCAGATCCATGTCACGGGCAAGGTGTGGAAGGGCGGTGACGGCCCACTCATCCTTGGCGGCGACGTTGTGATGCAGGAAGGACAGCGCCAGAGCATGGCTTTCCGGGTGGATGCCCGGGAAGGAGGCGCAGCCGAACATGGCGCTCATGCCATGCTTCAGCGCATAGGCCCAGTTGCCCTGCCACAGAAGCTCGACCGTGCGCTTGGTGCGGTAGTCGGGCAGCACACAGGAGCGGCCGAGCTCCATGAACCGCTTATCCGGGTGGCGGGCAAGCAGCTCGTCGATCGCGAATTCCGAAGCCGAGTAAAAGCCACCATTCGCCATGGCGACTTCCTGTCGCAGCAGGCGATAAGTGCCGACGATCTGATCCTCGCTGTCGCCCTCGATCGAGCGATCGAGCACGAGCAAATGGTCGCAGAATGCGTCGTAGGAATCGAAATCGCGCCCGCGGCGCATGGCTTCCGGCGAAAGCTGTGCACCCATTTCGTCGACGAAGACGCGGAAGCGGATGGCCTGGGCAGCATCGATCTCGCTGGCCGTGCGGGCAAGGCGGGTCTCAAGACTGCCGATGCGGCCAAGAATGTCGCCTTCCTTCGGTGCAAGCGTGCCAGACGGCCGATGGATGTCGGCGACGGCGTCACAGTTGAGGGCGTCTACTGGCATGGCGATTCTCCCGTTGCCGGCTTTTGACACGCCATAAAACACTTATATGCGACAGGAAAGTGACATCATACAGTCGCCACACGCAAGAAGTGTGCCGGTTGTTTGATGGCTTACCGCGCTTCCGCGCGGCGGGCCGAAAGCGCAGCAACAGCTTGGACTTCCGTCAGCAACCTTATCGGGTCAACCGGCTTTACCATGACGCGGTTTGCACCATTCAGCAAGACTTGTCTACGGGATTCGTCGCGCTTGTCGGCGGTCAGCACAATGATCGGGACGGGCGGAACATCAAGCCGGCGCTCATGGCCGCGTAGCCGGCCAAGCATATCGATGCCGTCGCCGCCGGGCATGGAAAGATCGCTGATGACGATATCGGGGCGCACACTTCCCTCTGACAGGGCACGGTCGAGAAGCATCTCGAAATGTTCGACGTGCTCGACGGTATGGCCGGCCTTTTCGAGCATGGCACGGATGAGCATCGCGTTGATCGGATCGTCTTCCGCCAGCAGAATCCGCAACCCGCTCTGGATTCCTGCTTCGGGGATGGAGACGCTAAATCCGGGTTGGTTGTCGTTGAGCGCATCGCGCTTCTCCATGCCGCGCATCCGGCCACGCAGCACATCGATCAGCGATTGCTCTCGCAGCGGCCGGATCAGCCAGGCGTCGAACAGGTCGAGTGCATGGGCGTTTCGCTCTTCGGGGTTGACCAAGAAGATCTTGCGCAGTCCCAATGCCGCGATCTCGGTTCGGTCGGCCAGGTGCTCGGCAAACTCCGCCGACATGCGGTGGTCGACGATGATGTCGGTTGGCCGGCGACCGAGAGAGGCCATCGAAAGCAGCATCGCATGTGCACTCGCGCCGTCGGTGACGAGGTGACAATCGCCGCCGAGTGTTGCGATCGTCTCTGATATCGCCATGCGCGCCGCGCCGGTAGGCGCCAGCAGCAGAACGACGCTGCCGGCCAGCACGCCGTTGCGGCTGCCGCGGCTTTCCTCTGGAATGTCGATCGGAAAGCGGATGCTGAACTCGCTGCCGGTTCCTCTCTCGCTGGCGACCGTAAGCGAGCCGCCGAACTCGCGCATGATGCGGGCGGAAATCGAGAGGCCAAGACCCGTCCCGGCGCTCTTCTCGATCGGCGTTCCGCCCTGCTCGAACTCACCGAAAATGCGGTTCTGTTCCTCCTCGGTCATGCCAGGCCCGGTGTCGGTGACGCTGATCAGCGCATCGTTGCCCTGCAGCGATGCCCGCACGAAAACACCGCCTGCCTGCGTGAATTTCACGGCGTTGCCGATGACGTTGAACAACACCTGACGCAGGCGCGCTGGATCGAAGCTCATCAATTCGGGCAGGTCGGAGGAAACAGTGGCGCCGATCTCGATACCTTTTTCATGGGCGCGATGGGCGAGCATTTCGACGACGCTCTCGAGCAGCTTGCGCAGCGATTCGGCTCGCGGCCGCAGTTGAAAGCGACCGACTTCGATGGTCGAGAAGTCGAGCAGGTCCTCGACGAGCTGCGTTAAAGCAAAGCCGGATTGGCGGATGCCTGTGAGATAATTCTGCTGTTCCTGCGTCAGTCGGGTTTCGGTCAGCAGATGCGTCATGCCGAGGATGCCTGAAAGCGGCGTGCGGATTTCATGGCTGACGGTGGCAAGCAGGCGCGACTTGGCAGCGCTGTTGTATTCGGCCTTCTGCCGGGCCTCCTCGCGGGCTTGCGCGGTCAGCCGCTCTTCGGTCACGTCGCGGGCGATGCTCTGCAGCAGCAATCGTCCATCGCCAGGGTCGCGGGTAACGACGTCACGCCAGAAGTAGATACGCTGGCCTTCGGGCGTCGAGATCTCCACCTCGAAGCGATGCGGTGCCGGGCCGGGACGAAAGGCGATCCCGATCTCCTCACAGGTCAGTCCCTCTGGATTGAGCCTGCCGGTCAGCCGGCGAAACGCCTCGTTGGCGCCGACGATACGCCGGTCCATGTTGCGCGTGACGGTAATGTCTCCAAGTGCATCATGGATATCGGCGAAGAGCGCCGCACCCTGGCTCCATGTGGATGAGACGCCGGTGGGGTGTTTCCGCGCGGTTCTCTGCCTGGCAGTCGAAAGGATTGCGAGAAGGACTGTAGCGGAAAGCGCAGCGGCGCCGAGGCTGATCGAAAGCAGCAGTGGACCGCCCGCCTGTGCCGCGACGACAACGGCAGAGCCGGCAATCGTTCCAAGGCCGCCCAACCACCATGACAGCAGCTTGCGGCCCAAGCGCTCACGTTGGAGTGGCGGAGAAACGACCTCGGTTTGATAAGCAACAGCGTCCGAAATCCGCTCGCCGTCGCGATGAGCGGTAAGCCGCCGGAACGCGGCGGCAAGTCTTTCGTGCAATTGACCGAGACCATGCATGGTTCCGGGATAGCATAACGGCGGTTCTAAATGCCTTCAGCAAACCGCTAAGATTTTAGCGGTTTGCGTTTTTAGGTTGTATCAGCTCGTCTAGAATCACGCATCCCGCGCCGATTGTGATGAAACTGTCGGCCAGGTTGAAGACGGCGAACGACCATGTCTCCGTGTGAAACAGGATGTAGTCGATCACGTGGCCGTAGAGGAAGCGATCGACCAGGTTGCCGAGCGCGCCGGCGATGATCAGCGCATAACCGAGATGGGCGAAGGTGCGTTGCTTGTCGGTGCGGTTCCAGAGCCAGATGACGAAAGCGACGATGATCAGGCGCATGCCGACGATAAACCAGCTGTCCATGCCCGACAGCATCGAGAAGGCGACGCCGAGGTTGTAGGTCCGGTAGAGGGCCAGCATCGGGATGAGATGCACCGGCTCCTGCAGCGGTAGCGTATGGTCGACGACGATCTTGACGATCTGGTCGAGCACGACGGCGATGATGATGAAGATCAGGATCGGCAGGGGCCGGGCAAACAGGGTCGGTCGTTCTAGCGTCTGTTCGGTCATTTGGCCTCGTCGAGTGAGAGGAGATGGCGGCGTGCCTCGAACAGCATGACGGCGCTCGCGACGGCAAGATTAAGCGAGTCGGCGCGGCCCTGCTGCGGAATGCGGGCAAGCGCATCGGCTTCCTTGGCAAGATGCTCCGGCAGACCGGATTGCTCGTTGCCCATCAGGATCACCACCGGCTTCTTCTTGTAGTCGATCGTGCGGTAATCGACCGACCCAGCGAGGTGCGTCGCGACGACGGAAACGCCGGCGTGCTTCTTCCAGGCAATGAATTCTTCAGGCGTGGCGCGCGCAACGGGAACGGCAAACACCGAGCCCATGGTGGCGCGCACCGTTTCGAGCGAGAAGGGATCGGTCGTCTCGCCGACGAGGATGACGCCGGAGGCGCCGGTGGCGTCGGCCGTGCGGATGATCGTGCCGAGATTGCCGGGATCGCGCACGCGATCGAGAGCGATCCAGGTTTCACCCGGCTTCGGATGGATTTCGCGCAGTGGCTTCCAGCGGCTTTCGAAGATGCCGACGACCATCTGCGGATTGTCACGGCGGGTGATCGAGGAGATCACCTTTTCGCTGACCTCGAGCACCAGTCCGCCCGAAGCGACGGTCTTTGCCGCCATCTGCTCGACAAGCGGCTTGCCTTTGGCGGCCTTGGCGTAAACCAGCGTGCGGATCGTCCAGCCGAGTTCGATGGCATCGATCACCAGCTTCAGCCCTTCGGCCATGAAGGTGCCGCTTTGCTCGCGCGTCTTCTTGTCGCTGAGCGCCTTGATATCCTTGATGATGGGATTGGCGAGTGAGGTGACCTCTTTCACGTGCCCGACTTTATGCGGGCCGTGGCCCTTGTGTTCATGGCTCATTTCGGCACCCAGCGGGAGAAAAGGGAGGTGGAGAGCGCGCGTCCCGGCGCCTTGCCGTCCAGACCGGCCTCGCGAATGACGAGCTCGCCTGACTCGACAACGCCGCCGGCACCGCGCATCGTCTCGCGCATCAGCTCATGGATCGAATAGAAGCTCGCGCGGATCGAATAGGCGGTCAGCACCAGCCCGACCGCCTTGGGCGACAGGATTTCGCGGCAGATATCGAGCATGACAGGCAAATGCTCGAACAGATGCCAGACTTCGCCATTCGGCCCACGGCCGAATTTCGGCGGGTCGGTGAGGATGATGTCGTAGCTGTTGCCGCGGCGTTCTTCGCGCTGGATGAACTTCATCGCATCTTCGCAGATCCAGCGGATCGGCGCCTTCTCAAGCCGGCTCAGCGCCTGGTTTTCGCGCGCCCAGCCGATTGCCTTCTTCGACGCATCGACATGGGTAACCTCTGCGCCCGCTGCCGCCGCAACCAGCGAGGCGACGCCAGTGTAGCCGAAGAGGTTCAGCACCTTTAGCGGTCGTCCGGCGGCTTCGACCTGCTGCTTCATCCAGGTCCAGTGGACGATCTGCTCCGGAAAGACGCCAACATGCCGGAAGGAGGTGAAGCGGCCGAGGAAGTCTACGCCGAGCAGATTGAGTGGCCAGGTCTCGCCGAGCGCTTCCTTGGGAAAGCGCCAGCGCCCGGTGCCTTCCTCGTCGGTATCGCCGGTGAAGACGGCATTGACCTTTTCCCAGGCCTGCTTTGGCAAGGACGGCTGCCACAACGCCTGGCCTTCAGGGCGTACGATCCTGTAGGGGCCGTATTGCTCCAGCTTCTCGCCATTGCCGCTGTCGATGAGATGAAAGTCGCCTGCGCCAAGGGATTCGAGAATGACGGGCACGCGCTCGGCCGGACGCTCGCCGGTGCGCTCCATCAGCGGTCGCTCGATCGCCGTCGGCACCGAGGCCGGTTCACGCACCTTTTCACGAGCCGGCGCAGGCTTGGCTGCAGGCTTTGTCGGTCGCTGGCCACGATCGTCGGTGCGGCGCCCGCCGGAGGGGCCGGCGGAGGATTTCTGCCCCGGCCGGCGTTCTTTCTGTCTCAACGTGATCTTCCGCGTGCTTCAATTCGATAGAGCTCGTGCAAATAGCATTCCGTTTCACCTTGGCAAAGCGCTTTCCGGCTGTGATAAATTGAGGCAGGTCGAAATGGGAGGATTTCGGATGGACTTGACCGGCGAAGAACGGATCACCGCACCCCGGGATGTCGTATGGGCAGCGCTCAACGACCCTGAGATATTGAAGCAGTGCATTCCGGGCTGTCAGAGCCTGGAGATGAAATCTCCGACCGAGCTGACAACGGTGGTGAAGGTCAAAATCGGTCCGGTTTCGGCAACGTTCAACGGCGAGGTCTTGCTATCCAACATCAAGGCGCCGGAAAGCTATACGATCTCGGGCGAGGGCAAAGGCGGTATTGCCGGTTTCGCCAAGGGCGGAGCTGACGTCGTGCTGAAGGACGACGGTGGCGAAACTATCTTGCAGTACGAAGCAAAAGCCCAAGTCGGTGGCAAGATCGCACAGCTAGGCGCGCGATTGATCGATTCGACATCGACGAAGCTGGCGCAGCAGTTCTTTTCCAGTTTCAACACTGCCGTCAGCGCCAAGGCCGCAGAGTAAGGGTCCAAATTGACAGATTTCTCCATTCAGACGCAGCCGCAATCCGTAAAGTGGACCATCAGATCGCCCCGCCAGTCGGACTTGGAAACACTAGCCGGCATTTATCTGGCCGTACGTCGTGAAACCTTCGTGTGGGTCGATCCCTCAAGCTTCCGCCACGAAGATTTCCAAGCCCACACGCAAGGCGAACATCTGTGGCTTGCGGAGGCCCCGAATGGGGAGACTGCGGGCTTCATGACGCTATGGCCGCCGGACGATTTCATTCACATGCTCTATGTCAGCAAATCCTGGCAGGGGCAGGGTGCTGGTGCCGCGCTGCTTAGGGCGCTGCCGGATTGGCCGCACAACAAGTATCGTTTGAAATGCTTGGTGAAGAACGGCCGCGCGAAGGCCTTCTATCGTTCCAAGGGGTTCGTCGTTACGGGATCAGGCACATCAGCGGAAGGCGACTACGAGGAGATGAGTTTTTATCCGGGTGGGTAGAATCGGCCTTCGCCGACCCTACTGCAGCTGCGGCTTCTTGAGGAACGCGTTGCGATCGGCGGACCTGATGCGCAGCCACGCCTCGCGGCCATCGCGCAGAACTCGCATGGGGATTTCCGCGCCCGCGGGTCCGCTGCTCCAGACTTTGCGATAGAAATCGGCGAGTCCATCAACTTCGCCATCGCGGATCTCGGAAATGATGTCGCCCCGCCGCAAGCCGGCGTCAGCCGCCGGGCTTCCCTCGGCCACGCTCATCACGACCACATCGCCATTGCTTTCCGCGGAGAAGGCTCCGAGCCACGGTCGCGGCGGCTTGTTCACGCGGCCGCGGGTCATCAGATCGTCGAGAATTGGCGGAAGCAGGTTGATCGGTACGATCATGTTGATATCGGCGACCTCGTCGTTCTGGCTCATCTGCAGGCGCAGTGAACCGATCCCAAGCAACTTGCCCTCGGCGTCAATGAGTGCCGCGCCTCCCCAGGAGGGATGCGCGGGTGTCGTGAAGATCGCCTCCTCAAGCAGATATTCCCAATAGCCGGCGAACTCCTGCTTTGCCACGATCCTGGCTTCCACGAACTGGCCGATGCCGTCTGCCAGCACAACGGGGTCGCCGAGGCTGGCTCCGGTGCCATCGCCGAATTCCAATGCCGGCAGGCCGAGATCGCCCAGCGCCTGAAGCAGGCCGAACCCGGTCTCCTGGTCATAGGCGAGCGGATGGGCTGCGATGACACGCCCGTCAAGCGTGGTCAGCCACACTTCCTCGGCCTCGGTGATCAGGTAGCCGATGGTGAGGACCAGTCCGGGCTCCCTGATGACGACGCCGCTGCCTTCCCGGCGTGTGCCGAGCGTGCCGGCTGTAAAGGCATCTTCCGGAATTGAGGAGCGAACGGCCACAACTGACCGCAGGACTTCGTCGATACTCATGGTCTCATCCTCGCAAGGCGCGGCGCGTGTGTCGCGAAACGACTGTGCCTGGCAGATGTGCAGTGGGGCCTATTTTCTTATATAGCTATGGAGGTGGGTCTGTGGCTGCAAGTGTTTGCGCCCCCGGAATTTCAGCCTGCGCTCTAGCCTTCGGCCCTGGCGAGCGCGTCACCGCGAGGCAGCTGCCCGACAATTTCCTCGGCGCGGTTCTTGTGGCGATCCGCCTCGGCCTGCCAGCGAACGGCTTCCTTGGCCTCGGTGCGAGCACGCTTACGGTATTTGCCCTGGTTCAGCCAGGTGGCCGCCGAGCCGACGACCATACCGATGATCAGCGCGATGAAGATGAACACGAAGAATGGCGCCGACAGCGAGAGCACTCGGTCTTCCGGCAGGAAGGGATTGAAGGCGAGCGTCACGACCTGCCTGTTGGCGACGCAAAAGACGATCAGGATGATTCCAAGTGGCAGAAAAATCAATAGGTTAGTGATCTTTTTCGCCATGCTCGGCCTCCGTATTTCAACGCGCGCCGTCTTTGGCGCGGCGCTTTGCTCTGATCAGCAGGATAATGGGCCGAGGGCCAAGTTCAAGTGCGGGGTTGCCGCAGGCAGCCATGTAGCAGCCATGTATAAGAGGGATCAATCCTCTTCGTCGGCCTGTCCCGGATTGAGGCGCTCGCGAAGCTCCTTGCCGGTTTTGAAGAAGGGAACCCACTTCTCCTCGACGAAAACGGTATCACCGGTGCGCGGGTTGCGGCCGGAGCGGGACGGGCGATTTTTTACCGAGAACGCACCGAATCCGCGCAGCTCGACGCGGTTACCCGCGGCGAGCGCGTCGGTGATCTCATCGAGCACCGCGTTGACGATATTCTCGACGTCGCGATGGTAAAGATGGGGGTTGCGGGCTGCAACTATCTGCACCAGTTCGGACTTGATCACTTTCGCCCCCTTAAATTATTGATTTCTTATCAGTCATGGCCAACCTGCCAAACTGAAAGGAGCCCGTCAAGGAGCAACTTTTGAGGCAGGATTCCGCCGAGATCGCGAGCCTTGGCAAGATCGTCGTAGCCAAGCAGTGTCAGGATCTGAGACGCGCTGTCTGCGAGCAGGAAGGGTGTGCTGCTCTTCTTGTCCCAATCGACCTCAGGCAGGCTCTTGCTGACCTTGCGTGTCTCAAGATAGGCCCTGATCTCGTCATCCCCGCCAATCTGGTCGATCAGCTTTGCCTTGAGCGCCTGACGGCCGGTGAAAATCGTGCCGTCCGCGAGCTTCTGCACTTCGTCGCGTGGCAGTTTGCGTCGCTCGGCGACGAGATCGACGAACCAGCCATAGCTATCGATGATCATGTTGTTAATCATCGCCTTGGCCTCTTCGCTTGCCGGATGGAATGGCGAGGGTTCGGCCTTCAACGGTGACGATTTGATTTCTTCCAGCGAAACGCCGATCTTATCGAGTAGCGGCTTAACCTGCGGATATTGGAAGATCACCCCGATCGAACCGGTGATCGAACTGTCTCCGGCAATGATCATGTCGCCGGCGGTCGCGATCATGTAGCCGGCGGAAGCAGCCAGCGTGCGCACGTCGGATACGACAGGCTTCTTGGCGGCAACGGCGCGGATTGCCTTGAAGACCCGCTCGCCGCCATAAGTGGTGCCGCCGGGCGAGGAAATCGAGACGACGACGGCCTTCACCGCATCGTTCTTTTCAATCTTCTTCAGCCGCTCCAGGAGTTCGTCATCATCGGTGATCAGCCCGGAAATGGTCACATGGGCGACGTGCGGCCGGCGGGTTGCGATGTCGCCGACGAATGCCCGATAGGCGGCAAAACCCAGTGCTACAAGCAATAATACCGCAACGACGCGCCAGAAACCGACCTTTCGGCGAAGCCTGCGGCGATCGGCGATCATCGAACTGTCCATTCATTCCTCCAGGGGCGGCGAGCACGCGCGATCCCATAAATCTAGGGCTCGAGCGCCGTTCGGACACGTTGATTTACCACGCGTCGGCGCCTTTCTTGCTTGTTGCAGAAAAAAATCCATATTGGCAAGTCAGTGTAATAATGCGAAACGAACTGTGATCGAGCGCGACAATGCCTATATACGTCGCCTGATCACCGATACGGACCTTGTTTATGCTCAACACTTTGAACACCAGCGGAAAGGCTGACTATGTGAAGCCGGAGCGAAGCGCCTATGGTGCTGCGCGCTTCCATTCCGCGCGTGTGCGCCGCCTGAAGATCATACTTCCGATCGCTGCCGTTGTGGTGTCGTTGGTCTTTATTGGTGTTTCCGTGGTCCGCACCTATCTGCCGGAGAACATCAAGATCGAGGGTGCAAAGATCGAGAACGGCAAGGTGGTGATGGAGAAGCCCGCAATCTCCGGCCGCAATTCGAATGGGATCAACTATTCGATGCTGGCCGAACGGGCGCTTCAGGATATCAAGAATCCCAACCTGATGACGCTGGAGAACATCAAGGCTGCGGTACCGATGAAGGACGATCTCATTGCCCGCGTCGAAGCAACGGCTGCAGATTACGACCGTTCGACCGATAATCTCGATGTCAAATCACCCTTTGCCATCCTTTTGAGCAACGGGCTGACAGCCAACTTCCAGAGCGCCAAGGTCGACATTAAGGGCGGGAAGCTCACGAGCGAGGATCCCGTAAGTATTCAGAAAGATGGCGCGTCTATTGTTGCACGCTCGATCAAGATGACGGATAAGGGGCAGACGATCACATTCGAGGGGAATGTACGCATGAATGTCGATCCGTCCGCTATTCACAAACAGGGCACTTAACAGCCGGGTCACCATGACAAACGATTGTCGCATTTCTACCCGCAAGGCGGGAGCAGTATTTCTCAGTGGCGCGGTGGCGCTGCTGCTGTTGGCCGGGGGCGCCCTGGCGCAGGCAACGACCAGTCAGATGGACGGCTTGAAGCTGAACAGTGACGAGCCGATTCAGATCGAGAGCGACAAGCTGGAGATCCACGATCAGGAGCACACGGCCGATTTCACGGGCAATGTGAAGGTGGTGCAGGGTAAGACGACACTGCAGGCCGGACATATGACGGTCTATTACAAGCCGAAGGGCGGCGACGCGAATGCGGCCCCGGCGGATGGCGCCAAAACCGCTTCGGCCTCGATATCATCGGGCAACGCCGATATCGATCACATCATCGTGACGGACAAGGTGTTCCTGAACTCAGGCACGCAGACAGCCACGGCCGATAATGGTTCCTTCGACATGGCCAAGCAGCTTTTCATCCTCAAGGGCGATAAGGTGATCCTTACCGATGGACCGAACGTCTTTACGGGTTGCCAATTGACGGTGCACATGGAGACGGGACAGGCACAGTTGGACAGCTGCGGGGGGCGCGTCCAGATTCAGCTTGATCCGAAGTCACAGAAACAGAACTGACCCCGGCCTTACCACGTGAAGTTATTCTCGCTATCGACCATGTTCGGCAAGTCCGGGCTCCAAGTGGCTGCAGAGACCCCCGCCGGTGACAACAGCCGTTACCAGGGCACGCTGATTGCGCGCGGTCTGACCAAGACCTATAGCACCCGGCGTGTCGTGAACGGCGTGTCGCTGGTCGTTCGACGCGGCGAGGCCGTTGGCCTGCTGGGTCCGAACGGCGCCGGCAAGACGACCTGCTTCTATATGATCACCGGGCTTGTGCCCGTTGACGAGGGCACGATCGAGATCGACGGCAATGAGGTTACGACGATGCCGATGTATCGCCGCTCGCGGCTGGGCGTTGGCTACCTGCCGCAGGAAGCGTCGATCTTCCGGGGATTGACCGTCGAAGAGAATATTCGCGCCGTTCTGGAGGTGCATATCAACGATAAGGCTGCGCGCGAAAAGAAGCTCGACGAGTTGCTCGATGAGTTTCACATTCGTAAGCTGCGCAAAAGCGCGGCCGTGTCGCTTTCCGGCGGCGAGCGTCGCCGCCTCGAAATCGCCCGTGCGCTGGCGACAGATCCGACATTCATGCTGCTTGACGAGCCGTTCGCGGGCGTCGATCCGATCTCCGTCGCCGACATCCAGCATCTCGTTCATCATCTGACGGCGCGCGGTATCGGTGTGTTGATCACCGACCACAATGTGCGCGAGACGCTGGGGCTGATCGACCGCGCTTATATCATCCATGCTGGCGAAGTCCTGACGCATGGTCGTGCCAACGACATCGTCAACAATCCGGAAGTGCGCCGCCTGTACCTGGGCGACAATTTCAGCCTTTGACGCGCTCCGGCGCCGCGGAAATTCACCTTCTGTGACAGTTCCGCTTGACCAAATAGAATAAAAAAGCAATTTTTGGGCCAACTTGGATTTCCGTGGCCTGAGCCCGTGACAGGACGCGGTTTCCCGGAGGAGACGAACGGGAGTTTCGCGTCCGCTATGGCACTGTCGGCCAATCTTTTCCTGCGCCAGAACCAGTCGCTGGTCATGACACCGCAACTGATGCAGTCCATTCAGTTGCTGCAGATGACGCATTTCGAGCTGATGCAGTTCATTGCCCAGGAAGTCGAAAAGAACCCACTGCTGGAGCTTCCGTCAAATGATGCGGACGCAGGCACCGAGCGCGGTGGCGCGGAAGACGAGGCCTATCCACATCAAGCAGAAGAGTCCTCCGATGACGGTTACGACAGCCGCACCGAGGTTTTGTCGGGCGACTGGTACGAGGGTGGCAACGGCGCCAGTGCAAGCCGCCTCAGTGATGAGCTCGACGCCAACTATGCGAACGTCTTTCCCGATGATGGCGCCCCGCAGCGTGCCGATGCTCCCGAGCTGATCAGCCAGTGGAAGTCGATGCCCGGCAACGGCGAAGGGGCCGAGAGCTACGATCTTGATGATTTCGTCGCCGGTCAGATCTCGCTGCGCGATCACCTTGCCCAGCAATTGCCCTTTATCCTGCCCGACATGTCCGATCGCCTGATCGCCCAGTACCTCGTCGATCAGCTGGACGAGGCAGGCTATCTCCAGGGCGATGCGACGGAAGCTGCCGATAGGCTGGGCGCGATCGTCGACGATGTCGAGCGCGTGATCGCCGCCTTGCAGACGCTCGACCCGCCCGGCGTTTTCGCCCGCAACCTGGCCGAATGCCTGGCGATTCAGCTCCGGCAGAAGGACCGCTTTGACCCCGCCATGCAGGCGTTGGTCTGCAATCTCGAGCTTCTGGGCCGGCGCGACTTCGCGACGCTGAAGCGGCTGTGTGGCGTGGACGAAGAAGATCTGCTCGATATGCTGGGCGAGATCCGCCAGCTCAATCCGAAGCCGGGCGCCGGCTTCGAAGCCGGAATGTCGGAGGCGATCATGCCCGACGTCGTCGTGCGCGCGGGCTCCGATGGCGGCTGGCTGGTGGAGCTCAATCCGGACACGCTGCCGCGCGTTCTGGTCAATCAAGCCTATTTTTCCAAAGTCACAAAGAGTGGTGACGATCACGCCTTTCTGTCGGAATGCTTGCAGACCGCCAATTGGCTGACCCGGAGCCTCGACCAGCGGGCCAAGACGATCATGAAGGTCGCAAGCGAGATCGTTCGACAGCAGGATGCCTTCCTGATGCATGGTGTTGATCACCTGCGGCCGCTCAACCTTAAGACGGTAGCCGACGCCATCAAGATGCACGAATCCACCGTCAGCCGCGTGACGTCAAACAAGTATATGCTGACACCGCGGGGGCTCTTCGAGCTCAAGTATTTCTTCAGCGTCTCGATCAGTGCCGTCGAGGGCGGTGACAGCCATTCGGCCGAGGCCGTGCGCCATAAGATCCGGACGCTGATCTTGCAGGAAAGCCCGGATGCCGTGCTTTCTGATGACGATATCGTCGATATCCTGAAGCGGGGCGGCGTCGACCTTGCCCGCCGTACGGTGGCCAAGTATCGCGAGGCGATGAGTATCGCTTCGTCCGTCCAGCGCAGGCGCGAGAAGCGGGCTTTGGCGAAGGTCGCCGGGTTTTGACTGTTGCCCGAGGCGACCACTGCGTGTATTCCATCGTTCTAATGCATGTGTCTGTTGACATTTTGGTAACTTCTGGCTAGAAGCGCGCCGCAATTGGCGCTGTGGACAGCGTTGGAAGTTATCCCCATCATCCTCAGGGCGCCTGAAGCCGGGAACTTCGGCCGATCTTGCTTGGGGTCGCGCGAAGTGCTTGGATGAGGGTGAGCCTTGGCGTAGACTGGTACTCGCAAACCACCATAAGAAGGGAAACTCCATGAGTGTGCGTGTATCCGGTAAACATATGGAAATTGGTGACTCGTTCCGTCAGCGGATCGAGAACCAAATCGGTGTCGCCGTCACGAAATACTTCGACGGAGGGTATTCCGGTCAAGTGATCGTGCAGAAGGCCAACGCCCGGTTTTCCGCCGATTGCAAGCTTCATCTCGATAGCGGAGTTGTATTGCATGCCGCCGGGGAGGCGATGGATCCGCAGTTGGCCTTCGATGCAGCGTCCGAACGGATTGAGAAGCGTCTTCGCCGTTACAAGCGCAAACTTAAGGATCACCACTCCGGAAATCACCAGAATGGTTCTGCGGAAGTCGCGTATACCGTGATGGGTGGGATGTCGGACCACGACGACGAGATTCCGGATGATTTCGCGCCGGCGATTGTCGCCGAAAGCACCAAGCAACTGAAAACAATGTCCGTAGCGACCGCCGTGATGGCGCTCGACATGACGGACGAGCCGCTGCTGCTTTTTCGCAGCCCCGGCAAGGAACAACTAAACATCGTTTATCGTCGGCACGACGGTAACATTGGCTGGATCGATGCAGCCAGCATCAAAAGCTGAGATCAGGGCGAAGGGCGGCAGTTAGGCTGCCGCTCTCCCTTTCTTGGTGCAGAAGGAAAATAAAATGGCATTGGCAGATTTGCTGCAGCAAAATGCGATAATTCCCGCCCTCAGGGTAAATTCCAAGAAACAGCTCCTCCAGGAATTGGCTGCAAAGGCGTCGAAAGTCACAGGGCTTTCGGAGCGGGAAATTTTCGATGTTGTCCTGCAGCGCGAGCGCCTCGGCTCGACAGGCGTCGGAAACGGCATCGCCATCCCGCACGGCAAGCTCGCAAGCGTCCACTCCATCGTCGGCATCTTCGCACGTCTCGATCAGCCGGTGGATTTTGAGGCTCTGGACGATCAGCCAGTGGATCTGGTGTTTCTGCTGCTGGCGCCCGAAGGCGCGGGCGCCGATCACCTCAAGGCTCTGTCGCGCATCGCCCGCGTGCTGCGCGATCATGATCTCGTCGCCAAGCTGCGTGCGACCGACTCCGCTTCGGCGATCTATGCGTTCCTCAATGAGGAGCAGACCTCGAACGCGGCCTAAGCATTCATATTCCAGCAAAAGGCGCCTGATTGCTCAGGCGCCTTTTTTCGTTTCAGGTGGTCGAATCCGCTTAGAACTCTTCCCAGTTGTCCTGGGCAAGCGCTGCTGAGCCGTGCGTTTGGGGAACCGCGCGCCGTGGTGCCGATGCTGCTGCCGGGCGGTAGGTCGGTACCCCGGTTGGCGCGCGCATCTGCTGAGCCGTCGAGCGAAGCGCCGAAGCGTGACCCATGCCGGATACGCGGAAGCGTGTCACGAGTTGCTTCAGCGTCTGGGCTTCATCGTTGAGCGTGACGCTGGCTGCCGTCGTTTCCTCGACCATGGCGGCGTTCTGCTGGGTAACCTGGTCCATCTGGTTCATGGCCTGGTTGATCTCCTTCAGGCCGATCGCCTGTTCGCTGGCCGAGGCAGAGATCTGGCGGATGAGGCCATTGATACCCATCACCTGCTCGGAGATCTTGTGCAGCGTGTCGCCGGCGCGGCCAACCAGATCGACGCCTTCCTTGACCTGCACGGCCGAGGTGTTGATGAGCGTCTTGATCTCTTTGGCGGCATTGGCGGACCGTTGCGCCAGCTCGCGGACTTCCTGCGCGACGACGGCAAAGCCCTTGCCCGCTTCACCGGCACGTGCTGCTTCGACACCCGCATTCAGCGCCAGCAGGTTGGTCTGGAACGCGATCTCATCGATGACGCCGATGATGCGCGAGACCTCGGTGGAGGATTGTTCAATACCCTGCATCGAAGCAATCGCCTTGCGCACCACTTCGCCCGACTTCTCCGCATCCTCGCAGGCGAGGTTGACGTTATCTGCAGCGGTACGGGCATTCTCGGCGCTAGAGTTAACCTGTGCGGTGAGCTCGTTGAGCGCTGCTGCTGTTTCTTCCAGGCTTGCTGCCTGCTGCTCGGTGCGCTTGGCGAGATCGGAGGCGCTGCCACTGATTTCACTCGTACCGGAGCCGATGTTCACGACGCTGAGATTCATCGTCTTGATGGTTTCCTCGAGGCTTTCGAGCGCCGCGTTGAAATCCTGCTTCAGCTTGGCGTATTCGCCCGGGAAGTCCTCGGTGATGCGATGGCCGAGATTGCCTTGCGACAGCTCCGACAGGCCGGAGCCGACGATCGAGACGATGTGACGCTGCAGCGTAACCGACTGCCGCCGCTCCGCCTCCGACCGGCCGCGCTCGGCCTCGGCGGCGTCACGCTGGTTGTTCGCCTCGGCTTCAAGGCGCTGCGTGTCGGCGAGGGCAAAGCGGAAGCCTTCAAGGGCCTTGGCCACGGAGCCGATTTCGTCGGCGCGATCCTGGCCGGCAACCGGATGCTCGTACTTCCCGTCGCTGAGGTTCTTAACGCTGGCGACAAGACCACCAATCGGGCGCTGAACGAAGGCGCGGACGGCGAAGTAGAGGGCGATCATGACTGCGGCAAGCACGAGGATGCCTGCGACGACCATCATGAAGGTCTGATCCTGAACGGGCGCGTTGATGGCAGTGTGCGGCACGTCCACGAGGATCACCCATGTCGTGTTCACGTCGGGCAGGGCGAAGGGATAGACGACGCGGTCGAAGGGTTCGTAGCCGTCGAAGGTCAGGTTCTTGACGACCGCAGGCTGCAGCGTCGAGAGCGCACTCTTCACCGCATCCGCGCCTTCGCCGTCATAATCCTTCATCGAGAGATCGGGGATCGGCGCGACGATCCATTTACCGGTCTGCGAGAGTAGCGTGACGCGGCCGGAGCCGAAGGGGTGGAGCGTCGAGAGCTTGTCGCGGAGCGATTTCAGCGAGATATCGACACCGCTGACACCAATCATCTTGCCGCCAGACATGACCGGATAGGCGATCGAGGTCATCGCCGTGTTTTCGCCGGTGGTCGTTTCTGCATAAGGCGGCGTGAGCGCCCCCTTCTTGCTCTGCGCAGCAAGCGCGTACCAGGCAGCCTTGTAGTCGGACTCGAAGGTGGAGAACGTGAAGCCGCCGTCCTTGCTCTTCGTCCAGTACGGGTTGAAAGTACCGTCCTTCGCGGCGCCGAAGTCGGCCTTGCCAGCCATGCTGGCCGACTGTCCGTCGAAGGCGTTCGGCTCTTCGGCGAACCAGCTGCCAAAGGCAAACTGGTTGCGCTCGACGTTTGCCTTCAGCATGTCGAGAACCGCCTTGCGGTCGAGATATTTGCCCTCCTGACCACGGCCGATCGCGCCAGCCATGGAGCGTGCCGCCCCTGCCAGTTCACCGACGGAAGAGGCGACCTCGTTGGCTATCGCCTTCGCTTCCAGATTGGCCTGGTCCATAGTGAGTGTCTGGACGCGATTGCGCGTCTCACCGATGAGAAAGAAGTTGGAAACGAGGAGGACGAGGGCGATGGCAATGCCGGTAATGAGGATAAGCTTGGCTGCAAGCGATTTCATGCGAAAGATGAACATGGATTCCTCGGGGAGCAAGGATGTGCCGGACGGGGCATTCATCGGCACAGGGAGGAGGGCGTCGCCCCATCATGGAGCAGCCGTTACAGAAGCCGGTCCCTGGGAGAGATCCGGTGATGCTGGAACATCGCCGGAACCTCTTAAATTTCAATGAAATCCAACGAAAATGGATGGGGACCTGCGGCAAGCCGCTCCACTATGTCGCGGGACGAATTGCCCTATAGCTCGTTTGCGACTTCGGCGCTCGAGGGGATCGATGGCTGGGCACCCTGCTTCAGGCAAGCGAGCGAGCCGGCGACGGCCGCACGCCGCAGGGAGGCCTCGAAATCCAGCCCTTCGTCCAGGCTCGCCGCGAAGTAGCCGCAGAAGGTGTCGCCGGCGCCGACCGTATCGACGGGCTCGATCTTCAGCCCCTTGGCACGGGAAATGACACCATTCCGGATCGCGATCACGCCGTCTGCGCCGAGCGTTACGATCAAGGTCTGCCCAGTTTCCGCATTCAGCCGCTTCAGTGCGGCTTCGCGATCATCCGCTCCCATGTTTTCCTGGCCGGCGAGGCGCTCGAACTCTGTTTCGTTAGCAATAACAATGTCGGCAAGGCGGCCGAGGCGCGGCGCATCATCGATCAGTGGGGCAAGGTTGAGCACGGTCGTCACGCCTTTGGCGTGGGCATCGGCCAGCGCCCGCTCGACGGCCGGAACAGGCACTTCGAGCTGAAGCATCAGGATGTCGCCTTTGTTCATGGCATCGATCGCTGCATCGGCATCGGCCGGCGTCATCGTGCCGTTTGCACCGGGCACAACAGCAATCATGTTTTCGCCGTCGCCACCGACGAGGATCAGCGCGGTTCCGGTCGGCTCGTCGACCTGCTTGACGGTTTCAAGCCCCGTGCCGGCCTCCTTCAGCAATGCGAGCGCCGGCTCTGCGAAGCCATCCCGACCGACGGCGCCTGCCATGTGAACGGTGCGCCCGGCGCGTCGCGCGGCAAGCGCCTGGTTGGCGCCCTTGCCGCCCGCCGCCGTCGAGAAGCCGTTGCCAGCGACCGTTTCGCCGGGCTTCGGCAAGCGCGCGGTGGTGGCGATGAGGTCCATATTGATGGAGCCGAAAACTGTGATCATGGGTGTCCCGTCCGATGCTTTTCTTGGGCGCGACACTGCCCGAAGGCGTTACTCGTCGTCAACCACCCTGAGCTTGAGAAGCCCGCTGCGGCTGTCGACGGATTTCGGCGCCGGGTCATTATCTCGTGCCGTGGCCTTGCCGCTGTCGCCGCCCTCGAACTCCAGAGCCTCGATCTTCGCTCCACGCTTGTTGAGCTTGTCGGCGGACGTGATGATCATGTCGACATCCTTCTGCGCCATCGCGAAATGGCCCTGCAACTTGCGCACGCGCTCGTCGAGGCGGCCAAGATCGTCCATCAGGCTCGCGACCTCGCCCTGAATGACATGTGCCTGGGCCCGCATCCGTTGATCCTTGAGCACCGCCTGAATGACCTGGATGGAGAGCATCAGCAGCGAAGGTGACACGATGACGATGCGCGACCGGTGTGCCTTCTGCACGATCGCTTCGAAATTCTCATGGATCTCGGCAAAGATCGATTCCGATGGCACGAACATGAAGGCCGTGTCCTGCGTCTCCCCCTGGATCAGGTATTTCTCCGAGATATCGCGGATATGCGTCTCCATGTCGCGGCGGAACTGCTGCGACGCAACCTTGGCTCCATCCGGTCCGCCCGCGTCTCGGATCGCGTTCCAGGCTTCGAGCGGGAATTTCGCGTCGATCACCAGCGGCGGCGCGCCGTTCGGCATGCGGATCGTGCAGTCGGGACGCGAGCCGTTGGACAGCGTTTGCTGGAATGCATAGGCGCCCATCGGCAGGCCATCGGCGACAATCGTCTCCATGCGCGATTGGCCGAAAGCGCCGCGCGTCTGCTTGTTGGAGAGGATCGCCTGCAGACCGACGACGTCCTTCGCCAGCGTCTGGATATTGCTCTGGGCGGCATCGATGACGGCGAGACGCTCTTGCAGCCGTTGCAGGTTCTCGTGCGTCGATTTGGTCTGTTCACTGATCGTCGTGCTGACGCGCTGCGACATTCCGTCCAGGCGCTGGTTGATCGCCTGGTTGAGTTCGGACTGCCTGGAGCCGAAGACTTCGGCCATCGTCGACATGCGCCCATGCATCTCGGCCTGGATCTTCAGAAGCTCGGCCATGCGGGCGTCCGTCTCGGCGGCACGAAGGCTCGCGACCTCGGCCTGCTCGCGCCGGACCTGTCCGCTGCGGACGAGGAGGACGACCAGAAGTAGGATCAGCGCGGCGATTGCGCCTCCGGTAAGGGCCAGCATGGCGGGGCTTGTCTGCGACAGGGCAAGGAGAAACGACTCAGAGCTGGGGTTCATGCTGGCAACAATAGCAAACTCAAATGAGATATCCAGATCAAAACGTGAACAGCCCACAAGCTTTCCGGCAAACCAAATGACATCAGAAAGCAAACGGCAACTGACGAATCGGAAGCGCATTTAACCATTGCTCAACCATATTGCGCAAAAGCTCTGCTCAAATTTCCTTCAGCATCAATCGCAAAGCAGAGACATCATGACCAGCCAGCAGTCCGACAGCGCGCTCAAGCAACGCCTCGATTTCATCGAGTTGGATGATGGAGCCCGCACGGCGCTTCGCGAGATGCGCCCGGCGATCGCGGAGCTGCTCGGCGGCGCCCTCGACAAGTTCTACGCGAAGTTGGCGAAGACATCCGAGGTCGCGGGCTTCTTTGCCGACAAGGCGCATATGGGGCACGCCAAGAAGCGCCAGGAAGATCATTGGGCCAATTTGGCCGGCGGCAACTTCGACGAGGCCTATGTGAAAGGCGTGGTTGCGGTTGGCAAGACGCATGCCCGCATCGGGCTGGAGCCGCGCTGGTACATTGGTGGCTATGCCTTGCTGATGAGTGAACTCGTGAAGGGCCTCATGGCCAAGCAGTGGCCCTCGATGTTCGCCAGGCAGCAGGGCAAGGTGCTGGCCGAGAAGCTCGCCGCCGTTATCAAGGCCGGGATGCTCGATATGGATTACTCGATCTCGGTCTACCTCGAAGCACTTGAAGAGAAACGCCGGAAGCTGGAGGAAGAGCGGGCGAAAGCCGAGCAGGATCAGGCAATCGCTCTCGATCATCTTCGCCGCAGCCTGGAAGCGCTCTCGAACGGCGATCTCGAGGCGACGCTACCGCCCGACCTCCCCGGCAATTTCAAGAGCATGGCCGACGATTACAATCGCGCGGTCGCTGCTCTTCGTACGTCCTTCGCGTCGGTACGGGCAACTTCGGGTGAAATCCTGAGGGGCACGGACGTGATTGCCAAGGCCTCGGATGATCTTGCATTGCGCACGGCGCAGCAAGCCGCCGGCGTCGAGGAAAGCTCGGCGGCACTGCAGCAACTCTCGGTCAGCGTCGGCCAGACGGCCGCAAACGCCGAAAAGGCATCCGGTGCTGTTCGCGAGACCCAGCAGAAGGCCAAGAGTTCGGGCGAACTCGTCACCAGCGCCGTTTCCGCGATGGCCGGTATTGAAAAGTCATCGACCGAGATCGCACAGATCATAGGCGTGATCGATGAAATTGCCTTCCAAACGAACCTGCTGGCGCTGAACGCCGGCGTTGAAGCTGCGCGTGCCGGCGACGCAGGCAAAGGTTTTGCCGTCGTGGCGCAGGAAGTCCGCCAACTCGCGCAACGCACCGCCGACGCGGCCAAGGAGATCAAGAACCTGATTTCGGAAAGCTCGTCACAGGTGAATGAAGGGGTCGACATCGTCAGCAGCACCGGCGAGGCACTGAACGACATGATCAACCGCATCGATATCATCAACCGCTTCGTCGCCGATATCGCGGCTGCGGCACGCGATCAGGCGACCGGCGTCAACGAGGTCAGCGTCGCCATTCGCAACATGGACACCATCACGCAGCAGAACTCGGGTATGGTCGAGAATACCTCAGCCGAGACACGGCGCCTTCGCGGCGAGGTCGATAATCTGGTGGCGCTGCTGCAGCGCTTCCGCACCGGCGTCGGACATCGTTCGATGGCCGCCCCGCGCCGCGCCGCCTGACGGGAATGCGGCTAAATTCAGGGATGGAGCGTAAAAAAGCGCTCCACCCGCCTGCCGGATAATTCCATCCTGGAAAAAGATGCGTTATGGGAACGCCATGACCATCAAGCCACTCATCATTCTCCCCGATCCGCTGCTTCGTCAGGTTTCCAAGCCGATCGAGCGCGTCGATGCCGATTTCCAGCGCCTTGCCGACGACATGCTTGAAACCATGTATGACGCGCCAGGTATCGGCCTTGCTGCCATCCAGATCGGCGTGCCGCGCCGCATGCTGGTGATTGACGTTTCCCGTGAAGGCGAAGAGAAGCAGCCCCTCGTATTCGTCAATCCGGAGATCCTCGCATCGTCCGACGAGCGCTCGGTGTATGAGGAGGGATGCCTTTCCATCCCTGACTACTATGCCGAAGTCGAACGCCCGGCGACGGTCACCGTCAAGTACCTCGACCGAGACGGCAAGGAGCAGGCGGTGCAGGCCGACGGCCTGCTCGCGACCTGCCTGCAGCATGAGATCGATCACCTGAACGGCGTGCTCTTCATCGACCACATCTCTCGCCTCAAGCGGGACATGGTGATCAAGAAGTTCACCAAGGCCGCGAAGTCGGCGAAGGCGCTCTAGCTCTGAGTTGCGCCGGCAGCCGGCTTGCAGTGCGCCGATTGCGATCCGACGGCTTGATCTGGCGCTCGCAATCCCGTTTGAAGAGGCCGACCGGAAACATGGCGGGATAAAATGTCGCTTCGCATCATCTTCATGGGTACGCCCGAATTCTCCGTTCCGACCCTGCGAGCGTTGGTCGATGCCGGGCATACGATCCTCGCTGTCTACAGCCAACCGCCAAGGCCGGGCGGACGGCGTGGCCTCGATCTGCAGAAGTCGCCTGTTCATCAGGCTGCCGAACTGCTCGGTATCCCCGTCTTTACGCCAGTGAATTTCAAGGATCCGGAAGAGCGTGAACGCTTCCGGGCATGCGATGCCGACGTTGCCGTTGTCGTTGCCTATGGCCTGCTGCTGCCGGAAGCTATCCTGACTGGCACGCGTTACGGCTGCTATAATGGTCATGCCTCGCTGCTGCCGCGCTGGCGGGGTGCTGCCCCCATCCAGCGAGCGCTCATGGCCGGCGATCAGAAGACCGGCATGATGGTGATGAAGATGGATAAGGGCCTGGATACCGGCCCGGTGGCCCTCACCAGCGAAGTCGAGATCGGCGCCAACACTACGGCCGGGGAGTTGCACGACAAGCTGATGCATGTCGGTGCCAAGGCGATGGCTGAGGCAATGGTCAAACTCGAAATGGGCGACCTTCCCTTGACGCCGCAGCCCTCGGACGGCGTGCTCTACGCCGCCAAGATCGACAAGGGCGAGACGCGGATCGATTTTTCAAAAGACGCCGCTGAAGTTCACAATCACATTCGCGGTCTGGCACCATTTCCGGGCGCATGGCTCGAAGTGGCAACTGGCGGCAAGCCTGAGCGCGTCAAGGTGTTGGCCTCGGAGATTGCGCAAGGCAGCGGCAGCGCCGGCGAACTGCTGACAGACGATCTTGTCGTTGCCTGCGGAACCGGCGCCGTTCGCCTGACCAGATTGCAGAAGGCCGGTGGCAAGCAGTTGCCGACCGCCGACTTCCTGCGTGGGACACCGCTCGCATCTGGCACGAGGCTGTCCTGATGCATCGCTATCGCATGATCGTCGAATATGACGGTGGTCCTTACGTCGGCTGGCAGCGGCAAGAAAACGGACCTTCCGTTCAGGGCGCGATCGAGAAGGCGATCCTGTCGGCAAGCGGAGAGACGGTCTCGGTCCGTGGGGCGGGCCGCACCGATTCCGGCGTCCATGCTACGGGGCAGGTGGTTCATGCCGACCTTTCCAGAGAGTGGTCGGCCTTCAAGCTCCAGAACGCGGTGAACGCCCATCTCAAGCTGGCGGGCGAGCGGGTCGCGATCATCAGTGTGGAAGCGGCAAGCGAGTTCTTTGATGCCCGCTTCTCGGCACTGCGGCGCCACTATCTTTATCGCATCATCAGCCGTCGCGCGCCATTGGCGCTTGAGGCCGGTAAGGCCTGGTGGGTGCCGAAGCCGCTCGATCACGAGGCCATGCATGCAGCGGCGCAGACATTGGTCGGCAAGCACGATTTCTCGACGTTCCGCTCCGCCCATTGCCAGGCCAACAGTCCGATCCGCACGCTCGATCGGCTGGACGTGACAAGAAACGGCGAATTGATCGAGATTCGCGCCACCGCCCAAAGCTTCCTGCACAACCAGATCCGTTCTTTCGCGGGAACACTGAAGCTTGCGGGCGAGGGCAAATGGACGCCGAACGATGTCCGTGCCGCGCTGGATGCCCGCGACCGCAAGGCCTGCGGTCCCGTTGCACCCCCGGATGGACTTTACTTCATGCAGGTGGATTATCCGGCGGTGATCACCGATCGCCGCCCGCTGCTGGAGGGCGGCGACAGCGATGACGGTGACGAGCTATCATGACCCGGCCTACAGGGCCCGATAGATGGCCTTGCCGATATCCAGCGGGAAGGCGCCGAACAATCCTTCGAGCGCTGTGTTCGTAAGCGCCACCACTGTCAGTTTCCTTTCCCGATCGACGAACCATGAGTGGCCGTGGACGCCGCCCCACTGGAGCGCTCCCGGAGCCAGCGGCAAGTCGGAACGGTCCGGATCGGTCACAACAGCCCAGCCGTAGCCGAAACCTAGCCCGGCGCGCGCAAGCTCAGCAAGGCCCTTCGTCCGGTCGTGGACCATTGCGGAAACGGTGTCTGAATCAAGCAGCGGCGCTCCGCCACGTCTAACGGTTTCGAGTATGGCGAGGATGTCCTCGGCCGTGCCTGCCATGCCGCCGCTGGCGGAGTGATAGCTGTGAGGATCGAGGATGCGCTCCGTCGAATAGCGGATCACGCCGGAAGAGGTGACGACCGAATCCTCGCACGCCATCGGCTCGGGTTCCGGCGTCGCATTCTTGTAAGGGACGGCAAGACGACCACGATCCGTTACATGAAACGCGGTATCGGAAAGTCCGAGCGGTTGAGTGACGAGCGCGGCGACTGCTTCGCCCAGCGGGCCGCCGGTTTCTTTTTCGATGACGCCGCCGAGCACATCCATCGAGATCGAATAGCGCCAGGCTCCACCGGGCTCGTAAAGCAACGGTTCGCTCGCAAGCCGGCGAAGTTTTTCTTCGAGCGCGATGCAGGCAGGGTGTCCGCCCGCGAGATTGGTGCCCTCTGGCCTCCCTTCGCCCCCGTCGCCTGTCAAACTGTCGCCGAGGCCCGCCGTGTGCGTCAGCAGATGATGGATCGTGATGGCCGGTGCAGATCCATCCGGCAGCCGTGGACGGAAATAGGGCAGCCAGCGAGTGACAGGATCAGCGAGATTGATCTGTCCCTCTTCGACGAGCCGCATGGCGGCGATGGTGACGATCGGTTTGGTCACCGAGGAAAGCCGGAAGATCGTGTCCGTGCGCATTGGCAGGCTGTTCTCCCGATCCGCCATGCCGGCGGCGCGACTATAGGCGATGCTGCCCTCCTGGGCGACGAGGACCACAGTTCCAACGAGCCGCTTCTCTTCCAGTGCGGAGTCGATTGCGCTGTCGAGCAGCCGAGTCATTTGCGGGTTCGGTCTGATGGCGATTGTATCGGAAGGCATGTTTTTCCTCTCAAAGAAATGGCGTGCAGTATCGGTCAGCCGCCCGCGGGACCAGCGGTGTGTAAAATCCGGAAGAGGTGGGTCGCGCCAAGGAGGGCTCGTGTGACGACAGCGAAGACCTTAATACTTGCGCACAGCTGCGATAATCGGCTCTATATTCTCAGGAGCTGAGCATAGGGCGCAAAGATGACGGGTTTCGCGGATCGATTGGACATCTTCCTCAAGGTCGTTGCCGCGGGAAGCTTTTCCGCTGCCGGTCGGGAACTCGGCATGCAGGCGTCGTCGATATCACGGCAGGTCGACCTGCTGGAAAGTGAACTCGGGGTGGAGCTATTCTATCGGTCCACGCGTCGGCTCGCATTGACGTCAGCGGGGGAGACACTTTGCCATCGCGCCCGGCAGGCGCTTGGCCAGCTCGAGGAGACCCGGAGCGTTGTCGCGGCAATGGCGAGCGAACCGCAGGGATGGCTGACGATTTCGGCGCCGGTCTGTTTCGGCCGGCGTCACGTCGTTCCGTTGGTGCCGATCTATCTGGAACGATTCCCGAAGGTGCATCTCGAACTGTCTTTGGAGGATCGGGCCGTGAATCCCATCGGGGAGAGCATCGATCTTGCTGTCCGCATCGGCAAGCTGCAGGATTCCGCGCTTCTCGTGACGAAGCTTGCGGCAACGGAGAGCGTCGTCTGCGCCGCGCCGTCCTATCTTCAGCGCCACGGCGTTCCGGCGGTCCCGGCAGACCTCGTGCATCACGCCTGCCTGACCACACCGAAGCCGATGAAGGCTGGGATGTGGCAGTTCGGCGAAACCGGCTCGGAAGACCGGCTCGAGGTTTCCGGTCGTTTTGTCTGCGCCGACATGGACGGGCTTCTTGCAAGCGCCATCGCAGGGCTGGGGATCATCCATCTGCAAACATGGCTGGTGGCCGAGCCGCTCCGGGACGGCCGGCTGGTGCGGCTCTTCCCCGCGCTGCCGCCGAGACCAGACGGCAGCGGCATCCACGCGCTCCGACCGCCGGGCGCGTTGACGACGAAGGTGAAAGGGATGATCGACCTCCTGAAGGCGCGCATGGCCGCACTGTCGGAATAGAACGATTCCGGCGGATCTATATTGGATAGATGCCCAGAAAGCGCTGCAGGTATTCCGACAGCATCAGCGATGGCACCAGCAGCACCAGCGTCAACGCGCCGACCATCAGACCCTGGCCGTAGAAGATCATCCTGAGAATGCGTGCGATCGCAAAGACCTGTGCCAGCATGAAGGCCAGCAGCAGCAGCGAGACGAGGCCGACCATCTGTGGCAGGAAGAAGACCAGTGCGAGCAGCAAGCCGTTGACGTAGGAGAGCGGCACGCCCAGCCAATTAACGCTGACGATAACGGGCGCGAAACGCTCGCCCTTCTTGAAGGCGAGCAGTAACAAGCCCGCAAAGACCAGCGGGACGAACCAATTGGCGGCTTCGACAAGCCCGAGCCGGAAATAGAAGAGGGCGCCGACATTGGTATGCGGCGGCATCGTCTGCAGGAAGGCCTGGCGCCACCAGAGCCACGAGATTCCCATCGGCGGCAGGCACCAGAAGATCGCCCAGAACGAACGGTTGACGCCGCGCTCCGACATGTCGAGGAAACGGAAGCCACGCGGATCCATGCGGATCAGCAGCCAGATTCCGGCGAGATAGTACTGAACTTCCCTAAAGCCCGGCATTCGCAAACCAGCGCTCGATGAAGGTTTCATAGATTACCGTGAGTCGCTCGAGGTCGGAAACAGCGACGCGTTCATCGACCATGTGCATGGTCTGGCCGACGAGACCGAATTCGACGACGGGGCAATAATCCTTGATGAAACGGGCGTCGGAGGTGCCGCCTGTGGTGGAGAGCTTCGGCGACTGGCCGGTGACGCTCTCGACGGCGGAAGAAAGCGAGGCGATCAGCGCATTGTTGCGCGTCAGGAAGACGTGGCTCGGCCGCTCCGCCCACACGATATCGTATTTGAGTGGCGGCCGGCCGGGGCGAAGCACGCCTTCCGCAGCGGCGGCATCGAGGCGGCGCAGGATCTCCTGCTGCAGGCTCTCGGCGGTCCAGGTGTCGTTGAAACGGATGTTGAAGCTCGCCGTTGCCTTGGCAGGCACGACGTTCGTCGCCGGATTGCCGACGTCGATTGTCGTCACTTCGAGGTTGGATGGCTGGAAGTTGTCGGTGCCGCCGTCGAACGGCGGGTCCATCAGTGCTTGCGTCAGCTGCAGGATGCCGCGCACCGCGTTGTCGGCCAAATGCGGATAGGCGGCATGGCCCTGGACGCCGTGCACAGTGATCTTGCCGGAGAGCGAACCGCGGCGGCCGATCTTGATCATGTCGCCAAGCTTATCGGGGTTGGTCGGCTCGCCGACGAGGCAGGCATCCCAGCGTTCGCCGCGTTCGGCTGCCCATTTCAATAGTTTGATCGTGCCGTTGATCGCCGGGCCTTCCTCGTCGCCGGTGATCAGGAAAGAGACCGAGCCCTTCGGCGCGCCATGCTTTTCGATATGGCGCGCGATGGCCGCAACAAAGCAGGCAACGCCGCCCTTCATGTCGACGGCGCCACGCCCGAACAGTTCACCGTTCGCGATCTCGGCGGCAAAGGGCGGATGCGTCCAGGCGGCTTCGTCGCCAACGGGGACCACATCGGTATGCCCGGCAAACATCAGGTGTGGGCCGCCATCGCCAAGCCGTGCATAGAGGTTCTCGATATCGGGCGTTCCCGGCGCAGTCGCCTTCACCTTGTCCACCTTGAAGCCGAGCGGCGACAGCATCGCCTCAAGCGCCGAAAGCGCGCCGCCCTCGGCGGGCGTGACGGACGGGCAGCGAATCAGGGTCTGAAGATTGGCGACGGGATCGGTAGCGGTCATGGGAGTGGAACTATCCAGCGGTAGTGGCAAAGAAAAGGCAAGGCGGCGATACCGCCTTGTTGAAATGTGCCGTCATTTTGCCGGATCAAGTCCGACTGTCAGCGTTCGGGCCGCGCGTATCGCCCGAGACACGCAGGCCGCTGGAACCTCAAGATTTATCAGTCGCGTAGCAGTTCGTTGATGCCGGTCTTCGAGCGGGTCTTTTCGTCGACGCGCTTGACGATGACGGCGCAGTAGAGGTGCGGTGCCGGCTGGCCGTTGGCCATGCTGGCATTGCCCGATGGCATCGAGCCGGCGACAACCACGGAGTAGGGCGGCACTTCGCCGTACATGACCTCGCCGGTGGCGCGATCGACGATCTTGGTCGATTTGCCGATATAGACGCCCATGCCGAGAACCGAGCCCTCGCGGATGATGCAGCCTTCAACGACTTCCGAACGAGCGCCGATGAAGCAGTTGTCTTCGATGATCGTCGGGCCAGCCTGCATCGGCTCCAGAACGCCGCCGATGCCGACGCCGCCCGAGAGATGCACATGCTTGCCGATCTGGGCGCAGGAGCCGACAGTCGCCCAGGTATCGACCATCGTGCCTTCGTCGACGAAGGCGCCGAGGTTGACGAAGGACGGCATCAATACGACGTTCTTGGCGATGTAGGCGGAGCGGCGCACGACGCAGTTCGGAACGGCGCGGAAGCCGGCGGCGCGATATTGGTTTTCGCCCCACCTCTCGAACTTGGACGGCACCTTGTCCCACCAGGTCGAATTGCCCGAACCACCCTTGACGACTTCCATGTCATTCAGGCGGAACGAGAGAAGCACGGCCTTCTTCAGCCACTGATTGACCTTCCAGGCGCCGTCGCTGCCACGCTCGGCAACGCGCGCCTTACCGCCGTCGAGAAGTTCGAGTGCTGCTTCGACCGCGTCGCGAACCTCGCCCTTCGTCGACGTATTGACGTTGTCGCGGTTGTCGAAGGCCGCTTCGATGGTCTTTTCGAGGGAAGAAAGGTCGGTGGCGCTCATGGGAATTCCTTAAACTTCGGTCTCTATCGTGGAGACCGAAGCCTCCGGGAATTGTGATTGGCGGGATGCGATCTGCTCTATCGCATGCAAGGGTAAAATGGAATGATTTTTCGGGGCATAGTAATTCTCCCGATTCAAGCATGAAACGACATACCGGCAGCGTTTGCCGGCTGTACTGAAAGGCATTTAGACATGGCAAAGGCAAGAAACGGCAGGCTGCGGCGCAAGGACGGCGTCTGGGACCCGCTGAAGACGAGCGCAACCGACAAGCACCGCGCAGAAGCTGTGCCGAAAACGCCGCAAACGCTGTCGCCGTCCTACCGCCTTGCCTATGTCGACGAAGAGTTTCTGTGTCGCGAGGAACTGCGGCCGATCCGGCTGCAACTCGAATTGCTGAAAGTCGAGATGATGCTGGCTGAACGCGGCATCCGGTCGACGGTCGTGATGTTTGGCGGCGCCCGCATTCCCGCTCCGGGCCAAAGCGCCTGGGCGGCACGCAACGAGGTGCAGCGCGCCAACCTTGAGGCGGCATCGGTCTACTACGACGAGGCGCGCAAGTTTGCTCGGCTATGCTCGAAATATTCGGCCGGCTTCGATTTTCGTGAATATGTGATCGTCACCGGCGGTGGCCCTGGTGTCATGGAAGCCGGCAATCGCGGCGCGGCCGACGAGGGCGCGCCCTCGATCGGCCTCAACATCGTGCTCCCGCACGAACAGGCGCCGAACGTCTACGTGACACCGGAGCTGAGCTTCAATTTCCATTATTTCGCGATCCGCAAGATGCACTTCATGGTGCGCGCTAAGGCAATCGCTGTCTTTCCCGGCGGCTTCGGCACTCTCGACGAATTCTTCGAGTGCCTGACGCTGATTCAGACCGGCCGCATGGAAAAGATGCCGCTCATCCTGTTCGGTGAAAAGTTCTGGAGGAGCATCGTCAATTTCGAGGCGCTTGCGGAGTTCGGAACGATCGCGCCGGACGATGTCGATCTGATCAGCTTCGTCGACACTGCCGATGCAGCGTGGAAGATCATCGAGGATTTTTACGAGCGGCACGAATAGGAAGCCCGCCGAGGGTGAACTGACCCCCGAAGGTTGTTGTCCAATTTTCGGGGGGCAGTTCAGGGTGGCGGGCTTCGGTCTCGGTAAGTGCTTGCTTACGGGAACGGGCGATCCGGCATGTCGTCGAGCGAGATCACGCCGTCCTTGTTGCGGTCCATCCAGGTGAAGAACTTGTCGAACGCGGCTTCGGCTTCCTCCTTGGAAATCTGGCCGTTCTCGTCGGTGTCGAAGCGTTGCATCATCATCATGCCTCGCATCATCCCGCCATGCATGCCACGGCGATCCGGTCGGCCGTCGGGGCTGGGTTGCGGTGGGGCTGGCTGGGCGTCGTCGGCATCCGGCGGCGGCGCCATCGGCGTAGCATCGTCATCCGTGGCGTCATCGGCGGGGGCTTTCGCCTTGGCGATCTGGGCTTCGCGGTATTTGCGGATTTCGCCCGGCGTCAGCGAGCCGTCCTTGTCGGTATCGATGGCAACGAAGATTGCCTCCATGCCGTCCTTGACTTCCTGCTTGGAAATCTGGCCGTCCTTGTTCGTGTCGAACTGCTTTAGCATGCGAACGAAGACGACTTCACGGATCGCGCCCATGCGCGGTCCCATCATCATGCCCATGCCGTGTTGCGGGCGAGGCGGATGATGCTTCTTGTCGTGAGACGCAGCAAAGCTGGTGCCGGCTGCGGCACCGACGATCATGACGGAGGAGAGTGCGGCCAGTATCAGCTTGTTCCGAGACATTTCAGCTCCTTTCAATGTGCAATCGCATGGGATCGCAGACGAAAGGGTAGGGCCGATGTGGCAAATCGCCCAATTAAAGATCGGTAAGCTGGATGAAACTTTAGTAATCTAGCCGGCAATCTTCGCAAGAAAATCAGTGAGATCGTCGGTCACGAAGTCGATGTGATCATCCTCGCCGCTGGTCTTTTCCCACCATTCGACAACCGTATCCTCGAGATTGTTAGGTACCAGCAGGACAGTCTGCATGCCAAGCGTTTTTGGAACCTTGAGATTGCGGGGCAGGTCCTCGAACATCGCCGCTTTGCCGGTCTCGATCCGCTTCAGTGCCGCGAACTTGTCATAGGTCGCCTGCGCCGGCTTCGGCACGAAGTCCGCCGCCACGATGTCGAAAATATCGTCGAAATGCTCGAGGATGCCGAGCGCACCGGCCGCCATCTCGGCATGCTTGACGCTGCCATTGGTGAAGATGAACTTGCGACCCGGCAGGGCCTTGATGGCCGCGCCCAGTTCGGGCTGCGCCGTCAGGCTCGAATAGTCGATCGCATGCGCCTTCTCGAGAAAGTCGTTCGGATCGACGCCGTGGTGAATCATCAGACCCTGCAGGGTCGTTCCGTGATCGAGATAGTATTGTTTCTGCAGCTTGCGTGCCTCGTCCCGCTCCATCTGCAGCAGAGTCGAGACGTAGGCCGTCATGTTCTTGTCGATCTGCGCGAACAGATTGACATGATGCGGGTAGAGCGTGTTGTCGAGGTCGAAAACCCACTCGGTCACATGTGAGAAGTCTGCCTTGGTCGGCGCGCGATCTATCTTGGTCATGGGGGCGTTATGGCACGGCTTCCCGGGCAAGGAAATCGGCAAGAAAAAATAGACGCCCGATTTGCGGCGGACGCGGCGCGGAAGGGATGGTAAAACGCCTCATGCTCTTTGATCTGCCCAATGACGACGCGCTGTACGATGCGCTGATTGACCGCAGCCCGGCCTATGAGGGCCTTGCCTATGTCTGCGTCAAAACAACGGGTATTTTCTGCCGGCTGACTTGCCCCGCTCGCAAGCCGAAGCGGGAAAATACGCTGTTCTACGATTCTATCGCCACCTGCATGCAATCTGGCTTCCGGCCGTGCCAACGGTGCCGGCCGCTGGAAGAGGCAGGCAGGGAGCCGATCGTCGACCAACTCCTCACGGTGCTCGACCGTGATCCCGCAGCGCGATGGACAGAGGACCATCTGATCGCGCACGGCTACGATCCCTCGACCGTGCGGCGGGCTTTCAAGCGATCCCTCGGCATGACCTTTCTCGATATCGCCCGCTATCGCCGTCTTGGCGAGGCGGCAAAGCAACTGGCGAATGGCGCCCGTGTCATCGATGCTCAGATCGAGGCAGGATTTGAATCGGGCAGCGGCTTCCGCGCCGCGTTTCAGCGGCTGATCGGTAAAGCGCCTGCGATGTCGCAGAACCGCGATCTCTTGTTTGCCGACTGGTTCGAAACGCCGCTCGGCCCCATGGTTGCGGTGGCCGACCAGACGCATCTGCATCTTCTCGAATTCCACGACCGCAAGGCGCTGCCGGCCGAGCTGGAGAAGCTACAGCGCAAGACACGCTCCACGGTCGCAGCCGGCCGCACATCGGCGATTGATCAAATCGGCGCCGAGCTGAAAGCCTATTTCGATGGCAGGTCCGCAACGTTCCGGACGCCGCTCGCGTTGGGTTTCGGTACGGCCTTCGAATGCGAGATCTGGTCGAAGCTGATGCACATACCCATCGGTGAGACACGCGCTTACAGGGACATTGCGCGCAGCATGGAAAACCCGCAAGTGGTGCGCGCCGTCGGCCGCGCCAATGGGGCGAACCAGTTGGCGATTGTCATCCCCTGCCACCGGCTGACAGGCGTTGACGGGTCACTGACCGGCTATGGCGGCGGGCTCTGGCGCAAGCAATGGCTTTTGCGACACGAAAATGAGATGAAGACCAAGGGATTGTTTGTGGAGGAGATCCAATGAATCAGGCTGAGAAGGCAAAGGCGTTCGGCGCGCTCCATCAAAAGGGCAATCCTGTTGTTCTTTACAACATATGGGACGCAGGAACGGCGAAAGCCGTGACCGAGGCCGGCGCCAAGGCGCTGGCAACAGGAAGCTGGTCGGTTGCCGCAGCACAAGGTTATGGGGATGGTGAGAGGATTCCGCTGGATGCGCTGGTAGCAACGGTTCGCCAGATTACGGCAGTCAACGACCTGCCTCTCTCCGTCGACTTCGAAGGGGCGTATTCGACCAATCCGGCCGGGGCAGCCGCCAATGTCGCCAAGCTGATCGACGTGGGCGCCATCGGCATCAACTTCGAAGATCAGGTGGTGGGCGGCGAAGGGCTGCACCCGGTCGAGAAACAGGCAACCCGCATCCGGGCCATTCGCGAGATGGCTGATGCGAGGGGCATACCCTTTTTCATCAATGCGCGCACCGATCTGTTCTTGCGCGAAGGTGATCTCTCCAAGCATGCAGATCTGGTCGACGAAGCGATCGAGCGCGGCAAGGTTTACGCCGCAGCTGGTGCAAATGGCTTCTTTGTGCCTTGGCTGATTGACGAGGGCCTGATCGAGAAAATCTGCGCCGCGTCAAACCTGCCGGTTAACATCATGATGAGACCGGGTGCGCCGGACGTGAGGACGCTCGCAAGACTTGGCGTCAGCCGCATCAGCTACGGACCGGGACCCCACCGGGCGATGATGGAAAAGCTGAAAGAGGCAGCCGCGGCGGTCTATGCCGCCGCGGGCTAAAGCAATTCCAGGAAAAGTGTAAAGGGCTTTCCGTCCGGGATTGCGTAAAAGAAAAAGGCTCAGGGAACGATCAGCGTTCCCGCGCCATGCTCTGTGAAGATCTCGAGCAGCACGGAATGGGCGGTCTTGCCGTTCAGGATGACGACGCCCTGCACCCCTGCCTTGATCGCATCGATGCAGGTTTCGACTTTCGGGATCATGCCGCCGGAAATCGTTCCGTCAGCGATCAGCGCGTGCGCCTGCGCGACGGAAAGTTCCTTGATCAGGTTGCCCTGCTTGTCGAGAACGCCGGGAACATCCGTCAGGAAGAGTAGGCGGGTGGCGTTCAGCGCACCGGCGATCGCCCCAGCAAAGGTGTCGGCATTGATGTTGTAGGTCGCGCCGTCGCGACCGGGAGCGACCGGAGCGATAACAGGGATCATCTCTGAGCGGGCGAGCAGGTCAAGTAGCGTGCGGTCGACTTCGACGACCTCGCCGACGAAGCCGAGGTCGAGGACACGCTCGATGTTAGAATCCGGATCCTTGACCTTTTTCTGCGCTTTTTCGGCAAAGACCATGTTGCCGTCCTTGCCGCAAAGACCGATCGCCCATTCGCCCGTCTGGTTGATGAGCGCGACGATTTCCTTGTTGATCGAGCCGGCCAGAACCATTTCGACGATCTCGACCGTCTTGGCGTCGGTGACGCGCAGGCCGCCTTCGAATTTCGATTCGATGCCCATCTTCGTCAGCATCGCGCCGATCTGCGGGCCGCCGCCGTGAACGACGATCGGGTTGACGCCGGATTGCTTCAACAGCGCGATGTCGCTTGCGAAGGCCTTCCCGAGCTCGGGATTGCCCATGGCATGGCCGCCGTACTTCACGACGATCGTCTTGTTTTCGTAGCGCTGCATGAAGGGCAGCGCTTGCGCAAGGAGGCGTGCCTGAGTTTCGCTTTCGGACTGGTTCATGGGATACCCCGCAGAATTGATCGCGGCCTTTTATCTCAAGTTTTTGACAGAGGGAATAATCTAGAGACCATTAGTTTTCCGTATGTGTTGGCGAGCGGGTTCGAGGGGCGGGCGTTTGGCAAGAGGCATGGGATGACCAGCGACGAAATCGCACGTTTGATAAGCCTCGTTGCGATCGGCGATCGCAAGGCCTTTGCCGCGCTCTATCGTGAGACGAGTCCGAAACTCTTCTCCATCTGCCTGCGTATTTTGAAAGACAGGACGGACGCTGAGGAATCGCTGCAGGAAGTCTACGTCAAGATCTGGCAGCGCGCCGGCGTGTTTGCCGCGGGCTCCGGGGCGCCATCGTCCTGGCTGGCGGCAATTGCGCGCAACCAGGCAATCGACATCATTCGTGCGCGCAAGCCGATTGCCGACGAATTGGACAGTGCCTACGACCTCGCGGACGACGATCCTTCCCCCGAGATACAGACTGTGATCAAGGATGAGGGAAGGCGCATTGACACCTGCATGGAAGAGTTGGAAGCTGATCGGGCGGTGGCAGTGAAGAGAGCCTACGTCGAAGGACAAAGCTATCAGGAACTGGCCGATCAGTTTGGCGTCCCTTTGAACACGATGCGCACATGGCTGCGTCGCAGCCTCTTGAAACTGAGAGAGTGCATGGAACGATGACATCGCCGGATCAGAGCAAGGGAGGCCGCTCCCGCGACGAGGTACTCGCCGGTGAGTATGTTCTTGGTGTTCTTTCCTTCAAGGATCGACGGGTTGTGGAGGAGCGCATGCGCCGCGATAGACAGTTCGCCGCTATCGTCAGCCGATGGGAAACCAACCTCTCCGCTTTCAACGATGATTATGACATCGTCAGCCCCAGTCAGGAAACGTTTAAGCAGATCGAAGCGCGGCTGTTCGGCACGCCGGAAGCTGCCCCGACGCCGGCGCGCGGTCTGTGGGGTTCCATCGTCTTCTGGCGCTGTCTTGCGCTCGTCTCGCTGCTGATTACGGTGGGGGCGCTGACGATTGCCACCGTCGTCGTCGCTCCGTCGCAGACGTCCGCGCCGCTTTTGGCCGAGCTGACCGCCTCCAACAGCCAGGTCAACCTCTTGGCCTCCTATGAGCGGCAGAGCGGAAAACTAAAGATTGTACCCGTCGCTATCGGCAACCCTGAAGAGAAGTCGCTGGAGCTTTGGCTCGTTCCGGCAAGCGGCGCGCCAAGATCGCTTGGCGTGTTTCCTCCGGATCAGGCCGGCGAGTTGGTCATACCCGCTGATATGCGCGGTAGCATAAACGAGGGCGCGGCCCTCGCCGTCAGCCTCGAACCTTTCGGCGGCTCGCCGACCGGGCAGGTCACGGGGCCGATCGTGGCGAGCGGCACGACGCATCGCCGCTAATGTTTTTTCAACAAGCGCGCTGAAACTCTTCCTGCGAGCCTTCCGTAGATCTTCATGTCCGCAACGGAACGCCGGCATTCGGCCGGTCTTGTGCGCGGACGTTAGAGGAGAACAATCATGATGAAGTCCGCACTGCGCTTGAGTGTGCTTGCTGCTGCCGTTTCCGCATTTGCTTTGGCTGCGCAGGCCAAGAACCCGATGGTCGGCGGCGCTGCCATGTATCCGACGAAGAACATCGTCGAAAATGCAGTGAACTCCAAAGACCACACGACGCTGGTTGCTGCCGTCAAGGCGGCCGGTCTGGTCTCGACGCTTGAGGGCAAGGGACCATTCACGGTCTTTGCGCCGACCAATGAAGCTTTCGCAGCACTGCCGGCCGGTACGGTCGATACGCTGCTGAAGCCGGAGAACAAGGCGACGCTGACCAAGATCCTGACTTGCCACGTCGTCGCAGCCGACGCAATGTCGAAGGCCGTCGCCAAGATGATCAAGGATGACGGTGGCGAACACGACATCAAGACCATAGGTGGCTGCGTGCTCAAGGCCAAGGAAAGCATGGGCAAGATCACGTTGACCGACGAGAACGGCGACGTCGCCGACGTCACTATTGCCGACGTCAAGCAGTCGAACGGCGTGATTCACGTGGTCGACAAGGTACTGCTGCCAAAGATGTAATCGAGTGAGACAGTTCGGGGTAGCGCCCTTGGCATTGGGGCGCGCCCCTCTTTCATTTCCAGTTGGCGATGCCGACCGTTTGCGCGATTGCCTCGCGCAGGTCATCGAGCCCTTCGCTCTTTTCCGATGACGTGGCAATGATCCCGGGATAAGCGGCCGGCCGCTTCTTGATCTTTTCCGTCGTCTCCGCGAGCAGCTTGGTCACGGCCGGTGGCTTGATCTTGTCCGTCTTGGTCAGAACGATCTGGTAGGAGACGGCCGCCTTGTCGAGCAGATCGAGAACCTCATCGTCGTTCTTCTTTACCCCGTGGCGGCTGTCGATCAGCACGTAGACGCGCTTCAGCGTCGCCCGCCCGCGCAGGTAATCGAAGACGAGCTTCGTCCAGGCATCGACCTGGTCTTTCGGCGCCTGCGCATAGCCGTAGCCCGGCATGTCGACCAGTGCCATCGGCGGCAGGTCGCCGCCTTCACCCGAGTAACCCTCCGGCACGAAGTAGTTGAGCTCCTGCGTGCGCCCCGGCGTGTTGGAGGTGCGTGCCAGCCCCTTGTGGCTGACGAGCGCATTGATCAGCGACGACTTGCCGACATTCGAGCGACCGGCAAAGGCCACTTCCAGCGGTCCTTCCGGCGGCAGGAATTTCAGGGACGGCACGCCGCGGATGAAAGTCCAGGGGCGTCCGAAGAGCGGCTTGTCGTTCTTGCTGTCGGTCATTCGGCCTTTTCCAGTCCAATCCAGTGTGCCTATGGCATTCAGGTTTCGGGCGATTTTGTCAACCGCCACGCCGGCAGTCGCCCAGATGCGGCGGCCACGCCGGCAGAAATGAAAAGCCCCGCCGAAGCGGGGCTATAATCATTTCTCTGTTGGAGCCGGCTTTCGTTTGAATAGCCCCTTCAGATTGTCGAAGAGCTCGATCTTCACGCCGTGCCGCTTCATGATCACCGACTGCTGAAGCACTGAAAGCGTATTGTTCCAGGCCCAGTAGATGACCAGACCGGCCGGGAAGCTCGCCAGCATGAAGGTGAAGACCAGCGGCATCCAGTTGAAGATCATCGCCTGCGTCGGGTCCGGCGGTGTCGGGTTCATGCGCATTTGCACGAACATCGTGACGCCCATGATCAGCGGCCAGATGCCGAGATGCAGCAAGGTTGGCGCTTCGAACGGCAGAAGGCCGAAAAGGTTGATGAACGAGGTCGGATCGGGTGCGGAGAGATCCTGGATCCAGCCGAAGAACGGCGCATGGCGCATCTCGATGGTGATGTAGATCACCTTGTAGAGCGCGAAGAACACGGGAATCTGCAGCAGGATCGGCCAGCAACCGGCAATCGGGTTGATCTTTTCGTCCTTGTAGAGCTGCATGGTCGCCTGCTGCAGCGCCATGCGGTCGTCGCCAAACTTGCTCTTCAACTCCTCCATCTTTGGCTGCACGCGCTTCATGTTCGCCATCGAAGCGTACTGCTTGCTGGCAAGCGGGAAGAACAGCGCCTTGACGACGATCGTGGTAAGCAGGATCGCAACGCCGAAGTTGCCGAAGTAGCGGAAGAAGAAGTCCATCAACCTGAACATCGGCTTCGTCAGGAAGTAGAACCAGCCCCAGTCGATCAACCGGTCGAACTTCGGGATCGAATAGGTCTTCTCGTAGCCGTCGATAACAGGAACTTCCTTGGCGCCGGCAAAGACGAGGTTCTTGAGCTCGAGCGACTGGCCCGGTGCAACGGTAACCGCGTTCTGCTTGTAGTCGGCCTGGAAGCGCGGCTGGCCATCGGTGAAGTGGGTGAAGCGCGCATCGTAGGGCGTCTGCTGCGGTGGAATGATCGTCGCTGCCCAATATTTGTCGGTGATACCGAGCCAGCCGCCGGTTGCCGTTTCCGGCGTCACGGCTTCCTTCTCGACGGCTGCATACTTGCTCTCGATCAGGCTATCGCCGATCACGCCGATGAAGCCTTCGTGCAGTACGTAGGTCGAGGCGACCGCCGGCTTGTTGTAGCGCGTGACACGGCCATAGGAGGACAATGCAGCGGCGGCTTGGCCAGCATTGGTGATCTTGTCGGTGACGGTGAACATGTAGTGCTCGTCGACCGAGATCGTACGGGCAAAGGTGATGCCCTTTTCGTTCGTATAGGTGAGAGTAACCGGCGTCTTCTCCGTCAGCTTGGCACCTTCCGGTGCCGTCCAGACGGTTGAGGGGCCGGGAACAGAGCCGGTGGCGGCGTCACCGATGTAGCCGAGTTCGGCGAAGTAGCCATCCTTGGTTTCGGAAGGGCTAAAGAGCGTGATGATCGGGCTCGAGTCGTCGACCGTCTCGTGGTAGCCCTTGAGCTTCAGGTCGTCGAGGCGTGCGCCGACTAGGTTGATCGAGCCTGCGAGTGCTGCCGTATCGATCACGACGCGCGGGTTCTTGGCAAGTGCGTCGATCAGGGAGGTCGTCGTGGTTGCCGAAGGGGCTGCGCCATCGGGCTGAGCCGTACTCGCTCCACCGGCGGTCGGGGTCTGCACCTGTTCGGTCTTCTGCTGCGCCTTTTGAGCGAGTTCTGCCTTGCGCTGCGCTTCGATGCGCGGATTCATATAGAGGAATTGCCACCCGAGAACGATCAGCACGGAAAGAGCGATCGCAATGAAGTAGTTGCGGTTGTTTTGCATCATACGTTCCTGGGGCGGCCGTCTCCGGACCGCTTGTGTTTCGGCTTGGTCTCGACGCGAGTTTTGAGCTCTGCGGCTAATTCTTTGAAGGATGCTTTCAGCACGTCCCTTCGCGCGACAACCACATAGTCGTGTCCGGGCTGCATTGCAAACCCTGCATGAAGTCGCACCGCCTCTTTCAGGCGCCGCCGCATGCGGTTTCGCTCGACTGCATTGCCGTGTTTCTTGGTGACGGTGAAGCCGACACGGGCTTCTGTCTCGGGTTCCTTCCGGTCGAGGACCTCAAGCAGGAAGAAACCGCCCTTGCGTTTTTCGCCTTGGCGGACAGCAAGAAACTGCGGGCGGCTTTTCAGCCGCCCGGCAGTCATTTTCTCATTATTGGTCGTCAATTCGCCCGCCATCTCTTATCGGGCAACTCCGGCCTTAGGCCGAAAGACGCTTGCGGCCGCGTGCGCGGCGAGCAACGATAACCTTACGGCCGCCCTTGGTGGCCATACGTGCACGGAAACCGTGGCGGCGCTTGCGAACAAGCTTGGATGGTTGGTAGGTACGCTTCATTTATTTAAACACCGCGGAGTGCGGCCCTTCTTGAATTTGCATATTGCAAGGAGCGTTGTTTTTCGAACGGGCGAGGCCAACGAGAGCCTTAAATGACCGGACGTGCGGCGGCTTATACGGATGAAGGCCGCCAAAGTCAATTATTGCCCGGAATTTCCCGATTTCGGTGCTGCGATACAAGATTTAGCGAAGCGCATTAATGTTTGTGACAAGCGACAAGCCATGCGCTTGCGTAATATTTTTCTCAGATCTCAACTATTGCGCGCATTTTGCCGATAGCCAGACGCCTCGCGCGCAAAAAATAAAACGGCGACGACTAAGTACAGGTAATTTTTTGTAGTGATGCGGCCAAGCATACGAAAGCTAACATTAATTTATTTCGGCCAAATTTAGCTATCGGCCGGAATGCTTTCCCGGCTTGTGATTAGTCTTGGGGGGCTTCCTTTGAAAATTCGCGGTAAGATCAATCTGCTTGTCTCCGCCATGTGCGGCGTTGCACTGCTGATCGGGGCAACGGCACTTTGGGCTGTGCGTCAATACGAAGAGAATCTGTCGGCGTACGGAGATGCATCCGATCGCGCTTACGCCGGCGAGCGCCTTAACCGCTTCGTGACGGCAACGGTGATGGAGGCCCGCGGGATTTATAACGCGCAGTCGACAAAGGAGGCCGCAAACTTTGCCAAGGGACTGCTGTCCGATCTCGATCAGATCGACAAGGTAATCGCCTCCTGGGCTCCGCTGGTTCCGGAAAGCCAGAAGGATACCTTCGTGAAAATGACCGAGCGCGCAAAGGAATTCCGGACATTCCGCGCCGAAACAGCACGTCTCGGCACTGAAGTGAGCCCCCAGGCCGCGAACGAGCAGGGTAACAACGACGCCAACCGTGCTAACCGCAAGGCTTTCCAGGCGGAGATCGATGCGATCGTCGCCACCGACAAGGCGACACTGGACGCCGTCAATGCGCAGGTCGAAAGCTCGCGCACCTCTGTTTTGTGGCTGGTGATTGCGATCACTGGCGTCGGCATCGTGGCCGGCGTCGGCATGGGCTTCTATATCGGCACCATTCAGCTCAGCCGTCCGATCAAGAAGGTCACAGACGCGATTAAGGAAGTCGCCGATGGCAACTTTGACGCCGAAGTGCCTTTCGCTGGCCGCCAGGATGAAATCGGCGAGATGGCTGCCGCCGTCGCCGTCTTCAAGGAGAATGGTCTCGCCGTTCGCCGCATGAATGCGCAGGAAGCCGCCATGCGTGCCAAGAGCGACGATCTGCAGTCCAGCATGTCCGTTGTCGTTGCATCCGCGGCTGCGGGCGATTTCAGCCGCCGCATCGAAAAGGACTATGGCGATGAAAACCTCAACCAGTTCGCCAGCAATATCAACCATCTGCTTTCCAGCATCGATGCCGGTATCGGCGAAACGCGCCGGGTGATCGCAAGCCTGGCGGAAGGAGACCTGACGCAGACGATGCGCGGCAGCTTCCAAGGTGCCTTCGCCGAACTGCAGCAAAACGTCAACAGCACCTTCGCGACCCTGCAGACGACGATGCGCGAGGTCCGCGAAACGGCTGAAGGCTTCCACGGCAACACCAACGAATTGCGCGCCGCCAGCGACGACCTTTCCAAGCGTACCGAGCAGCAGGCCGCCGCCCTCGAACAGACTTCGGCTGCTCTCGACGAGATCACTGCGGTGGTCAACAATTCGACCGAGCGCGCTCAGGAAGCCAGCGTCATGGTCTCCGAGGCCAAGGACGATGCCGGCAAGTCGGGCGTGGTTGTCCGTAACGCCGTCGACGCCATGGGCCGGATCGAGCAGGCCTCGCGCGAAATCAGCCAGATCATCAACGTTATCGACGAGATTGCCTTCCAGACGAACCTGCTCGCCCTCAATGCCGGAGTTGAAGCCGCGCGTGCCGGCGAGGCAGGCAAGGGCTTTGCCGTCGTCGCCCAGGAGGTCCGTGAGCTGGCGCAGCGCTCGGCGACAGCGGCGAAGGACATCAAAGGTCTGATCACCAAGTCGGGCGACGAAGTGCAGGTCGGTGTGAAGCTGGTGCAGGCAACCGGCGAGGCACTGTCCCAGATCGAACGCCGCGTCAACGCGATCAACGACCACATTCACTCGATTGCGACCGCCGCGAAGGAGCAGTCAACCGGCCTCAAGGAAGTCAACACGGCCGTCAACCAGATGGATCAGGTGACGCAGCAGAACGCCGCCATGGTCGAGGAGACCTCGGCAGCAACGCACAAGCTTTCCGGCGAAGCCGACGGCCTCGTCCGTCTCATCTCGCGTTTCAAGGTCTCGAACGTGCCGGCCGCGGCCCCAGTCGCCGTTGCCCGTCATCAGGAGCACCGGCCAGTGGCCTCTCCGGCCCGTCGTGCCATGGGCACCGTCGCCCGGGCGTTCAGCGGCAATGCCGCCGTCGCCGAGCAGAATTGGGAAGAGTTCTGATCCCCTTCATCTTTTCGACCGATAAACGCCGCCTCCGGGCGGCGTTTTCTTTTGTCGCAAATGGCTTTGCTCGCAAAGATTTGAAAGCGGACCGTCATCGTCTAATATAGAAGGCGCACAGGGCGCTTTGCGCCAAGCGGACGAAAGACTATGCAAGCCCAGGATCAAGGTGACAATCTTCCCCCCGGCGGTGCTGCTGGGACCGAGGCTGACAAGGCGGAACAGAGCCCGCCTGGCAAGTTCGGCGGGCTTTCCGGCAAGCTGCTGTGGCTGACGGTTGTCTGCATCATGCTCGCCGAGGTGCTGATCTTCTTTCCCTCGGTGGCCAGCATGCGCCTGCGATGGCTGGACGAGAGGTTGAATGCCGCGGCTGCGGCCGCGATCGTGATCGACGGCCTGCAGCCGGTCGAACTGCCGCGCGCGCTGCAAAAGGAGACGCTGGAGGCGACCGGCACCAAGGCAATCGTGCTGCGCAAGGAGGGCACCTCTCGCCTGCTTGCCACGACTGACATGCCCACTTCTGTCGATGAGCAATACGACCTGACGGATGTGCCGGCTTTGACGGCGATCAGCGATGCGCTCGATACGATGATTTTCGGCGGCAACCGCCTGATCCGTGTCTATGGCCCGGTGCAGGACACCAATACCGGCGTCGAAGTGGTGATGAAGGACAAGCACCTGCGCAATGCGATGCTTGCGTATTCCCGCAACGTCTTCCTGTTGTCGATCCTGATCTCGCTGTTCACCGCGACGCTGGTATTCTTCGCGATCAACCGCATCCTGATCCGGCCGATTCGCAAGCTGACCGGCAGCATGCAGCAATTCTCCTCGGATCCGGAAAATCTGCACAACGTCTTCGTTGGCGATGGCGGCCGCGATGAGCTCGCGGTGGCCGGCCGGCACCTGACCTCCATGCAGATGGAACTGCAAAAGACGCTGAAGCAGCAGAAGAACCTGGCAGCGCTCGGCCTCGCCGTCTCGAAGATCAACCACGACATGCGCAACATCCTGGCCTCGGCGCAACTGATGTCGGACCGTCTCGTGGATGTCGACGATCCGATGGTGAAGGCCTTCGCGCCAAAGTTGCTGCGCACCATCGACCGCGCGGTCGGCTATACGACCGAGGTGCTGTCCTATGGCCAGGCAAGCGAAGCGGCGCCTCGCAGGCGCCGCATCCGGCTTTATGACCTCACCCAGGACGTGAAGGACATGTTGGCGATCGATGCCCAAAGCGGCATCGAGTTCATCGACCAGATGGCGCCCGAGCTCGAGGTCGACGCGGACAGCGAGCAATTGTTTCGCGTCATCCACAATCTCTGCCGCAACGCCGTAGAGGCGCTGAGTGCCACGGGCGCGGGGCGCGGGTCGGAGGGCGGTAAGCGCATCACCGTCTCGGCCCAGCGCGTCGGTAGCGTCGTCAGCATCATCGTCGACGACACTGGCCCCGGCATGCCGCAGAAGGCCAGACAAAATCTCTTCGCCGCCTTCCGCGGCTCGGCCCGCTCCGGCGGCACGGGCCTCGGCCTAGTGATCGCCCGTGAACTGGTGCTGGCCCACGGTGGCACGATCGCTCTTGTGGAAAAGCCTTCCGTCGGAACGCAGTTCCGCATCGAGATTCCGGACCGCCCGGTATCGCTCGACGACTATCGCAGCCGCGCTCTCCAAGAAAAGTGATGCATTTCTGCGCATTTCCGCTCTGCACCACCAAAGTCGCGATTTTTTCAGAAAGCCTATTGCAATCCCCGAAAGGACCCTTTAGAGAACCGCCCACGCAAGCGGTTCGGCCGCTTCCGGCACGCACCCGTAGCTCAGCTGGATAGAGCACCAGACTACGAATCTGGGGGTCAGGAGTTCGAATCTCTTCGGGTGCGCCATTTTCCACCGCTTCAGAACAGAACTGGGCACTTGGGGTCCGCTATCGCGACCCAAGCAGAAACTTGCGCGTCTTCAGCTGAGCTTACGACAATGACCCTTGTTGGTCGTCGACTACGAGCACGCGAAAATCTCAAATGCGGCGTGAACAGGACGACTGCTGCCTCATTGCCTGGCGCCATCAGCGGGTGGTCGCCCTGTCGGTTGACGGCAATGAGGCAGCCGCAGGTCGCACCGGACCACGCTTTGCCGAGGCATTTCGTCGGGCCGCGGCTGCCGGCTGGCGGCGTACCGTTTATGCTGGCGAGTCGAACGGCCGGGAAGGAGTTCGAGATGCGGTCGAACTATTGGGCGCGGATCGCATCGACCACGGTGTCCGAGCTGTCGAGGACGACCGTGTGGTGGCGCTTCTTGCCGAACGCGGTATCCCCCTGGGCGCCTGCCCCACCTCGAACCTCATGCTCAAGCTTTATCCCTCTATTTAGGCCCATCCCGTCGACCGCCTCCGAAAGGCGGGCGTCAGGGTGTCGGTCAACACCGACGATCCAAGCCTGTTGGCTACAAACCTTCCAAATACGAACTGGCGGCGGCCGCCTTCGGGTGGAGCGACGAGATCATGCGCGACGTTGCTCGAACGTCCATCGACGCGAGTTTTGCCAACGCTGACGTGAAAGCGCATCTGAAGTCCGCAGTGGCCGACTGGCAATCGTAGTGCTGGCTCACAATAGTCACCTCAAGTCGCCCAAGCTGGGTCACCTTACACGGCTGGCAGCGAAAAACGCCCAGGGAGCGCCAGGGCTCTACGGAGGAGGCAACTACAAGGGAGCGTTCTTGGCGTAGATCTCATCGTACGCGAACAACGCTGGCGCACCGCCGGTGTGGATGAAGAGCACCTCATCCGAGGGCTTAAAGGTCCCCGCCTCGATCCGGTTGTAAAGAGCCGCCATCGCCTTCGACGTGTAGACCGGGTCCAAAAGGATGCCCTCGGACTTCGCGCACTGAACGACGGCATTCCTCGAAGGGTCGTTCGGAAGCCCGTAGCCGGGAAGGTACATGCTGTCGTCGAGTTCGATAGCATCCGTGGTTCCAGATTCATGGATCCCGACCAGGGGGGCGACGTCAGAGACTAACTGCTCGATAATAGGACGCTGCATCGCTTTCGACCGTGATATTGTCGCGCCGACAAGCTTCGCCGTCGAGCCGGTGAGTTTGAGTCCGGCAAGCAGCCCCGCATGAGTCCCGCCTGATCCTGACACGACGAAGATGTGGCTAAAGGCCCTTGCGAGTTTCCGTTCCTGTTCCGCGATTTCCAGGGCGCAGGTCACGTAGCCCAGGCAGCCGATCGCGTTCGACCCGCCCAGCGGCACGACATACGGCGAAAGCCCTTTCGCCCGCAACGACGCCGCATGAGCCTCCACCGCGTCGGCGAGCGGGTCGTGGCGTCCGACCTGCACGATCTCCGCACCGACAAGCTTGTCTAGAAGCAGGTTTGCCGAGTTGTGGTAGGTCTCGGAACGGTCGGCAACGTCGTCCTTTAGGACCAAATGGCAAGTCAGGCCAAGCTTGGCGGCGACCGCCGCAGTCAAGCGAGCGTGGTTCGATTGTAAGGCTCCGGACGTGACGACGATGTCGCATCCCTTCGCCAGAGCGTCCCCCATCAGATATTCGAGCTTCCGCAGCTTATTGCCGCCCATGGCGATGCTGCCGAAATCATCCCGCTTGATGGAGATCCGCGGGCCACCGTAAGCGGCGGAGAGCCGGTCGAGCGTCTCGATCGGCGTCGGCCATTGGGACAGTATCTGCCGAGGGTGTGCGTCGAGCTGCATGGGATCGGAACCTCGCTCGGTGTAAAGCAGTGAAATCAGTAGGAAGGTATAGAGTTGTGCAGGGCGCGTATAGCCCGTGACGAGTGGCGAACGCGGTTCGCCTTATCGAGGCAGACTTCAACCGCTCGGTGTGGCCTAGATAAGAAAAGCCCCGAGGCCGTGTCATCCGCTACAGGAAACACGACATCACCGCCGGTTTGAAGCGCGCGATTTGTGATTCTGAACTACTAAGACAGGCGAAGAATCGCTCGCAAGGCGGACTACTCGGGATAGGACTCAATGCCCTCCAGCGTCGGCTTGTGGAAGAGGATGAATACCAGGGGGTTGCCGGGCTCGGACATTGCATCGCTGCGCTGGCCCGTTATCTCTCCGGCCACGCCGCTCGTATACTCCGCGACCACTTCGCCGAAGCTGTTGCGCTGGATGGCCACCTTCTGTCCGGGTTCGACCTTGTCGTTGAGCTTGACTAAATGCTCGACGATGCCGCCCTGGGTTGCCAGGATAGGGAACGCACTGTTGCCGACGAAGACATTCACGTCCTTGCCTGTCCGGCCCATCGGCCCGGCGACGATGCCGTGATGCTTGAGGACGTTCATTGTGCCTTCCACGAACAGTGAGATCATCTCTATGTTCAGAACGCGAGCAGCACCAATCTCCGGTGTAAAGGACGGGATGCCCGCGTCCATGAACGCGTTGTGCAGGACGCCGGGATAGACATGGTTGTCGAAGATCTGGCCGACGGGATAGAGCTCTACCATTGCCTTGACCTCGGGCACATCCATGCCGCCAATATTAAATGCGGTGACTTCGAATCCGGTTGTTCCGGTGTGGAAGTCGATCGCGAAGTCGGCGTTCGGCCGCAGCAGCCGGTTGAACAGCAGCCCGGCGTGTCGGCTGGGCGCGGTGGCACCGTTCTCGTTCCCTGGCCATTCCCGATTCATATCGATCAGATCTAGGCCTCGGCCCTGATTGGGCCACCTGCGCTGCATGCTTTCAATGGCCGGGCGTGCCACGTCGGTGACCGCCATGACCGTGCCCGACATCTGCGCAGGATCGAGCTGGTTCATCACGGTCTGGACCGCGTGAATGTTACTCATTTCGTCGCCATGCACACCACTGGTCAGGACGCCGCGCTTGCCCGGCCTTGCCCCCTTGGCGACCGTCACGGACACGTACCAGTGCTGCCCCGTGGGCATCTGCGCACCCTGAAAATACAGGAGGTGCTTCTGTCCCGGCTCCAGGTCGTTGACGTCGAGCGCGCTGATAACCTTTTTTCCCCGGATAACATCGCCGGTATAGGCCGTTCCTGATGTCGGATGGGCAGCGGGTGTTGCTGCGTCCTGGGCGTTCGCAGCACCCGCGTTGACGGCAAGGGCAGCCGACGCGCCGACCGTGGCAATAGATGCAATCAACAGATCGCGGCGATCGATGCCGTTCTTCGATTTGTCCGACATGATGGAGGCCCTTTGTGATTGAAAAGCTACCTTAAACAACGGCATGCACGTTGGTCGCGAAAATCCCGCGCGACTTCAAACTAGGGTATGCTGCTGAACTGGCAAGGTTGCGTGACTTCTGCCAAGACATGCCGAGCTCGTGAACTTGCGGGGTCGTTCGGCAAGATCCGGAGATAGCGCGCGAAGGAGGCCTGCCGTGTAGACGTCGACGGCGATAACGATCACATGCGAGTTCGCAGTTTCATCTCGTCCGGCGTGCGAGTTATTTCCGGGACCTACCAAGAAACGAGATCGCAGCAAGCGACGCGTCCGGTGTGCGCCTCTTGACGTACCAGCCGGCAGGATTGATCGACTTTTCGGGCGGCATCGAGCCGCGTCAATACAACCCCAGGATCACGATTTTACGGTCGGTGACTGAAGCGGGCGATTTGCGCGTCCTTCATCAGGTTGCGAAAGCTGAGGCCGCTCATATGCACCAGTGTCGTGTGGTCGCCGCCTTCGAAATAGATGTCGCTGGCATTGCCGAGGCTTTCGTCGAGGATCACAGGCACGTTGTAGGCCGATCCGATCGGCGGAACTGCGCCAATGTCGCAATCGGCGAAAAGTGAACTGACTTCATCTTCCGAGGCGAGGCCAAGGCGTCGGTTCATCACATCCTGCAACGTGCTGAGCTCGATCCGGTGTGTGCTGGGAACGACGGCCAGGACGTATCCCATTTCATGATGTACGACGACTGATTTGGCCAGCCGGCTGCCCGGAACATGTGCGGCTTGTGCCGATTGGCTGGTTGTCGCTGTGCGATGATGAGGCACGGTGTCGTAGACGACACCCTCACCGTCGATATAATCCTGAAGTTTCCTTGCGATCGTCATCTGGGCGCCCCCTATATTGCGTGGCGAGGCATGAAAGGTATTCTCCTCTCATCGCCTGCGAAGTCAACGGCGAGCGGCCGCAAATGCCTGTTGCGGTTCGTTGGCTGATGACCGCCACTGGCGATGGCGGTCGAACAAGCTCTCCAGTGCTCCGCGTACGGTTGACACGCGCCCGATATTGCCGTGCTAGGCGGAGCCTCTCAGTTCGCTGCGTACTGCCAGTGCCTCGTCCGTCGAGAGCACGGAGGCGTAGGCGAAGGCGAATGCCGCCATGAAGGCCGCATGCGCCTGCGCGGCAGGGACCGGCGTGCCGTTGAATTCGAGGTCGCGCGTTGCGCAGGCATCGTGGATGACCGTTACCCGGTACCCGAAATCGCTGGCGGCGCGCGTGATGGCATCGATGCACATATGACTCATGCTGCCGACGACGGTGACCTCGTCGATGCCATTGCGGTCGAGTGTCGCCTTCAGATCCGTTTCACGGAACGAGTTGACATGGTTCTTGACGATGACGGTTTCGCCGGGCCGATCCAGCACTTTCGGGTGAATCTGCGCACCCTCCGAGCCGGCAAGGAAAAAGGCCGCATTCTCGCCGGCCGACTCATGTCTGATATGGACGACAAGATCGCCCGAATCGCGGGCTGCCGCGATCATCCGTGCGGCATTGTCGGCGGCTGCGTCAGCACCGTTCAACGGCCACTTGCCGTTCGGAAAGTAATCGTTCTGAATGTCGACGACGATGAGGGCTCGCTTGTTCATGTCCTTGTATCCTTTCATTCCTTCCGGGGACGGTCCCCATTCGTTGATGGACAAGTTACGTCTGAAGCCGCATGGTGTGGATTGGCGAAATTGACATTATCGAGGCCAAAACTGACAAATGAGCCAGACCGACGCGCCGGCCGAGATCGGTATCCTGCTTTATCCGCACGTCCAGCTCGCAGCCGTCTACGGCCTGACCGATCTCTTCTACCTAGCCAATCGGTTCGCAGTGGCCCGGCAACCGTCGGGAGGCCCCGCCCTGCGTGTAAGCCATTGGCGCGGGACAGAAACCGCAGCGATAATCGAGCGCGTATTCGATACGGTGCCCGGCACTCCGGGGTCGCCTACCGTCCTCATCTTGCCTCCCAGCTTCAGCGAGCCGATGACCTCGGAGGAAGCCGGTCCGCTGGCGCGATGGCTTCGTGAGCGGCATGCCGAGGGAACGACGCTGAGCTCCGTTTGCGTCGGCGCTTTCCTTCTTGCAGAAACGGGGCTTCTGGCACACCGCATGGCGACGACCCACTGGGTCTATGCGGACTTGCTGGCGCAGCGCTTTCCCGAGGTGCGGGTGGACACCGACAAACTCATCATCGACGAGGGCGACATGATCACTGCGGGTGGCCTGATGGCCTGGACCGATCTCGGTCTCAACCTCGTCGACAAATTGCTGGGATCGACCATCATGCTCGATACCGCTCGCCACCTCCTCGTCGATCCGCCGGGCAGGGAGCAGCGCTGCTACAGCAGTTTCTCGCCACGCCTGAACCATGGCGACGGGCAGATCCTAAAGGTGCAGCACTGGCTGCACGCGAACGGCGCGCGCGGGGTGACACTTGCGGCGATGGCGCAGCGTGCCCGCCTGGAAGAGCGCACCTTCCTTCGTCGGTTCCACAAGGCGACCGGCCTTCGGCCGACCGAATATTGCCAGCATCTGCGGGTCGGCAAGGCGCGCGAGATGCTCGAATTCTCGAACCGCACCGTCGAGCAGATCGCCGTTGCGGCCGGTTACGAGGATTCGGGTGCGTTCCGAAAAGTGTTCCAGAAAATCACCGGGCTATCGCCGGGAGATTACCGCAACCGCTTCGGATTGACCGGGCGGGTATGAGGTCCGGCATTATGCCGCGCAACGGGGATCGCGCCGTAGCGGCTAGTTGTGCTTCTCAGCATCCATTTCTCCTTCGAGTCTTGCTCGCAGCGTCGCCATCACGCGGTGCGCTATCCTGATATCTTCAACTGAAAAGCCCTCAGCCAACGCGTCGACCCTCGGGTTGTAGGCGTTGATCGCGGAATCGTAGGCGCGGCGTCCCTTCGCCGTAAGCACCACGAGATGCGCCCTCCGGTGGTGCGGGTTGGGCTCGAACACCACGATTCCTTCCTGGTGCAGATCATTCACGATGCGCTGAACATTCTGCCGGTTAGCCCCGAGATCACGGGCGAGCCACGCCACCGGCTGCGGCCGGTCGGCGTGCACGATCGCTCCGAGAATCTGCCACCGAGCACTGGTCAGCCCGTACGGCCCAACTAGCCTGTCTCCCCACATCAGGGTCAGGTTGTTCGCCCTGAACAGGCTGAGGATCAGGTCGGTCAAGGCATCGCCGTTCCGGTTTCGGGTCGTTTCGCTCATTGGCAACATCCATCTATATTGACATCATTATGTCAAATTGGTATGTCTTCATCGTATCGAATTGACATCATGTATACTACTCGGAGGGAGCACGAAATGTCCCACATGAAGCCCATGGATGAGAGACTACCTATCGAACGCCAACTGGCCATCGAAGCCGCACCGGTCGTACTCATCAACCTCTTCACCCTCGATGCGGCCGATGAAGAGCGCTTTCTCGAAGTCTGGAAGGACGACGCCGAGTTCATGAAGCGCCAGCCGGGCTTTATCTCGACCCAACTCCATCGCGCCATAGGCGAGAGCCCTGCCTACCTGAACTATGCGGTGTGGGAATCGAACGAAGCATTTCGCGCAGCTTTCACACATCCTGAGTTCCGGGCGAAGCTGACGAGCTATCCATCGTCCGCAATTGCAAGACCGCAGCTGTTCCAAAAGGTCGGCGTCGCCGGCATCTGCACGGCCTGACCGGCGGGAAAGAGACACGACAACGAAGGGAGAGGGCTCACGACGCTTCTGTTCAAAATCCTTGCGGTTACGGGGGCAGCGATGTCTGCCGGCGTCAGGAGATGGCAGCTCGTAGAAGGTCATTAGCGGCCGCTCGATCGATCGGAACCTTCCTTGAGGTCACCTCAGTGTTGCCTCTGCGTTGTGAAAGCGCCATGCCGCCGATATCGGCATAGCCGGCTCGCTAGCTTGGCGCAATATTGCGAAGCCATGATGCGGTCGGCGCTGCGCGTGTGCAGCGATTCATGGCGCATGGCCGGAGGGAATATGCTGAGGAGTATGGTGCGAGCGTTTGCGTTGTGCGCGGCCGGAGTGACGCTTGCCGGCTGCGTCGACGCCAATGCGCCGACGCTCGTGCCCGTCGCAGCACCCTTTGACCCGCCTCTCAATCTGCCGGCTGTCGCCCATCACATCTGCGTCGGCGACGGCAATTTCATGTATCGCGAGTCAAAGAAGCAGTATGAACTGCGCGCCGGGATGGGTGGCTATCCAATCGATCCGGCCCAGGAAGAAGCGAACGCGACCGCTGCCGCACACCGGCAGTATGTCACGTGCCTGTCGAGCCAGGGATACCGGATCGCCGACAGATAAGTTCTGCCCAGTGAATTGCTGCCGACGGACCCTGCATCGCCTGACACCATCTCCGAATGGAGCAAGCAGTTCTTGAGATCAACGCCTGCGGATCACGCGCAGTCGCTGCCGATCACGACTGCTGGAGGCTGCGTGTGATCGCGGAACTTTGCTACGAAAGAACGCATTTTTCTCGGATAAATCCAGAAGGAGGATTTATCATGAAAGTCTCCAGCTTCGTTCCCGCCCTGTCAGCAGGGGCTCTGCTCACGCTCGCATCCATCACTCCCGTTCAGGCGGCGCCTGTGCAGCGGGTCCCGCACCCAAGCGCCTCGAACGTCGAAATGGTGCAGTACAGTCAGCCGGCAGGCCACTTGAACGGCTATCGTGGCACGCGCACCGAGCGCCCGGGCACCCGCCGCGGTCCGGACGGCTATTGGTATCCGCTGGCAGCCTTCGGCGTCGAGGGCGGCGCAACGGGTTCGATCGGCAATCAGCCGGTGCGGCCGATGCAACGGCAAACCTACTGCCAGAACACGTTCAGCGGCACCAATGGCGATGGCAGCATGCCATGTGACAACGGCTATTGATCGCTTTGGGCCCAAGGGAAAGGCGGGACGATCTCTCGCCTTTCCGATCATCGATTTCCTCCGACTTTTGGTGATATTTTTGCGGTGGGCGCGCCGCGGTGCGGCAACCGTCTGGTAGTATGTGAGCTGCCCTGCGCAGATTGGCCTGCTTCGCCTAAGAAATTGACTAACTGGTCAAAAATGCCGCAAAAAGAGGCTTCAATAATAGGCGAGATATGCGTGAGACGCATTGCTGCATTGCGGTAATCTCCCTATTCCTGATCGAAACAATGGGCTATCTATTATCTCGAAGGCAGCGCACTCCTCCTCCCAGCGCTCCTTCATCGGACTGACAACACTCCTCCTCCCAGTTGTCAGTCAGGATCAAGAGCCCGGTGCACCTCCTCCCGCACCGGGCTCTTTTCTATTTCAGCCTCCCTCACACATGATCAGGCGCTTGTGCTGGCCCATCTGCTCGGGACTGCGCTACACTGGCGCGAGCCATGGCAGCGTCGGGAAGTCTTTTACCGAGCGAAAAATTCCCGTAGGCAATCGCCAGTGATCTGATATATCAGGCCGTTCGTGTTGATTTGCGGCAGCATCACGCGGCAGGCTTGAGAGGAGTTGACTCATGAGATGGAAGCGCACGATCCAGCTTCTGGATGTTCACGCCGAGGGTGAAATCGGCAAGGTCGCGATCGGCGGCGTGCCAAAGATTCCCGGCAATACGGTCGCCGAGCAGCTGAACTGGCTGAACACCGATCCGAAGGGCCAGGAACTGCGCCGCTTCCTCTGCCTCGAACCGCGCGGCGCGCCGATCGGCTCTGTCAATCTGCTGCTGCCGCCGAAGCATCCGGATGCCGATGCGGCCTTCATTATCCTGCAGCCGGACCAGGCGCATGCGAGCTCCGGCTCGAACTCGATCTGTGTCACAACCGCGCTATTGGAAACCGGCGTCGTCGAGATGAAGGAGCCGGAAACCATTGTCACGCTGGAGACGGCCGCCGGCCTCGTCAAGGCGACCGCGACCTGCCGCGACGGGCGATGCGAGAAGGTGAAGCTCACCATGGTCCCGTCCTTCGTGCACGAGCTCGACGTGGACATCGACACGCCGCACTGGGGCAAGGTCAAGGTCGACCTATGCTACGGCGGTATTTTCTACGCGCTGGTCGACGTCGGGCAGATCAACCTGACAATCGAGAAGGGCAATGCTGCCGCCCTGGTTCAGGCCGGCATGGTCCTGAAGGAACTGATCAACCGCAGCATCGAGGTTGTCCATCCGGAAATCCCAGCAATCTCCGGCGTTGCCTACGTCATGTTCCGCGACCTTGAGGCGGACGGCACCGTTCGCACCTGCACCACGATGTGGCCGGGCCGCGCCGATCGCTCGCCCTGCGGCACGGGCAATTCCGCCAATCTCGCGGCATGGCATGCGCGCGGCAAGGCAAAGGTCGGCGATGTCTTCAAGTCGCGCTCGATCATCGGTTCGGAGTTCGAAGTCGGATTGCTGGCGGAAACCGAAGTTGCCGGTCGCCCCGCGATCATTCCGACCATCGCGGGCCGCGGTTTCACCTTCGGTCTCTCGCAGGTCGCACTCGATCCCTTCGATCCGCATCCGGGCGGTTTTGCCTTGACGGATGTCTGGGGGCCATTGGCCGGCGAGATCTGACGCTCAATAGGTGAAGGGGTCGACCTCTGCCTTTTCAACGGCGTGGTCGCCCGCTCGCTCCGGATAGATGACACCCTTGCGCAGGATGATGTTGGCGTAAAGCCGCGGTTCGCTGGTCTGGATCACGGCGTGAGCGGTCCGTACTCGATTGTAGAAGTCCGCCCCGACGAGCGGCACGACCTGTCGGTGCGGCTCGTGGCGGGCGCAGCAGTCGATCATCTCCTCGTGAACCGGGTCAAGCCTGTCGCGCTCGGCCTTGACGGTCGACCGGAAGATCGCCTCTGTAACAAAGTCGTCGATCGGCAGGACGCTGAGAACGGCGTCGAGCACGGCCACGATGCCGTGGCCATCAAGACGGATCAGCCGCCGTGCATGTTCGACGCCGGGGTAATTGCCGTCGACGATAGCGATTTCGTCGCCATGCCCCATGGCACGCAGCGTCGAAAGCAATTCCGGGCTCAAAAGTGGGTTAAGTCCCTTCAGCATTTTCGACCTCCTTGAATAAAACGTTCTGGTCCGTGAGATAGCGCGCGAAGATCGGTAGGCTGGCGCCGCCGATGGCGCGCGCATGGGCTCCGATTGCACCCTCGATGATGTCGGGCATGACGACGCCCTGGAGATCGAGCATCGCTGCTTCGTGGATGGTCGCCTGCACGATCCGTGCTCGCACCCATCCGGGAAAGCCGCCGTCGATCACGGCCGCGCTGAAGTCGATGATCGAGGCTGCGGCGACGATCGCTTGCGCGAGTGCTCGGGCAGTGTCCTGGATCCACGTTTCCAGGGGCTCGCCGAAGTCGATCCAGTCGTCGGCTGAATACCAGAGCGGCTGCGGGTCGATGCCGCGCTCCCGCAACATGTTCTCGAGAACGAAGATTGAGGCAACTTCAAGCAGCTGTAGGGTTTCGCCGTTCTTGCCGCGCACCGGGAGTGGGCCGATGGCGCCAGCCGTACCCGTGCGCCCCGAAAAGATCGCGGAATTGAGGACAATGCCGCCGCCGATGAAGGAGCCGATGAAGAAATAAACGAAGTCGGGATAGGACGGCCCGATGCCGAACACGAGTTCTGCGCCGCAGGCACTTGTCGCATCGTTCTGTAGATAGACCGGGTAGGGCACGCGGGCGGCAATCTCGGTGTGGAGATCGAAGTCGCGCCATACGTCCATCGCGCCCTTGGGTGAACCGACTTCCTCTTCCCAGTTCCAAAGCTCGAACGGTGCCGCGATACCGATGCCGGCAATGCGGCCGCGTTGCTTCTCGTCGAGCCGGCTTTCGAGTTCGCGGATCCCTGAAGTGATGAAATCCAGAAAGACGTCAGGCAGCGGATAGGCATAGGTCTGGTGAAGCTGCAGGCGGATCTTGCCCACGAAATCCATCAGCACCAGGTCCGCGCTGCGTCGGCCCATCTTGACGCCGAACGAGTAGACGGCATCGGCATTGAGGCGCATCGGGATAGACGGCTGGCCAACCCGGCCACGCACCGGCTCTCCGCGGGAGAGCAGCCCTTCCTTCTCCAGTGCCCGCATGATGACGGAAACTGTTTGCGCCGAAAGCCCGGTTCGCCGCGCGATATCGGCCTTCGACTGGGAGCCGTAAAGGCGCACCAGCGACAGCACAAGCCGCTCGTTATAGGCGCGCACCCTGATCTGGTTCGCGCCGCCTGCCGGACTCAAAATAGGCGGTTGAGCCGGCGTATGTACCGGACCGTCCAAAGACGACATTGGCCACTCCTCCCGTCTGTTGGCCTATGCCCTATTTTCATCGAGCATGCCATATAGAATTAATAATTCAATTGGATTTATTTATTGACAAGGCAATTCCTTTCGCTCTTAATTGCCATCGTCAAACGGCACGGAACGGCTTGGAGGAGGCCGTCGGCGAGACTGCAGCGGTTCTCGTGCCCGTCAATTCCGGCACCGCCAGGGGGCGGGTCGGCTAATCTCAGGGAGGACTCAATGAAGAAATCAGTGCTTTCCGCCGCGCTTGGCGCGCTCGCCCTCGGTGTCGCTTTCTCGGCGCCGGCCATGGCTGCGGATGTTTCCGCCTGCCTCATTACCAAGACCGACACCAACCCGTTCTTCGTCAAGATGAAGGAAGGCGCGACGGCCAAGGCTAAGGAACTGGGAGTGACGCTCAAGTCCTACGCCGGCAAGATTGATGGTGACAGCGAAAGCCAGGTTGCCGCGATCGAAAGCTGCATTGCTGACGGTGCGAAGGGTATCCTGATCACGGCGTCCGACACGAAGGGCATCGTCCCCTCGGTCAAGAAGGCCCGCGATGCCGGCCTCCTGGTGATTGCCCTCGACACCCCGCTCGATCCGGCTGACGCTGCCGACGCAACCTTCGCAACTGACAATCTGCTTGCCGGCAAGCTGATCGGCCAGTGGGCCAAGGAAACGCTCGGCGACAAGGCAAAGGATGCCAAGGTCGGCTTCCTCGACCTGACGCCATCGCAGCCGACTGTCGACGTTCTGCGTGACCAGGGCTTCATGATGGGCTTCGGCATCGACACCAAGGACCCGAACAAGATTGGCGACGAAGACGATGCGCGCATCGTCGGCCACGACGTGACGAACGGCAACGAAGAAGGCGGCCGCAAGGCGATGGAAAACCTTCTGCAGAAGGATCCGAGCATCAACGTCATTCACACGATCAACGAGCCAGCCGCAGTCGGCGCCTACCAGGCCCTCAAGGCTGTCGGCATGGAAAAGAACGTCCTGATCGTCTCGGTTGACGGCGGTTGCCCGGGTGTCCAGTCGGTCAAGGAAGGTGTCATCGGTGCCACCTCCCAGCAGTATCCGCTGCTGATGGCTTCGCTCGGCATCGAGGCGATCAAGAAGTTCGCCGACAGCGGTGAAAAGCCGAAGCCGACCGAAGGCAAGTCGTTCTTCGATACCGGCGTTTCGCTTGTCACCGACAAGCCCGTCTCTGGCCTCGAGTCAATCGACACGAAGGTCGGCACCGACAAGTGCTGGGGCTAAGTCTCACGATATGAATCTAGCGCCGGCCGGGGGCTTGATCCTCGGCCGGTTTCGACTGACCATAGCTGCTGCCTCAGGAACCGGCGAACGAAGACCGGCGTGATAAGGGGCAGGGGCTTTCCGCGCGCGGTTTGGCGCGAAAGCGGAGGAGGAACAATGACCGGAGCACAGGAATTCGAACGGGTGCTTGACGGCAGCGACAAGAACGTCGCGTCGTTCGAACACCAAAGCGTACCATTTGTGAAACGTGCGCAGCACTTCCTGCATTCGACCCCGGCGGCCGTGCCGCTGATCGTGCTGGTGCTGGCGATCATCATCTTTGGCTTCGCGCTCGGCGGACGGTTCTTCTCGTCCTACACGTTGACGCTCATCTTGCAGCAGATCGCCATCGTCGGCATTCTCGGTGCTGCACAGACGCTGGTCATCCTGACTGCCGGCATCGATCTTTCGATCGGCGTCATCATGGTCATTTCGGCTGTCATCATGGGCAACTGCGCCATTACCTACGGCATTCCGACACCGATCGCTGTGCTGGCCGGGATGCTTGTCGGCGGTCTCTGTGGCTTGCTGAACGGTTTCCTCGTCGCCTATGTGAAGCTGCCGCCGTTCATCGTAACGCTCGGCACCTGGAACATCGTCATGGCGACGAACTTCATCTATTCCGCCAACGAAACGATCCGCGACACCGATGTCGATGCGCAGGCGCCGCTGCTACATTTCTTTGCGATCAGCTTCAGATTGGGCACTGCCGTGCTTACTCTCGGCGTCATCGCCATGGTGCTGCTCGTTCTTGTGCTCTGGTATATTCTCAATCACACGGCCTGGGGCCGCCACGTTTATGCCGTCGGCGACGACCCTGAAGCGGCCAAGCTCTCCGGCATCCAGGCCAAGAGTGTATTGCTGACGGTCTATACCGTCTCCGGCATCATTGCCGCCTTCGCAGCCTGGGTCTCGATCGGCCGTAATGGCTCGATCTCTCCCTCGTCCGCGGTGACGGATTATAACCTGCAGGCCATCACGGCGACCGTGATCGGCGGCATCTCGCTCTTCGGCGGTCGTGGCTCGATCCTAGGCACCCTGTTCGGCGCGATGATCGTCGGCGTGGTCTCGATGGGCCTCAACATGCTCGGCGCCGATCCGCAGTGGAAGGTGTTGCTCACCGGCGTGCTCATCATCGCCGCAGTCGCAATCGACCAGTGGATCAGAAAGGTGTCGGTGTAACATGGCAAACGAACCCATTCTTTCGGCTCGCGGGCTCGTCAAACGCTACGGACGCGTCACCGCACTCGATTATGCCGATTTCGACCTTTATCCCGGCGAGATTCTCGCTGTGATCGGCGACAACGGTGCTGGCAAATCGTCGCTCATCAAGGCCATATCAGGCGCGGTCACTCCCGATGAGGGCGAGATTACGCTGGAGGGCAAGCCGGTCCACTTCAAGTCCCCCATGGAGGCGCGAGAGGCGGGCATCGAGACCGTCTACCAGAATCTCGCGCTTTCGCCGGCACTATCGATTGCCGACAACATGTTCCTGGGTCGCGAGATCAGGAAGCCTGGCTTGCTCGGCAGCTGGTTCCGTATGCTCGATCGCCCGGCGATGGAGAAGCGGGCGCGCGCCAAGCTCTCCGAGCTTGGCCTGATGACCATCCAGAACATCAACCAGGCGGTCGAAACGCTCTCGGGCGGGCAGCGCCAGGGTGTGGCCGTGGCGCGCGCCGCCGCCTTCGGATCGAAGGTCGTTATCATGGACGAGCCGACGGCCGCCCTCGGCGTCAAAGAAAGCCGCAAGGTGTTGGAACTGATCCTCGACGTACGCTCGCGCGGTTTGCCGATCGTGCTGATCTCGCACAACATGCCACATGTTTTCGAGGTCGCCGACCGCATTCATATTCATCGGCTTGGCCGCCGTCTCACGGTCATCAATCCGAAGGAATACACGATGTCCGATGCCGTTGCTTTCATGACCGGCGCCAAGGCCGTGCCGACGGAGCCGGTCGCCGCATGAGCGTCACGATCGACGAAATCGCCGGCGAGGTCATCGACCGCGCCGGCGATGTCAAACGCTTCCTGATCGCCATTGCCGGTCCCCCCGGCGCTGGAAAGTCCACCATGGCAGACAATCTTGCCGATGCCCTGAAGGCCAGGGGCGAAACGGCCGAGGTCCTGCCGATGGATGGCTTCCATATGGACAATGCCATCCTCATCGAACGCGGTCTTCTGGCGCGCAAGGGTATCCCGGAGACCTTCGACGTTCGAGGCTTCCTGGATATCATCCGGGCTGTACGCCCTGCCGACCAGGAAGTCCTGATCCCGGTCTTCGACCGGACCCGCGAGATAGCCATCGCCTCGGCGCGTGTCGTTTCGCAGGAGCATCGCTTCATCATCGTCGAGGGCAACTACCTGCTGTTCAGCCAGGGCAAATGGGCCGAACTCGAAGGCATCTTCGACTACTCGGTGATGTTGGCGCCGCCGATCGAGGTGCTCGAGGAGCGGCTGTGGGCGCGCTGGCGCGGCTACAGGCTGACAGAGGAGGAAGCGAGCGCCAAGGTCTACGGCAATGATCTGCCTAATGGCCGGCTGATCCTCGGCAACCGCCGCAGGGCGGATGTGACGCTCGACATAGCCTGATCTGTCCGCTGTTCCGGCTGAAGTACTGGACTTGTCGCGCGTGATGGAATCGTTGCAGGTTTATCCTCATGCAACTTCTACTTTATCAGCGGAATGCCTGGAGGGAGAGCGCATGGGTTTCACGGAAGCAGTCTCGACAGTTTTCTCGAAATACGCCGTCTTCAGCGGCCGCGCCGGCCGCCCCGAATTTTGGTGGTTTGCGCTCTTCAACGTCATCGCCTCACTGATCCTGGCCTTTCTCGACAAAGTCCTCTTCGGTTACGAAATACTCGGCGCCCTCTACGGTCTTGCCGTGTTGCTTCCCGGCCTCGGCGTCGCGGTTCGGCGCCTCCATGATATCGGCCGCTCTGGCTGGTGGATTCTGGTCGGCGTCATTCCGCTGGTGGGCTGGATCGTTCTTCTCGTCTGGTATGTCAGCCGTGGCACGCCCGGCTTCAATGAACATGGCGCACCTGTCTGAAGAACCGTGGCCAAAATGTTTGCCATGCCCCGCATCGGGGTGATAATGCGCAGGGCTGAACCTTACAGGCCAGCCCGCGGAGTTTCAGCGCATGCAATCGATCACCATCCGTCGCCCCGATGATTGGCACCTGCACTTGCGTGACGGCGCCATGCTGGAAGGTGTGATCGGCGATACCAGCCGTGACTTCGCCCGCGCGATCATCATGCCGAACCTTGTGCCGCCGGTGGTGACCACGGCGGACGCTGAAGCCTATCGCGGGCGCATCATGGCGGCGCTGCCGAAGGACGACAAGTTCCAGCCGCTGATGACGCTCTATCTGACGGAACATACGAATCCCGATGATGTGGAGGCCGGCAAGGCGAGCGGGCTGATCACCGCCGTCAAGCTTTACCCGGCCGGCGCCACGACCAATTCGCATGGCGGCGTGCGCGATATCGAAAAGGCGATGCCGGTGCTGGAACGCATGGCCAGGATCGGCCTGCCGCTTTGCGTTCATGGCGAGGTGACGACACCTGACGTCGACATCTTCGATCGTGAAGCGGTGTTCATCGAAACCGTGCTCGATCCGCTCCGCAAGCGTTTGCCAGAACTCAAGGTCACGATGGAGCACGTCACCACCAGGGACGGCATCGATTACATCAAGTCCGCGGATGACAATCTCGCGGGCTCGATCACGACGCACCATTTGATCATCAACCGCAATGCTATCCTCGTTGGCGGCATCCGCCCGCATTACTACTGTCTACCGGTCGCCAAGCGCGAGAACCACCGCCTTGCCCTCCGCGCTGCCGCAACAAGCGGCGATCAGCGCTTCTTCCTCGGCACCGATTCAGCCCCGCATGTCGATCCCTTGAAGGAGTGCGCTTGTGGCTGCGCCGGCATTTACACATCGGTCAACACGATGAGCTGCCTTGCGCATGTGTTCGAACAGGAAAACGCGCTCGACAAGCTCGAGGCCTTCGCATCGCTGAACGGACCCGCCTGGTATGGCCTGCCGGCCAACGAAGAAAGAATAACGCTGGTCAAGCATGATAACCCCGTCAGTTTTCCGAGCAAGGTCGAAACCGGCGCAGGCCTGGTTACCGTTTTCGATCCAATGTTCCCGCTCCATTGGGACGTTGAGCGCTAAAGATCTTTTGTCATTGCGGAATGTTTACTGCCGCTCTTCTTTGAGGGTTGCGGCGATATGCTATGCCTGCGGCATCTCTAATCTAAATGCATGAATTTTTAACGAAATAAGTAAGACATTCGTCATAGCAGACCCGTAGGCTTCGCACGAATGGGGGCGCGATGGCCGTCGCGATTTCTAAAGCATGACGCTTGACTACAATTCCCTTTTGATGGCGCTTGCTGTCTCGACCACGTGTCTTGCCCTTACGTCGCTGGGCAGTTGGTTTGTGCGCCGCTCCGAGACTTTTCTTTTAACCTGCACTTTGGGCCTCGTTCTGATCGTCAGCGGCATCGTTGCTTACGGCATGTATGTCGACGATCCGGTGGTGGTGTTTGCCGTTGTCTCGTTCGTACTTTTCCATGCCGGCTTTGCAACTGTCTGGGGTGCCGGTTGCCAGTTTCGTACTGACAGACTGCCGTTGCGAGCCACCGTCGCCGGCGCCCTGGTGGCAATGCTCTTTTCCATTCCTCCGCTGTTGATCGGTTATGATGGGCTCGCATTTATCGCCGAAAATGCGGCGATCGCTGCCATGCTCTTCGCTACCGCCTGTCAGTATTGGCGGGCGCGGCAAGAGGCGCCGGCGCCTCTGACCGGAATTACCGTCCTCTATTGCCTGACGGCGATCTCCTTCGTCCTGTGCGCAGCCGTCCTGATCGCCGATGGAAAGATGGTGCTGGGCGTTGCGCCGAGCAATTGGGCCGAGGATCTGAGCCTTGCGATATGCATCGCCAGCATGACCGGTATCGGTGCCCTATCGCTGGCACTTCACCAGTGGCGGCTCGCCGCGCGGCACCGTCTGGATGCCATGACGGATCCGCTGACCGGGCTCGTGAACCGCCGTGCGCTTTTCGATCGCTACGGGCAGGGTCTGATGGGATCGGCAACCGCAGTGCTGATCTTCGATCTCGATCACTTTAAGTCCGTTAACGATACCTTTGGGCACGCCGGAGGCGACCGTGTGCTGAAGGTTTTCGCAGCTGAGCTCGCGGCGAATTGCAGAACCGGTGATACCGCCGCGCGCCTCGGCGGCGAGGAGTTTGCGCTGGTTCTGAAAGAGATCATGCCTGGCCGTGCCGAAATGGTGGCCGAGCGCATCCGCAAAGCCTTTGCCGGCCGCGAGATCTACCTCGACGACGAAACACTCACATGCACGGTCAGTGTCGGTGTCGCGCCAGGGCGCTCCACACCGATCGATTTTGACGCCATGCTGAATGCTGCAGACAAGGCGCTCTACGCCGCCAAGCGCGCGGGCCGGAACCGAATCGAGCTCGCAAGCCATCTCCACTCTGTGCCGGCGGGTGCGGCTCGCACCGGCTCTTGATCGAAAAACTCAGCTCGCCTATTGTCGCCGTCGGCCGGATGCGGCCAGCCGCCCCGCGGCGCGAAAGCGCGATGGTGAATGCATCCAGATATATCCTTCACATCCCTTGCCGTTTGGCGATTGATGGCGAACGGGTCAGCAGACGCGGGCACTGATCATCCTGTTTGCCGCCAACGTAAGGAATGAATCATGCGCGATTTTCGCGACGCCAAGCTCATGGCGAAAGCTCTGCGGCAGGCTCTGGCTACCCGCGACATAGACTTCACCCATAGCGAAACCCTGGAGATCGTTGCCCGCCAGTTCGGGTTCGATCAGTGGAATATCCTCTCGGCCAAGCTTGAAGAGCAGGAAGCGGCAACGCCCGCGATTGCCATTCAGCAGCCGATTCCGATTTTCCGCATCTTCGACGTCGACAAGGCGAAGGAATTCTATTGCGGCTTTCTCGGCTTCGCGCTGGATTGGGAGCACCGCTTCGGCGATCATTTCCCGCTCTACTGCCAGGTGTCGAGAAGCGGCATGATCCTCCATCTCAGCGAACATTCCGGCGACGCCAGCCCCGGCGCCCGCGCCTTCGTGCCCGTCACTGGTGTTCGTGTCTTGCACTCCGAGCTCGCGGCCAAGCAATATCGCTACATGAAGCCCGGCCTACAGGAGGCGCCCTGGGGCCTCGAAATGGAGGTCATCGACCCCTTCAATAACCGGCTCACCTTCTGCGAACGGATATAATGTCGCCAGCGGGAGGAGGTATCCCCTCCCGCCTTATTTCACACGAGCATCAAGGCGCGCACGAAGGCGATCGAGGCGAGGAGCGAAGCAATCGTCCTCACGTGGTTCCACCAGGTCCAATCCTTGAGGTAGGCCGTCCAGAGCGCGGTGGCCTCGGCGCCGCTGCCGCTGACTTTCGCCAGCGCGTCGTTCATTGGCACGTTGAAGACGATGGTGGAGAGGAACGATGCAAAGACGTAAAGCACTGCGCCGGAGAGCATCCAGACGCTGATGCCACCGCGCCAGTTGAAGAACGCGACGGCAGCGATCACGAGGCATAGGACCACGGTCGGTACGAAAAGCAGCATGAAGGGCGAGCGCACGATCGTGGCATTGATGGAGTTCATCGCCGCTATACCCTGTTCGGTGGGAATGCGGGCGAACGACGTCATGATGAAGGTTGAGAACGCAAAGAAGATGCCGGCAACAAGGCCGCTGCCGATCGCCGCGGCCGCCAAAGCGATACTGAGAACAAGTGTCATTGTCATACCCTCCACGTTCCATTGGCAGCAGCATCGCGTGCATAGTCGCCGAAATCCTTGGCGGGGCGGCCGAGAATTTCCGCGACCCCATTCGCAACCTGCGAATTTCTGCCATCAAGCACCTGCGTGAAGAGCTCTTCGAGAAGGTCGATCATGTCTTTCGGCAGCCCAGCGGCAGCAAGTCCCACCTTGAACTCTGCCATGGATACCTGCTGATAGGCGATATCCCTGCCGCATGCTTCAGCGATCTCGGCCGCCGCGCGGAAGGTTAGCGCGCGTGGACCGGTCAGTTCGCAGGTCTTGTCAACATGGCTGGCGTCGGTCAACGCCACAACGGCGGCATCGGCAATGTCGTC